>JAAUSC010000019.1 GCA_012031965.1 Scytonema sp. RU_4_4
TTTAGCTATAAAACAAACCAATGATAAAAGTATAGGACTAGCCCTTTCAAGGTAACTCGAATGGCGATACGCGGAGCGTCAAGCCTCTGGCTTATCGCCCAGAGCAAGAGACGCACCAGAGGTGTATCGCCACCCGTCTGACGGTAAGTGTCAAAAGCCTGGAACAACCAAATTACGTTCATACACATGATGTCCCATTTATGAGCGTGCGTAAGTCCTAAAATATTGCTTAGGTCAATCTGTTCTAAGAGAGGTTAATCACCTCTGTTAGAGGATGTTTGAAAAGTATAGTTTTTGTCATGCTGTTCGCGTAGCGTGCGCCTTAGCGCATACGTAGCGCAGCGGAGTGAAGCATCTCAGCCTCAACGAAAAATTGGGATTCTGAGGCTATGCCTAACGGCAGGCTTCGCCAACGCCGCGCCAAGGCGTTAGCGTAGCGTCTGGTGAAGGAGATACGCTCCATTTCATTCCGTAAGAAAGCGGGAAGCCGCAAAGCGTCTACAGAATGACAAATTGTACTTATCTTGGACTTTCCAAACATCCTCTTAGAGCTTTCTTAAAGAAAATACACAATATTCTGGTGAAGTGAAGCTTCTATATTCGGTAAAGATTACTCTTTAGACTATAAAAAGTAGCAGTTCAATTCAGCGGGTGATTTACCCAATATGACTAGGTAGATCTCCCCTTTTAGTTTGTGATGTTGAACAGGTATTGACAACTGGTTTAAAATGACTCATGACTAAACGCATCATCGGGTTAACAGGAGGCATTGCTACAGGCAAGACAACTGTTGCTAATTATCTGGCTAATGCTTACAATTTACACATTTTAGACGCAGATACCTATGCCAGAGAAGCTGTATCTGTCGGTTCACCGATTTTAAAAGACATTGCTCAACGTTACGGAAAACAAATTTTACTCACAGACGGTAACCTCAACCGTCAAAAGCTGGGTGAGATTATTTTTAACAATCAAGAGGAACGCCACTGGGTAGAACATTTGATTCATCCTTATGTGGGCGATCGCTTTCTAGAAAAAATTGCCGTATCACCTGTACAAACATTGGTGTTAGTTGTCCCTTTGCTATTTGAAGCGGGAATGACCGATTTAGTGACAGAAATTTGGGTCGTCAGTTGTTCAGAACAACAGCAACTGCAAAGATTGATGGAGCGGAATCATTTCACTTTAGAGCAAGCACAAGCACGTATCACAAGTCAAATGTCAATAGCAGAAAAAGTAGCCCGTGCAGATGTTATGTTGGATAATTCTTCCACTCTGGAGGTTCTGCTCAAACAAGTAGATACAGCCATTTCAGAGATTTTGTAGCTGTGATCACTTTAGTTTTACCAGTTTCACCTTTTGCTTTTCTTTCCTTTTTGCCAACTTTGACTATTAGGTTGTTTCGTAAATTCGCCTTTAGGAAACAGCCGCGCTTCTAACTCTTCATAGCTTCCTTCAAAGTCACACTTACCATATAAAGGACATTTTCGACAATAAATGCCTTCAGTGTAGCGTTCCAGGTTTTCGCGGTTGAAAAAATAGGGTTTATGGCTAAAGGTGCTGGCTACCCACTGCCATGACATATTATTACTTGCTGGATCACCATCTAAAAGATGTTCGAGAAACCACTTTGCCCCCGCTTGCCAACGAGTACGTTGCCAATGGATGATGTAAGCTGCCATCCACATGCGTGCATGGTTGTGCAAGTATCCAGTTTCTCGTAAGTCCTGATTGAAGCTATCAATGCACACTCGTCCTGTGGTGCCTTGTTTGATATCATCAGGTAATTCAGACGCATATTGTGCAACAGTGTACCCAGTTTTATATTCCTCTTGGTCTTTCCAGATGTGATCCCCTAGCTTGACATAAAGCCTTTGCCAGTAGTCACGCCAACCCAACTCGTTAATGAGTTTATTTGCATCGTCTTGGTGTTTGACGCGCCCAAGAACATGATCCCGAATTTCTCGTAAGCTGAGAACCCCATAGCGAATATAGGGTGATAATCGCGTTACCGCACCTGTGAAAAAGTTACGTGTTTTCCCGTAACGTACAGGATCTACTTTTTGCAGTGCTTCAACAGCAGCTTTGCGTCCACCCACGGTTTCGCTAGTGTGGTCATCGCGTTGTGAGGCTTTGGGGAATTGTTCGCGGAGGTAGGCTACCAACTCATCGCGGTTGGCAAAGTCGCGTCGCATATCTTTAGTCATTGTGCGTTAAAGTTGCAGGTTTGAGATTGCCGGATAACTCAAGTCGTGGCTAGACAAACAAAGCTTGCGGAGGCAGTCTAACTCCCTATTATTGCGTGTCTTTAGATAAAAGCTTCAAGCTTGACCGCTTGACACTACTTTTTACCATAATTTTTTATTGAGTGTTGAAAATCTGTGATTTTTTTAGTTTATACTGAATTTTAAACTAAATCCTGTATCAGTCAAGGCTTCTTCATTCAAGCTTTATATATCATTTAAAAATCTGACAAGAAGAGTGAATTCTTAATAAAGATGCAATATAAAACAAAGTCATAAAAAATGAGAACAATCATCAATATTTCTCTCGAAAAAGTATTTATTGAGAGAAATATTTTTGGTTATCTTGTTGAAATTAACAACCTATTTATGAAACAATACGGTTCAGTTCAAAACACAGCCCCGAGCTTGGAGCTATATACAGCAGTTTGCCACTGAGCGAGGTACAGAACCCAGATTCAAGACCGGCAAAAGTAGGCTTTGTTCCAAAGGCTGTTAACTTTGCACTATACGCGGGTGACATCTACCGTGAACCGTATCAATTTCTAAAATTCGTTTCTTTTGTCAATTTTGTATGACAACTTGAAGAGAACGAAGTTTATGCCAAGCTTTTTTCAAAGGAGAAGAGAGTGTTAAAAATTAAGGGAGTTTCAAGGTGAAGATTTTATTTTTAGTAACCGCATACAATAGTTTGACTCAACGTGCGCATATAGAGGTTACAGCTCGCGGTCATGATGTTTCAATTGAATTAGCTATAAGTGACAAGGTTATGGCTGAAGCAGTTGAACTGTATCAGCCAGATTTGATTATTGCGCCAATGTTGAAAACTGCAATACCGGAAAATATTTGGCAACACCATTTGTGTATTATCATTCATCCTGGAATTAAGGGAGATAGAGGTCCCTCATCTCTAGATTGGGCAATCATGACTAACACAGAGAATTGGGGCGTAACAGCCTTACAAGCGACCGCAGAAATGGATACTGGTGACATCTGGTCGTCTCAAACCTTCCAAATGCGTCAGTGTAGTAAAAGTTGTTTGTACAGAGCAGAAGTGACTGAAGCTGCTATCAAAGTTCTTCTAGAAACTATTGAACGTTTCCAAAGTAGAAACTTTGTACCAGAACCGCTAGATTATAGACAAGAGGATGTCAAAGGTTGTCTGCGTCCATACATGAGACAAAATGTCAGAGCCATTGACTGGGCGTCAGAATCAATGTCCAATATTATCAGAAAAATTCGTGCGGGTGATAGCCAGCCTGGTGTACTAGATACAATTTACGGAGAAGAATATTACCTCTATGGCGCTCATGAAGAAGATAGTTTGAAAGGAACTCCTGGAGAAATTATTGCTCAACGGTACGGTGCTATTTGCCGCGCAGCTCGTGATGGTGCTGTTTGGATATCACATCTGAAAAAGAGAAAGAAAGAAAATCAGTCATTTGTTAAATTACCAGCAGCATTAGTGTTAGGCGAACATTTAAAAAATATTCCTGAACTCCCCTTGCCTTTATACGTTTCTTCTACTGATAGAACATATAAAGAGATATGGTATCAAGAAAAGAACAATGTAGGATACCTACATTTTGATTTTTATAATGGGGCAATGAGTACTGACCAGTGCCATAGATTAAGAGATGCCTTTCTCGATGTGTGCAATCGGGATACAAAAGTGATTGTCTTAATGGGAGGTTATGATTTTTGGTCAAATGGAATTCATCTTAACGTTATTGAAGCAGCAGAAAACCCTGCAGAGGAATCATGGCGCAATATTAACGCCATGAATGACCTGGTTTATGCAATTCTCACAACGAATACACACCAAGTTATTGCAGCTCTGCAGGGAAATGCAGCTGCTGGAGGTGTTATGCTGGCATTAGCTGCAGATATTGTTTATTGCCGCAGAGGAATTGTTTTAAACCCACACTATAAACAAATGGGATTGTACGGTTCTGAGTATTGGACATATTCACTGCCTAAACGTGTAGGTACAAAAAAAGCCATTGAACTGACAGGTAATTGTATGCCGATGGGTACACAAGTAGCTAAAGAGATAGGACTGATTGACGATTTCTTTGGAGAAAATCATATTATTTTCCAAAAAAAAATTGAGCTAATTGCAGAAGAAATTGCTAAAAATCCTAATTATGAAAATAAATTGACCTTAAAGATTGAGAATCGGCTCACAGATGAGCAATATAAACCTCTGGAAGATTATCGGAAAGAGGAATTGGAAAAAATGAAAATAAATTTCTATGAGCCAGATCAGAGTTATCACACTGCCCGTTATAATTTTGTTTACAAAGTAACCCCTTTAAAGACTCCACTGCATCTAGCAAAACATCGTCAAATTGGTCATACTTTAGAACAGTGTGCTTTATTACCGTCAGAAGAATCTATCAAAATCCATTATTTAGACTTTGAACAAACTTGTTCGCTTGCTCAAGCAAGCGAACAAGTAGAAGAACACTAGCTGATGCTGATAATGTTAGATTTTAAATTAATCCAGGTACGACTCCTCATCACACAGATTTATTGCAGGTTGTGTATCAGAGGGCAGTGTATTTTCTATCCTAGGTTATAAGGAAAACACTCTTAACGTTGATATTACTCAAACACGGGAGGCCATATTTCAGAAATCGCGATTTCCCAACCAGAAAATAACTCTGGAATAGTTAGTTTCTCCTCACCCGCCAACAGTTCCACTTCACCAACTGGACGATATACACTCACAGTTAGCTTATCTGGATTAATCAGTATCCCAACTTGTGCTCCCAATTGCAAAAATAACTTTATTTTCTCTTCAATTGGACGAACACGGTCTGTTTTCGATTTAATTTCCACAACCAAATCTGGAACCAAGTTGGCAAAGTCACGCACGGTGCGTTTCAATCTTTGTGCTGATACAAAGGAAACATCCGGTGCTCGTAAGTCAGTATTAGGCATGATGAAGCCACCACTGGAATCAAATATTCTTCCAAGTCGGCGAGGCTTAACCCAGTTACCCAGCAGTCTGATAAACTCAGCCCCAATTTCGCTCGATTCAATATCTGATGGTCCCATGACAATGATGTTACCTTCTTGTAATTCCAGCTGGTAGTCGCGCTGGTCTTCTTGTAGTTTTTCTTGCAGTCTTTCTAAGTCCTGGATGGTGAGAGTCATGGAAACCTCAACAGTGAGTCTGCTCCTACAACTATCTTACTCGTCAATGATTAAACGTACAATTTTGCCAAAATGGAATATGACATCAGAATTTAACATCAGATAATAGCTAGTTTCAAAAAACTATGATTCAAGTCATCCAAGCTCAAAATGTCACTCTTGCTTATCTAGAAGAAAGATTTGGGCTACAACAGGCTGAGAATGAAGATTTTTTTATAGAATGGTTTGATTCCTTACCAGAGATTACAGATTTAGAAAAGCAGTCTTTAGACAAAGTAAAATATCATTTTCTTCGTTTAGTCAAACGTCCTCCTTTATTGGAAGAAGCAGTGAAATTAGTGGTGTTATCTCCCTTGCTGAGTTTAGCTGGATTTTATGATGAACCTTTTTTTCTTAAAAGTGAACAATCTATAGAAATTTCTTTGGAGGATGAAGGAGAAATTGTACGTGGGCGTATTGATGTGTTAGTTATTAAACAACAGTTTTGGTTACTTGTTATCGAGTCTAAGAATGCCGGATTTTCTCTTATGACAGCAATACCACAAGCACTAGCTTATATGTTCAGTAACCCTAACCCTGAACAACCAACTTTTGGATTAGTACTCAATGGTAGTCATTTTACTTTTCTTAAACTGACTAAGCAAGATACACCAAAATATGCTTTGTCAGATGAATTTACACTATTAAAGCGCGAAAATGAATTATATAAAGTTCTCAGTATATTAAAAAAGCTCAGTCAAATTCTGAGTCAATAGCCATGTCTCAACGCCCTATCTACCTCGACTCTCACGCTACTACACCCGTGGATGAACGGGTACTAACAGCAATGCTACCCTACTTCAGCGAACACTTTGGTAACCCCTCCAGCATCAATCATCTTTATGGCTGGGAAGCAGAAGCTGCTGTCAAACAAACGCGGGAATTTCTCGCAGTAGCCATCAACGCCACACCAGAAGAAATTGTTTTCACCAGTGGCGCGACAGAAGCGAATAATTTAGCTATCAAAGGTGTTGCAGAAGCCTATTTTCAGAAAGGACAGCATATTATTACTGTTGTAACAGAACACAGTGCTGTTCTTGACCCTTGCAAATATCTTAAAACTCTTGGTTTTGAAATCACCATCCTCTCAGTCAAAAAAGATGGACTGATTGATTTGACTGAGTTAGAAAAAGCTTTCCGTCCTGACACAATTCTCGTTTCGGTGATGGCTGCGAATAACGAAATTGGGGTTTTGCAACCATTGGCAGAAATTGGTACTCTGTGTCGCGATCGCAATGTCCTTTTCCACACCGATGCAGCACAAGCTATTGGTAAAATTCTTCTTGATGTGCAAGCGATGAAAATTGACATGATGTCGCTAACCGCACATAAAGTATACGGTCCCAAGGGGATCGGTGCGCTGTACGTCCGCCGCCGCAACCCCAGAGTACAACTTGCGCCTCAACAGCACGGTGGTGGACACGAACGAGGTATGCGTTCTGGCACTTTGTATACACCGCAAATCGTAGGATTTGGTAAAGCGATTGAGATTGCTTTAGAAGAACAAGCCAGAGAAAACCAACGCCTGACACAGTTAAGACAAAGATTGTGGAAAAAACTTTCCCAATTAGAGGGAATTCATCTTAATGGACATCCTACTCAGCGACTCCCAGGAAATTTAAATCTCACTGTTGAGGGGGTAGATGGATCTGCACTATTGTTAGGATTACAACCAGTTATGGCAGTCTCTTCTGGATCTGCTTGCTCCTCGGTAACGATTGCACCTTCCCATGTTCTCATGGCACTTGGACACTCGGAACAACAGGCTTACGCGTCGATACGATTTGGTATAGGACGCTTTAATACCCTTGAGGAGATTGACAAAGTTGCAAAACACACTGTTTCTACGATTAAAAGTTTACGCAAGCAGACTTTGAAGGTGTAAATGAAACCTCTTGCACTCTCAAGGGCTGGTAACAATGTATGAATCTGATAGGGTTAAGACCCACAAGTCTTTACAATAAACCCAGGTAGGTTAATAAAAAGTGATAGCAAGCCAATGCCTAAAACAGTTGCCGATATCATGAGCCATGCTCCAATCGTCGTCCGACCAGAAACTCCTTTACAGGAAGCGATTAAAATCCTGGCGGAACGACGTATTAGTGGGTTACCTGTTGTGAATGACGCTGGGAAGTTAGTTGGTATTATCTCGGAAACAGACTTGATGTGGCAACAAACTGGTGTGACTCCTCCGGCTTACATCATGTTTCTTGATAGTGTTATCTATTTGCAAAATCCGGCAGATTATGAACGTGACTTGCACAAGGTACTTGGGCAAACTGTTGGCGAAGTCATGAGCAAAAACCCTATCACCATTGCTCCTAACAAAACTATCACAGAAGCTGCTAGACTCATGCATGATCGCAATGTCCACCGCTTACCAGTACTTGACAGCGAGAGCCAAGTTATTGGTATCCTCACTCGTGGTGACATCATTCGGGCAATGGCAGCTAGTTAAGATGAGTGTTAGTCGTTAAGTGATAAGTTATAAGTCACTAGTTCATTATTGGACTAGTGACAATCAATTGTTAACTATTTTTTGAAAACATCTTTGAAAATTGGGATCATGAAATGAGTGTTACTCCTGAATCTGTTAAACAACTGCTGAATTCTGAAGATTTAGGCGATCGCCTGCGAGCAATTAACCAAATCCGTCAACTCGATCCAGCTATGGGTTTTGAATTAATTCAAAATGCTGTTAACGATAGCAATTCCCGTGTACGGTACTCAGCTGTTAGTCAGTTGGATACACTGGGTCAACAAGATTTAAATTTATCTCTGAATATATTGCGCGATCGCTTGCGCAATGATCCCGAACCCGATGTCCAAGCAGCCGCAGCAGATTGTTTGGGTGCTCTTAAATTGCATGAGGCTTTTGAAGATTTACAACAACTCTACCAAACTAGCAACGAGTGGATTGTACAATTCAGCATCATCGCTACGTTAGGGGAGTTCAACGATCCAAGAGCTTTGGAGTTGCTAAAGACGGCACTCTCTTCAGATAATGACTTAGTTAAAACTGCAGCTATTAGTTCTCTTGGCGAGTTGGGAGATTTGCAGGCTATTCCCTTGTTAGCTCCCTATGCGACAGATCCAGATTGGCAAGTTCGCTACAGGCTGGTACAAGCCTTGAGTCGTTTAGGCGGTACAGATGCAAAGCCCATATTGGAAACTTTAGCGAATGATGAAGTAGAGGCTGTTGCAACTGAAGCTAAAAAATCTTTAACCGAGACTTGAAGCGTCTAGCTTTACAATGACTCAGTGAACCGTATTGCTCCATACCACTCACAATTTGTTCATACTGAGCTTTTTTCCCATTTACAGTTTGATACATATACTTCTAGCCTCTTAAAGTTTCTAACTCAGGAGGTTAACTATTGTATTTTGTGTAATTGACATCTTGCACCCAATAAAGTAGAGCGAATATAATTCACTCTTACTTACCTTAAATACCCTAAAAAAACAGGGTTTATGGAACAAGAGGGCAATGCTTATGCCTGTATTCAGTGTAGCGGTGTAAAAATCTCTACACCTTGAAAAACACCCCAATCTCAAATTAGGGAAAACTAAGGGAGTTGCTGCCAAAAAAAAAGGTTCAAAAACCAATAATTTCCCGGAATCTGCTCCAACAGACTTGGGATCTATATCAATTGGCTTAAGAACATGGTGTCACAATCCAAAACTTACCCACTAGGGTATGAAGCACAATCCAAAAACCACCCATTAGGGTGTGGGCAATCTGTCAAACAATTGTTATCGTTCGTAATACGGAGGTACAAATGTTTTAGACAAAAAAAGTCTAGCCATATACCCTATTAGCTAACTAACAGATATATCACCTTTACTTTTTTGTTTTTAGGAGTTTATTATGCACCAACCAATCGAACTGACTCTCGAACAGCAATTCAACATTCGCTCATTTGCCACTCAAGTGCAGCACATGAGTCATGAGCAAGCCCAAGACTTTTTGGTCAAGCTTTATGAACAAATGGTTGTTCGGGAAGCTACTTATAAGGAGCTTCTCAAGCACCAATGGGGATTAGATTCTGGTCCCAGTTGGGCAGCATAGAGTACTAACGCCTCAGTAGGCGACCTCCTTCTCTTGCTCAGTTCCAAGGAGGAAAAGAGCTGGGGATGCCGGGGCGTCAACTAAGATTAGCAACTCTGACTAGAGACTTTACCAACGATAATTTATCTAAATCAAGTGATTAAGTGAATTTCAGTTCTTAACCTATATTGCTTAGGTTAACATTGGGCTTGACTAGCTTTATGCACTCATGTACTAAACCGCTGCTTAGTTGCAGGTTTTGGACGATAAATGCAATGACACGTGCTTTGTCAAACAGCATTTCACTTATTTGAGCTAATCTAAGCCCAGTCATTAGTTTACCTAAATTTTACCGCTTGTCATCTTCATATTTATATTTCTTATCAATTTATTTATTATTCTATACAAAAGAAATTAGAAAAGGTTACACAAGAGTTTCATGATGTGACATGAGTTACTGCTTTTAACAGTATATTCCTCCTAGCTGGAAAGGTCAAATGAGGAATTTGTATCCGTTGCTTGCATCTTTGTCAAAATATAGGGCTTAATTTTTTCATACTCAGTTTTAAGTAAAGTTTTACTAAATTGCGGTTCGGCAGATGATACTAGCGTGTTGCTCATCATCACCCAGTGATGCAACCACAGGCGTTGTGTAGAGACAATATTTGAAAGTAATACATGAACACAACGATTTGGTGTCTCTCGAGCAAAGAACAGTATCGGGTAAAAACCTGTTTGTCTGAGTAAACAAGTGATTTCTTGCCCGAAAGTTGTTTTTAGATCAAGGTAGTATGGTAGCCATTTGGCACCATGCTTATGGTTATAGATAAGGGTAATCCATAGCAGCATGGGGTGAGGAGCAGTCATGAAAAGAAATTGATTATAGCGCTTACACACCAAACGCTTTTGAATTTCCACATGCGGTAGCATCACCCACAAGGCTGGTAAAACCTTTCCATTAAAACAGAGGGGATTGGGAAAGACGATATCGGCGATGGGTTTATTCGAGGGCCAAGCAACTTGCTGTGCAATTTCATCTATCAATCCAGATGATAGCGTTAATGTCTGGCTTTTGTACTCAAGATCTGTTTTTGCTAAGGGAGAGATCGTCAGAGGTTTATCAATGTGTGACCAAGTTTCGCTTGTGTCGTAACACTGTTCTAAAGGTGCTAAAACTTGAAGGATTTCGTTTATACTTTGGGGTCGTGAGCTTGGTACCTTAGCTAAACAACTCATGACCAAATTTTCCACTTCTTCTGGTAGTTGTAGATTGGGTGCAACCTCAGCAAAGGAAGGTGGTTGTTGATAATGGTGTACTTTGTACCATGCTCCAAAGGAGTTGGTTGGTGCTACCAAAGGAATTTTACCCGTAAGCATCTCAAACATCATGACTCCCAAACTATAAATATCAGTACGGTTATCTAATTCTTTACCATCTATCTGTTCGGGAGAAGAATAAGCAAGAGTCCCTAAATAGCAGTTTGTGTGATTGTTATCTGAATGTAGTAACTTAGCGATACCAAAATCTAAAACTTTGACTAATTCGCCCAAACTATGGTCTTGAATGACCAGCATATTACTCGGCTTAATATCGCGGTGGATAATTGGGCATATCTTATCGTCAACTAAGATACCATCATGAGCACACTGTAACCCCAAACAAATTTGACGCACCATACTCAAAAATCTTGGTAAGGAGAGTTGTTGCTGGCGGATAACATTGCTCAGGCTGGTTCCTTGCAGGTATTCCATCACATAGAACGGAGTCTTATTCTCGTCTACGCCATAGTCCATCACTCGGATAATGTGGATGCTTTTTTGTCCAAGTAAGGCACAGGTTTTTGCTTCTTGCTCAAAGCGCTCTTGCACTCGCAGATTTTGATTTTGGGTGGATAGAGTCAGAAACTTGACTGCAACGGGTACGCCACCCAACAAAATATCATTAGCACGATAGACTCTACCCATCGCTCCAGTACCAATTATCTCCTGGAGTTCGTAGCGTTTGCCGAGCACACGACCAATGTTGGAGTCTGACATAAAAATCGATTCCAGTGTTTAACAGTCATAAAAGAACCCTGTTGGGCTAACAACTGATAAGTTGATGCAGATAACAGGGTTTAGTATTTTAACTTACGAAAGTGTGCTAAAAAACACTTGTATTCTGATTTATTGTGCCCAAAATTAAGCAGCTAATTAACGTGAGGTGTGTAAAAAATGATGAATGAGTCGTGAGTTGTACTTATTGTGTCAATACAATGAACTGATGTGCTGAAACTTAAGATATTCTTATGAAAGAACGCAACTTTCGTACTATCAAGACGAACGGGGTTAGTCTGAAGACGGTTGTTGAGGGTACCGGACCTCTGGTCATTTTGCTTCACGGTTGGCCTCAATGCTGGTACCTGTGGCGTCACCAAATCGACCCGCTTGTGGAAGCAGGCTTCCAGGTGGCTGTTCCCGACCAACGAGGTTATGGTGGTAGCGATGCTCCAGAAGAAATTAATGCTTATGACATCATCCATTTAACTGGAGACGTTGTTGGCATTGCTGATGCGCTTGAGTATGAAACTTTCACTGTTATAGGACATGACTGGGGTGCGCCTGTAGCATGGAACACAGCACTGCTGTATGAAGAACGAGTAAATGCTGTTGTCGGAATGAGCGTTCCCTACTTTCGTTACCCAATAGGAGCATTAACAAACCAGGAGAATTTTGGGGACAACTTTTGGTACATGGTCTACTTCCAAGAGCCTGGAATTGCCGAAGCTGAGTTTGAAGCAGACATCCGCCGTTCGTTGCGGATGATTTATGCTAGCGTGAGTGGCTCCGCTCCGGAAGGAATCTTCTTCAACCCTAAACCATCAACTTCTGGTTTTCTGGATGGATTAATCGATCCTGAGCAGCAACCATTGGGGGTGACCCAAGAGGATCTAGATTATTATGTAGAACAGTACAAACGCAGTGGTTTTCGTGGCGGATTAAACTGGTATCGGAATATTGACCGGAACATGGAAATGACTCCTGATCTCAAAGATAAAAAGATATCGCAACCAGCATTGTTCATTGCTGGCGAAAAAGACCTCGTGCTCAAGTTTCCAGGAGTGAGTCTTGATGGAATGACCGAGTGGGTTCCGAACTTGAAAGGACAAGTCATCATCAAGAATGCTGGTCACTGGGTAAGCGTAGAGTATCCCGAAGCAGTCAATGAAGCGTTACTTGGCTTCTTAAAGGATTTTCGCTAACGGTAACTGCTGCAAAATCTCTACTAACACCCAGCACCACTTGGGAATGGTAGCCCAAGAAAAGCGGGAGTTTGACAAGGTAAGGCGTCATTACCAACTCGCTTTGCAAATCAAAATCGAATATGGCGATCGCTACTCCTATACCAGCACTTACGTTGCTTGTGAACCTACTATACCAACTGACAAAATTGTTGAATTCCTTCAATCAGTTTGTCCATTTCCGATTCTAAAGTCAAATAATGAACACAGGCACGTACGCAGTCAGGGTCAGCTATTGTTCGAGTGAATAACCCTTGTGATTCAAGAAAAACAACCAATTGACGGCTAGCGTTGGGTGTTTGATTTGTCAGTTGAAACGAAACTAAACCGCTTTCTGGCGGAGAAGTTCGCAAACATTTGACATCGGATAACACTTGTAATTTTCGCCATAAGTATTCACTATTGTGGCAAATTTGTTGATAACGTTCCTCTGGTGTGCCCCACTGCTGATGAATAGCGATCGCCTCCCTTAGCCCTGTGTAAAGTGGATAGTTAGATGTTGCTACTTCATAGCGTTTCCCATCGCTTTCCCAATCGACAGGCTTTGCTTTACTGTCAGAAATAACACCGCGCCAACCGATAAATGTAGGTTTCAAACTGTCTCGAACTTCTGGTCGGACATACAAACCTCCCACACCACCAGGACCGCACAGCCATTTGTGACCTGTAAAGGCGTAAAAATCAGCTCCCAATTCAGTGAGATTTAAAGACAGTAAGCCTACAGATTGAGCCGCATCTATCAAAAGTTTGACTGATTTCTCTCCGCACAATTCAGCAATTTTGTCAATTTGTAAAACTTGACCTGTATTCCAAAGAACATGACTCAATATCACAAGACGAGTCTTTGGACGCAAGTGTTGAGCAATGACTTCAACAGGGTCGCCTTCATTTAAAGTAGCCATTAGGGGACAGGTGGTTACTTCAACACCGAACCTACGCCCGATTTCTTGAGCCGTTGCAATAATACCAGGATGTTCGCAGTCGCTAAGCAGTATATGGTCCCCACGGAGCCATTCAAGACCCCACATTGCAATATTACAGCCAACAGTGACATCCTCAGTGAGGGTGATTGTTTCGGCTGGGACATTTAACTCACAGGCGATCGCATTTCTCGCAGCTTTAATTTCCTCTATTATCCAGCTGTTCACCTCAGTCCCAAAAGGACCTATTTGTTGGATATAAGCTTGCGCGTGAGAGATAGCATCCAAAGCCGTTTGTGGCATTGGTCCTTGACCACCGTAGTTAAAATATGCTTTATTTGCCAAACCTGGAAAGAACTGTCGATGGTGATGCAACTTGGTTAATGATGCAGAAACACTAGTCATCAGTCATCAAGATGTTTAGTCATGACATATTTATTCTGATACATTTATGCGAAGAGCGGGATAATGCGACAATCGCAACACCGTCATGACTGTCACCTTTCGTCATCTAGCAAGGGTAATTTGCCGTCCAACTAAAAGTAAACGCGCTACTTGTTCCGCAGCATTTGTTAACAGAGTTGTAGTTTGGGCGATCGCCTCACTCAGTTGACAGGGGTGAGTCAAAATGCTGTTGTAATAATCTATTCCTTGACGTAAATTTATCTCGGCATCCTTACCAACAGTTCCCACAAGAGCAATGACAGGCAATTCATAGCGTTTTGCTCGCTTAGCAACTTCGGCGGGAATCTTACCCCGTGGTGTTTGGTAGTCTATGCATCCCTCAGCAGTAATTACCAAGTCTACTTCCGGAATCAGATTATCTAATTCCAGATACTGCATAACAATATCATATCGCGAGTGTAATTTTGCGCCTATTAATGCGTGTAAACCCGTACCTAAACCACCAGATGCACCACTACCGGGCATTTCTCTGACATCAATACCTAAATCAGTTTCAATGACTGCGGCGTAGTGTTCCAGCGCTAAAGCCATCTGTTCCACGATTTGGGGGGATGCACCTTTTTGAGGACCAAACACCCTGGCGACACCTTTATCACCACACAAAACATTATGCCAATTGCAAGCCACGTCAATCTGTACCCGTTCGAGACGTGAATCTTTTTCTGAAAAATCAATCCGTTTAAGTTTAATTAACTCACCACAACCCAACCCTAACTGCTTTCCAGAGTTATCTAGTAACTTCACACCCAAAGCTTGCGCCATTCCTGCACCACCATCATTGGTGCCAGAATCACCACAACCAACTAAGATACGCTGTGCGCCAGCATCTAACGCCGCTTTAATTAACTCACCAACACCATAGGTCGTTGTGATCATCGGGTTCCGCATATCTGAGGGTACAAGACGCAACCCAGCCGCCGCCGCCATTTCCAAGACAGCGGTTTTCTGAGTAGTTCCACCAAGAAAGCCAAAGTGAGATTGCACTTTTTGTCCGATCGGTCCAGTCACTTCCAGGTGATGTAAAGTACCACCAGTAGCAGCCACTAGAGTTTTCGTAAAGCCTTCACCTCCATCAACTAAAGGAGCTTTACAGATACTAACATCCGGTAAAACTCTCAAAATACCTGTAGCAATACAATCAGCTACCTGTTCTGCATCAAGACTTTCTTTAAATCCAGATGGCGCAATGAGAATTCTTAATGTCATGGCTGTTTTATTTGTTCAAAAAGTGTGAGAAAGTGTGAGCTTGAAAAAGAACTGCAGACGTAAAAAGTTAAAAGTTAAAAAAATCTTTTAACCGCAACGCTCTTGCTGCCTACGGCACGCTGCGCTAACAAGGGCATGCTTTTGAATGCGTGACTTTTGACTTATCTTTGACTTATCTACGCTCCTAGTGGTAAGACAAGTTGCACGTATGTGCCTTGTTCTGGTTCGCTTTTGAGGGTTATTTCACCACCGTGTTGTTGGATGATGGCTTTGGTTAATGCCAACCCCACACTTGCTGTCTTGCCATCTTCGCTGGCTAGTGGTGTAAAAGCTTGCTCAACTAATGGTTGCTTGATACCTTTGCCGTTATCAGCAACTTCAATTTTCAGTTCCGTAGCATCTTCACTAACAGTAGTTCGCACTCCCAGGCGTCCACCTTCTTCTGGTAGTGCATTCAAGGCGTTACGTATGAGTTCACCCAGCGCAGAACGCAATTTCAAACGGTCTACTACGGCATAATGGACTCTTGGATCAATGTCAAATTCAATACTGACTGCCCGCTCGATTAATTCCGGTTGAAAACGCTGGATAACTTCGCAGACAAGAGTACGGATGTTAGTGCGAGCTAAATTCAAATCCAAAGGAAAGCCGAATTCAGCGATGCGCGAGACAGCTTGTAAAAGTAAATCCAGTTGGGCGATTAATGCTTTTTTATCTTCAATGGTGTTGTCATAACTTAAATGAGCGACACGCGATCGCAACTGCGACACCATCTGATGCAACATGACCCGCGACGACATTTTTTGCCAATGTGAATCTTTTTTTAAATCACTCACGGGAATAGTAGCAAGTTCTACCACTTGCTGACGGGATGCCATCTCCTCCAACATCTGGTTAAAAGCCACAGCGATCGCACCAAACTCATCAGTTCGTTCTTCGTCTAAGCGGCGTTGCCAGTTACCCCGCCTTGCATCGTCCAGCGCCTGCTTAAGCTCACGCAAGGGTGTGAACAAGTCAGAAGCAAGATAACCCGCTAGCAGCAATACCAGAGAAATTGTGCCGAAAGCAACAATTGAAAGAGCTAATTGAGCTGTTCGCCTAGCATTCTGAACTTGCGCCCTAACCACTCTGCGGTTCTGTCGGTCAGATTCTATCGCCGCTTCAGTGACCTTTTCAAAATCCTCAAGAACCCCTTCTTCTACGTGGTCGTCCAGCAGAATTAAAGCCTCCTTGCGGCGTCCAGCCTCAACCAAGTCAAAAACTTTATGAGCCTGTTTGAGTAACGTTTTATAGCTATTGCGGACTTGCTGCACCTGTTGGCGTTCTTGGTCGTTGTGGGCTAACGCTGCCCACTGTTGGAAGTCTGGTGTGGTTACTGCGATCAATTCGTCAAACTCTTCTCGTGCATCCATGTCACCGCCTGTCACCGAATCTGGTAGTTCTTTAAAAGCACGAAACGTCGTTGCTTGCACTTCCTTAACCAGCAGACTACGCTCGTAGTGTTCTTGAAGTAGTCTTTCACTATTTCTCCACTTGTTGAGTGTCCACGTGGTCATTCCAGCCGTTACTAAGGTTAGTAACGCCAAGCCACCAAAGGTTGTAAGGAGTTTTTGTCGCAGATTCATAAGCGGAAGTAGAAAATAGGAAGGTAGAGACGTTGGATTTCAACGTCTGTATATATGGGGAGTTACGATTTGATTCAAAACTCGCTGCCTGCGGCACGCTGCTAACACATTCAAAATTCAAAACTCTTTACAATGCCAACCCCAGCCAGCGCCAGTAACCGTAGTAGAAGATTAAAATGAGCGCTAAGTGAACTAGCAGCATTACCGAACTCAGACGCAGCAAGTCTGCTCCTTTGTAGGTTTCGCCGTCGAGTTCTTGGAACATCAACAAAGCTTTGGAACTTACTGGAAAGGTGAGACAGTAGTCCATCCCCACGGTGCTAATAAATAAAACTGCCGTCGGATTTAGCTTTAAGCTGGTTGCCAGGTACAAAATTGCTGGTACTAACGCTGCTGCACGAGCAGTATGGGATGTCATGTATATGTGGGAAGTGAGGCAAATGAGCGTCAGTAGCAATAAAATCAGCAAGCGAGATTCGGTATTGACGATACCGCTGATGTTGAATAGGTTATCAATGATCCACTGTGCTGCACCAGTCTCGATTAACGCTTTTCCTAACACTAACGCCGCACCGACAAAGATAATTAAATTCCACGAAACAGCTTTCAGTGCGTCTTTCCATTTCAAAACCCCGATATTGGGTGCAGTCAGCAATAGAGCACCTACGACTGTAACGGTGGCTATCTCTAACTTGTGCCAGCTTTCCGTTAGCCACAGTACTACCATCACCGCCACAATTATCAAAGTCGCCCATTCTGCATTGGAAAGGGGTTTATTTTTGGTTTGGGGTAGTGTAATCGGACGTTGTAGGCGCTTTTTATCTAAAAAAAGTCGCATAATCACCCAGCAGGAAATATAGCTGGCGATAATCCCAAAGGGTGTACCGTAAAGCACCCACTCTGTAAAGGAAATTTGCTGTTTGGAGATTTGATAAAGCAAGTCATTAGCGACCAGGTGCGAACCTGCAGCAATTATCGTACCGATGGTGGATACTAGAATCACCGTCGGCATGAGTATGGCTATTGCCTTGGTAACGCGCTTGTCATTGGCAGCATTAGCGATACTGTGAAAGATGGGAATGACCACTGCTGCTCTTCCAGAAGTTGAAGGAATAAAGAAAGACAGTGGAATGATCATCGTTGTCAACAACCAGAGGACACTACCAACAGTACGCGCACGAGAAACGACAAGCTGAGCAAATCTGGCGGCTAAACCAGTTTGCTGCACCGCACTACCCAAGATAAACGCACCAATCATCAGCCACACCACATCTGAAGCTAAAGATTCATACAGCTTTTCTTGAGGGACACCACCAGTTAACACGAGCAAAATGACTGCTGCTAAAGCAACAAAAGCAGCATTGAAAGATGTGGTTGACCACAAAATTACCGCCAGCGCAAACACAAATAATGACAACCGTGCGCTTGTAGACAATGATTCTGGCAGTAGAACAGCCACGCCAGTGACGGTTGTCAGCGTCAGTGGTAGTACGGCATTGACAACCCAACCAAATCCTTTTTTGTGAGTCCTTGCAATTTTAGTGGGAGTGCTTTTACTGCTTGCTTCTGTTTCAAAGTTTCTCCACACACTGAATGATTTAGCTGTTCTACCGCCTATCTTGCCAGAAATTGCTTTTGTCATTTTTTCTTAGTAAATGCAAATCAATACATTTAGCGAACTTGAGCTGTACCGTTGATAACTTAATTATTTGCTTACTTAAACTTATACATTATTTAAGGATGCTTTAACTTTCTCTTAGAGTTTATCTGGTAAGAGGAATAGTAAAAAATATAACCTTAAGTGCAGGTGTTGAAACTGTAGGTTTGATGGCAATAGTTGCAATATTTATCCTTTGATTTGTATGATTTTGCAGCTAATTTAGGCGAACGTGTCATTTTATAAGTGTTCGGACTTAATCTTGAAAAATGACAACAATAGTACTCAGAAAAAATACTATAAATGATGAGAAAACTCTCATACAAGTCTCATAATTTTTTCATGAGAATTTTCTCATGAAACTGATATTTTCAAGCCTGCACCAGTTCTATCTGATTTAACTATTTTTGAGGTAACAATCCTTATTTTTATTACTTGACAGGGCGGCATATTGGTTAAATAATATTTTGATGTTAGCACTACAATTTACTTTGAAGAACATAAATAAAGCTGCTATAAATCTGGTTTCTTCGTTCGTGTTTGGTTGCAAAACAGACGATTTTTGGTAGAAACCGGGTTTCTTTGCGTATTGGGGTGATAAAGTGAGGGATAGGCGTTTTGGTTACAAGTAAATCAAAATAATATATAAACAATGAACAATTGGTTTAACTCTTTAATATTTGCTTCCAGCTTTATCATCGCTACATTATCTATATCAACTCAGGCTTTAGCCGTAGAAAATAAGTCGCAATTTTCTCTAGAAGAAATATCACAATTAACATCGGTTTCTCAACTATCTGACATTAGACCTACAGACTGGGCATTTCAAGCTTTACAATCTCTAATAGAACGCTACGGTTGTATTGCTGGCTATCCAAACGGGACGTATCGCGGTAATCAAGAAATGACACGATATGAATTTGCAGCCAGCTTAAATACTTGTCTGCAAAGAGTGCAAGAATTGATTGCTACTGCTAAGGATAATTTAGTCACTAAAGAAGATTTAGCCTTACTGCAAAAACTACAAGCTGAGTTCTCCACAGAATTGGGAATACTACGCCGTCGGGTAGATGTGTTAGAAAGTAAAACCGCTGAATTAGAAGCCAATCAATTTTCTACCACTACCAAACTAGGAGGAGAAGTCATTTTTGCAACCGCTGGAGTTTTTGGTGAGAATGCTGCCGATAGTGATGACAATCCAAATAATAATCCAGATAATAATTCAGAACTAGATGAAAACATCATATTTGCCCAGCGCGTACGTTTAAATTTTGTGACTAGCTTTACAGGTAAAGATGGTTTAAACGTGCGCTTAGAATCGGGAAATATAACTGAATTGGATGACAGCATTACAGGAACGCGAATGACCCGTTTGGGATTTGATGAAGATACAGATAATGATGTCGTCTTGGATGAAGTATATTATTTTTTCCCCATTGGCGACAGGGTAAAAGTAACAGTAGCTGCAACGGAAATGGAATTAAATGATATTGCCGAACCTCTTAATCCTTTGGCAAGTAGTAGTAGTGGTGGCATTTCCCGATTTGGCAGGTATAATCCAATTTTACGGAGTGTTGATGGAACAGGGTTAGGCATCAACTATCAATTCAGTAAAAGTGCGAATCTTGCGTTCGCCTATATGACTAATAATGCCCAACTGCCGACGGACAAAAATGGACTATTTAATGGAAATTATGCTGCTCTTGGAAATTTGACTTTTCAACTATTTAATAATTTAGGGATTGCTTTGACTTACCTTCATTCTTACTACGCGGGAGGCAGTGATAGTGGAGTGAATTTGACAGGTAGTACAGGTAGTCTAATTGCCCGCAGACCATTTGGTAATGTTTCTACCACAGCGAATTCATTTGGTTTAGAAACTAGCTGGCAAATGAGTCCAAAATTTATCCTTTCTGGTTGGATTGGTTATACAAAAGCAGAATCTAAAGTCAGTGATGATAACGCAGACATTTTGAATTATGCTGTGAGTTTAGCTTTCCCAGATTTGGGAGGTAAAGGTAATTTAGCAGGTTTTGTTTTTGGGATGCCACCAAAAGTTACAGATAGTAGCCAAATAGCCGATAAAGATACCTCTTTACATCTAGAAGGTTTTTATCGGTTTCAAGTCACAGATAATATTTCGATAACCCCTGGTTTATTTGTGATTATTAACCCCGAACATAACGATAATAACAACACTATTTTTGTTGGCGCTATCCGCACAACTTTTAAATTTTAATCCAGCAATCCTAAATTCTAAAAATTAGAGGTTATTTATAAAGTAAAAATACAATTCCTGTAGGGTGTGTTAAGCGCATATTTCGATCTGATTTGTCACGAAAAATATGATTAAAGCGCTTAACGCACCGTCAGTAACATGGTGCGTTATGACTCAATACGGTTGCTGTTAAGACATTTATTCGTTGAGAGCTATTATGCACTTCACCGAATGCTCAATTCTATTTTGTTGTCGGTAATCTTTAAAACATGCTGCTAATCGGGATGTGATTTCTCTTTTTCGGTCTAGCTCTGCAATTAAGGTTAATCCAACATCTAAGTGTTACAGTCTCACCCTTGAAATTAACTATGACTGGACATGACTTTACCTGTTCAAATTGGAATTGTTCCGGTATACAATCTGTTTGATTTGGGATCGTCATGCAATAAAGCTGCTGGAATTCTTGTGCAACATACATTTTGGCAGTTTTTGGTCTTTCTTTTCTCAGTCTTTGTCAGAAATCCGGGAATAACATTAACTTTAGTTATCTGGGTCACTGCCAGAAAGTAATAATTCTTGTTACATTAAAAGAATGTTAATTAATGCTGAACTACTCCTGCAATACCAACGCTGCAAGCGCCGACCCTTTTTAGACGCTCACGGGGATAAAAGTCGTCGAGAGCTTGAGAATGACTTGCTGTCGAAACTGTACCAGGACAGGGTTGCTCATCAAATGAGTATTTTGACACAATTTACGTATCAGCAACCAGTCTATCGACAGGGAGACTGGAAAGCAGGAGTCAGAGCAACCTTAGAGTTAATGCAGCAAGGGGCTGAGTGCATTTATCAAGGGGTGCTAGTAAGTTATTCTCAAAGACATATACTACTAAGCCGTCCAGATCTTCTCGTTAAGCATAGAGGGGAGTCTTGCTTTGGAGATTGGCAGTACTTTCCGGTCAGCATTGAACTGGGTAAACGTCCTAAACAAGAGTATCAGGTTGTAGCAGCATTTCACGCATATGTCTTGGCAATGGTGCAACAAAGTGAGTGGGAAATCGCTTGGCTGATGTTGCGTGGTAAAGAGGCGGGCTATTGTGTGGATCTACTTAAATGGATGCCACAAATGCATTGTATTCTGGAAGAGTACATTCAGACTCTAGAAACAGACGAAGCACCTGAAGTTTTTATCTCTCGTCAACGGTGCAATCTTTGCCCTTGGCACAATTATTGTTACACTGTTGCCCAATCTCAGAAACATCTTTCTTTGTTACCAGGAGTGACACCTGTGCGCTACACACAACTGCAAGCATTGGAGATAACAACAGTAGAATCTTTGGCAAAAACTCATCCCACTCAACTAGAAAACCTACCAGGTTTCGACAGAATAGTCGCACCCAAGCTGATATTACAAGCAAAATCTGTTCTGGAAAACCGTCCGTTCATCATACCGTACTTGTCACTAAAGCAAGAATATATAGTTAACTCTTGTGCTGTTGACACTTCTGTTTGCCTCGACACAAGTATAGAAATTGATACAGAGGCTATACAGTTGCTTTTCCCTAAGGATGATATCCTATTTACAGCGCCTGTAGAAATCTTTTTTGATATTGAGGCGCAACCAGACTTGAATTTAAATTACTTGTTAGGGGTTTTAGTCGTTGATAAGCAAGCTAAAACAGAACAGTTTTATTCCTTTTTAGCAGAAAACCCAGAAGAAGAAAAATTGATTTGGCAGCAATTTCTGGATTTGGTTTGGCAATATCCAGATGCACCAATTTATCATTTTTGTGTTTACGAATTTGATACAGTCAAACGACTCGCCAAGCTCTACCAGACTCCACACACCTCTGTATCAGCCGTACTGAGTCGCTTTTTGGATGTGTATGAAATCTTAACGCAAAACGTGGCGTTGCCTATAGAAAGTTATGCTTTAAAAGCAATTGCTCGATGGTTGGGGTTTGAGTGGCGTAATCCACAAGCTAGTGGAGCTAAGTGTATTTACTGGTATGATGAGTGGTTAAAAACAGGCGATCGCTCTTTACTTGAAATTATCCAACGCTACAACGAAGACGACTGCTACGCAACCCGCAGTGTGAAAGACTGGCTGATGAACTTTCTTCAAAAAAATAGTGGTTTGTCGTGAGTGCTGACAGTGCTTTTTATTTGCATACACAACAAACGACATGGTAGAAGCCTAGCTACCAAATTCATTGCTAGCATGATATCGTGTTTGTGATTTTCCCAGTTTAGCAATGACTGAAAATGCATTTCATCAAAAAGATTTTTAAGTTTCCACGAATTATTTTCTTTTTTATTCCTATTCTAATTATCAGTATCTTTTTCATTAATGTACCTGCTCCAAATTTTCCCATCACTGGAATTGATTTTATAGGTTCTGCAACTTTTCCGACTGGTTTTTCTTTCCAAAAAACCCCAATGGGAGGGTTTTCTGGAATCACCTACGATGCTAAACACCAACTTTATTACACGATATCTGATGATCGCAGCGAAAAAGCTCCTGCTCGCTTCTACACACTAAAAATTGACCTGACCAATGAACCACTAACAGATAGTGAGGTTGTACCTGTTGGTGTTACTACACTCTTAAATGAAAATAGTCAAACTTTTCCTAATGGTCGTATTGACTCAGAAGGTATCGCCATAACTAACAAAGAAACTGTATACATTTCTTCTGAAGGTGATAATCGTAAACAAATCAAACCTTTTCTTAAAGAGTTTTCAATCTCTTCTGGAAAGGAATTGAGAACACTACCAATTCCCAATAAGTTTTTGCCAGATAAGAGTGCTCAACAAGGTGTCCGCAATAACTTAGTGTTTGAATCTCTTACTATCACACCTAACAACAAGTCTCTGTTTCTCGCTACAGAAAATGCTCTGATTCAAGATGGTCCAGAAGCGAAACCAAAAATCAGTAGCCCTTGCCGCATTTTGCAATACAATCTACTCACTCAGCAACCAGAGAAAGAGTTTCTTTACAAAACTGAAGCAGTGACGCCGTTTTTGAATATTTCTCCTCAATTTTCCAGTGGTTTAACTGATTTAGTTGCTCTTGATAATCAAGGTCATTTCCTAAGTTTGGAGCGAACTTTTACTGGCTTGGGATTTTCTATTTCATTATTTCAGATTTCCCTAGAAGGTGCTGACGATATTCATAATATTGACAGTCTTTTGACTGTTGACCTTAACAAAATCGAACCTACTGACAAAAAGCTACTTTTGAATTTGAGAAAACTAGATGTGGCGCTAGACAATATCGAAGGCTTAACTCTTGGTCCTAAGCTATCTAATGGTCAGCTTTCATTAATCCTTGTGAGTGATAATAACTTTAATCCTCTTCAGAGAAGCCAGATACTCGCCTTTAAACTGAAGATGGAGCCACCGCTTATCAGGTTATTTCGGCGTTTTGTTCCCAATTTTAATCGTTAATGATAATAGGTAGTAGAAGGTGGTGGGAAGAGACGTCCCGGCGGGACGTCTGTACGAGGATATGGAGATGGGAAAGTGGAGAGAAAAAATAATAACTACATAACTAATAACGAATTTCAAAAAAAGCTTGACATTTTTTCAAGAAATAGTCATAATAAATAAAGTGACCAATTAAGGGACTGTAGTTCAATTGGTTAGAGCACCGCCCTGTCACGGCGGAAGTTGCGGGTTCGAGCCCCGTCAGTCCCGTTTAAAGTTATGAGTGCTGATTACTGAGTCGTGAGTGAAAATAGCTCAGTTCTCAGCACTCATTGGTGAGGACTTAATATTAAGCTACATGAGTTATCGTTTGCAAAAAACAGAAGAGAGAAAACGCCCGTGACTGTTAGAGTCCGTATTGCCCCTAGCCCAACTGGGAATTTACACATTGGAACAGCTAGGACGGCTGTATTTAATTGGTTGTTTGCCCGCCATCACGGCGGTCAGTTTATTCTGCGCATTGAAGACACAGATAGCGAGCGATCGCGTCCTGAATACACCGAAAATATTCTTCAGGGACTGCATTGGCTAGGATTGACATGGGATGAAGGACCATTTTTTCAAACTAAGCGTCTGGAAATTTACAAACAAGCGGTTCAAACCCTCTTTGATAAAGGATTAGCATATCGCTGCTACACCACAGCAGAAGAATTAGAAGCAATGCGCGAGACTCAAAAAGCCAAAGGTCAGGCTCCTCGCTATGATAACCGTCACCGCAACCTCACGCCAGAACAAGAAGCCGCATACAAGGCTCAAGGGCGTAACTTTGTCATTCGTTTTAAAATTGATGATGACCGGGAAATTGTTTGGAATGACCTGGTACGGGGAAAGATGGTTTGGCGAGGTAGTGATTTAGGCGGTGATATGGTCATTGCTCGCGCCGCAGCAGATGGTATTGGTGTCCCACTGTACAATTTTGCTGTTGTGGTGGATGACATGGATATGCAAATTACCCATGTCATTCGGGGAGAAGACCACATCGCCAACACTGCTAAGCAAATTCTGTTATATGAAGCTTTTGGGGCAAAAATGCCAGAGTTTGCCCATACGCCCTTGATTTTGAATCAGGAGGGACGCAAGCTTTCCAAGCGGGATGGAGTCACATCTATTTTTGACTTTAAGCAAATGGGCTTTACTGCTGAAGCTATGGTGAATTATATGACATTGCTGGGTTGGTCAGCCCCAGACTCGACTCAGGAAATTTTCACCTTGGAAGAAGCAGCCAAGCAATTTGGCTTTGAGCGCGTCAATAAAGCTGGGGCAAAGTTTGATTGGGCAAAGCTGGATTGGATAAACAGTCAGTATATTCATAATATGCCAGTGGATAAGCTGACAGATTTACTCATTCCATACTGGGAAGAAGCTGGATATCAGTTAACAGGAGAACGTAACCGTCCTTGGTTAGAGCAACTTGTCGCTTTAATTGGTCCCAGCTTGACTCGCCTTGTCGATGCAGTTGCTATGAGCAAACTGTTTTTTACAGAAACAGTTGAATTTAGTGACGAAGCATGTGCTCAATTAAAACAGGAAGGTTCTTGCACAACTCTCAACAGTATCATTGCTGCTTTGGAGAACCATCAACTGACTCAAACCAGCGCTCAAGAAATGATTAAGCAGGTGGTTAAAGAACAAAACGTCAAGAAAGGCTTGGTCATGAAAGCACTTCGCGCTGGCTTAACAGGAGATTTGCATGGTCCTGATTTGATTCAATCATGGTTACTCTTGAATCAAATTGGTTTAGACAAGCCGCGCTTGATTCAGGCGGTAAAAGAAGCTTGTTAGCAGCAATTATCCTTCGCGAAGTATTTATTTAATAGTAGGGGTGCATGAATATGCACCTCTGCTCAGAATGTGAATTTACTTCTATTAGTTAGTTGACAATTAGCCGATTTTTTGGTGAGGAAAAAGTAAGAAAGCTAGTCAAATACCCTCGCGTTGGGAACTTCGAGAGTCATATTCATGTCTCTAAAAATACTTACAAAAGTCTGTTATTGGAATGCTGACAAAAGAGATATCTCGAGGGATAAGATTATCTTTGATGATAGCTGCGCTGGTGATTGCGTCAGCAATCAATGCAACATGTCATGCAGAAGAAACGCCTCCAGCTATTTTTGGAGATGTCACAATCGGTCAAAAGTTTACCCCAAATCCCTTAACCGTTCGTGGTATGAGTGGCGGTTCCATACCGGGGAGGGATATTGCTGGTAGAAGTGAAACTCCTACAGGTGCCTGTACTGGATATTTTGATGAAGAACCAGACCATACCATTGAGCTAACAAGTAAGTTTGACTACTTAAAATTGGAAGTGGAAAGTCCTGAGGATACCACCTTAATTGTTAGTGGTCCTGGGGGTAGCTGGTGCAATGACGATTTTGATGGCAAGAATCCTGGCATGATTGGAGAATGGCTATCAGGAACATACTATGTATGGATTGGTTCGTACAAGAAAGATAAGTATTTTCCCTACACCCTACGAATTACAGAAGTTAAGTAGAGGGCACAGCATTGCCCTATCTTCTAAGCAACAGAAAACTTCTCATGCAACACCATCTGCATGAAAGTCAGATACTGCAAAACATGTATTTATTGATACAGAAAAGAAAATAAATTTTTTATCAAACGCCAATTAGCAAAATTTTGAGCTATTGACATAAACTTAAGAAACTTAAGAGCTAAGCAGTGTTGGCAGTGAATTTGCATATTCACACCAAAATACTTATAGTAAAACGAAGCAAAATTAAGTTAAATTTAATTAAGATTCTTAATGATGTTTCGGCTCGTCAGCTCTAAAGCTAACGATGAACTCATTATGTGTCATAACATTGGATAAAAAACGCAGTTATAGACATCGGTTTGAAAAGCTCTATCTGTGGGCTGCTCATTTGTTGTATATGAATCTAGAGGCAAAATTAAGATGAAATTCTCCTGGAGAGTCCTACTACTCTGGACATTGCCTGCATTGGTCATTGGCTTTTTCTTCTGGCAAGGGGCATTTTCTGGTGCTCCGGCGGACATGAGTAAGAATACAGCCAGTACCCGCATGACCTATGGTCGCTTTCTAGAATACTTGGACGCTAATCGGGTAACCAATGTTGATTTATATGAAGGCGGTAGGACGGCAATTGTGGAAGCCGTCGATCCAGACCTCGACAACCGTGTACAACGCGTACGGGTGGATCTGCCGACTAATGCTCCTGAGGTGATTAGCAAGCTAAAAGAAAAAGGAGTGAGTTTTGACGCCCATCCTATGCGGAATGATGGGGCAATTTGGGGACTGCTAGGTAATCTTATTTTTCCTATTTTATTGATTACCGGACTGTTTTTCTTGTTCCGTCGTTCTAGCAACTTGCCTGGTGGTCCTGGTCAAGCCATGAACTTCGGAAAATCAAAAGCTCGCTTCCAGATGGAGGCAAAAACCGGAGTGAAATTTGACGATGTTGCAGGTATTGAAGAAGCTAAAGAAGAACTGCAAGAAGTCGTGACTTTCCTGAAACAACCAGAAAAATTCACTGCTGTAGGCGCACGCATTCCCAAAGGAGTGCTCTTAGTCGGACCTCCGGGAACAGGTAAAACACTCTTAGCAAAGGCGATCGCCGGTGAAGCAGGCGTACCATTCTTCAGTATTTCTGGTTCGGAATTTGTAGAAATGTTCGTAGGTGTGGGTGCATCCCGCGTCCGCGACCTCTTTAAGAAAGCAAAAGATAACGCCCCCTGTATCATCTTTATTGATGAAATTGATGCCGTAGGACGGCAAAGAGGTGCAGGTATCGGTGGCGGAAATGATGAGCGGGAACAAACCCTCAACCAACTACTTACCGAAATGGACGGTTTTGAAGGTAACACCGGCATTATTATCATTGCTGCTACCAACCGTCCTGACGTTTTGGATGCAGCACTGTTACGTCCAGGACGGTTTGACAGGCAAATCATTGTCGATGCACCCGACGTTAAAGGACGTTTGGAAGTTTTAAAAGTCCATGCCCGTAACAAGAAACTAGACCCCAATGTTTCTTTAGAAGCAATTGCCCGTCGTACCCCTGGTTTTACAGGTGCAGACTTAGCAAACTTGCTCAATGAAGCTGCCATTCTCACAGCCAGACGCCGTAAGGAAGCGATCGGCAACGTAGAAATCGATGATGCTGTGGATCGGGTTGTTGCTGGTATGGAAGGCACGCCTTTGGTTGATAGTAAGAGCAAGCGTTTGATTGCTTATCACGAAATTGGACACGCCATAGCAGGTACATTACTCAAAGACCATGACCCAGTGCAGAAAGTAACCTTGGTTCCAAGAGGACAAGCACAGGGATTAACTTGGTTTACTCCTAATGAGGAGCAAGGTTTAATCACTCGCGCTCAACTCAAAGCCAGAATTACTGGTGCTTTAGGCGGTCGTGCTGCAGAAGACGTGATTTTTGGTTCTGCAGAAGTCACCACTGGTGCTGGAGGTGACTTGCAGCAAGTCAGCAGCATGGCACGGCAAATGGTGACAAGGTTTGGGATGTCTGATTTAGGACCGATCTCCTTAGAAAGCCAGCAGGGAGAAGTCTTCTTGGGTCGTGACTGGATGACTCGCTCAGAATATTCAGAGTCAATAGCGGCTCGTGTTGATGCACAAGTTCGCGTTATTGTTGAAGAATGCTACGCGACAGCAAAGCGGTTCATACAGGAAAATCGCACTGTCATGGATCGGTTAGTAGATTTGCTGGTTGAGAAAGAAACCATTGACGGTGAAGAATTCCGTCAAATTGTTGCTGAGTACACTAGCGTACCTGAAAAGCCGCAGTATATGCCCAGTCTCTAATCTTAATTTTGGTAGGTTATAGTCCTACTTTACTAAATGGGGATGGTCTACACCATCCCTATTTTTGTTTTCATGCATCTAGTGTCAACTAATACTAAATTAACGTGATTCATTTCTGAGGTTTCCTCTTGTCAAGGGGGTTGAGCAATTACGAAATTTTTTATGTATCTCTGTCATTTGGCTCTCTAATGTTGATGTGGTGGTAAAGCTTTTAAAGTAGAAAATTCACAGATTGAGTGAAATGGACAAAAGCGGCAGTGAGATCCAGGATTTGGAGGAAAAATCTTGCTGAACTCACTGCTTTTTTCTTGATATTTTTGTAAATCCTGCTGATGCTTTCTGGCAATCTCGGCTAATTCGCATTCTATTGTGTCTAATTCACTCTTTGTAACACTAATTATCTCAGATTTTTTGCAAAGTTCTAAATTATAAAATGAAGCGATTGCCTGATGTCTGGGGTAAAGATAACGAGCCGCAAGCAAATAAACTAAAGCCTGTCGTCGGTCAAAAGCGGATTTGCCAGTTTTAAAATCTATAATATGCAACATGCTATCGGACTCAATAAATACACAGTCCATCGCTGCATACAAACGAAAGCGATAACGTTGTTGTGAAATCAAAATCGGTTTGGGAAAACCCTCATCACCGCGAGTTAGTAAAATGATATGTTTGCCTAAAAGTAAAGGAGCATCGTAATATTTTTTCAAAATTTGTAATACGCGCTCTTTAACTTCACCAGTTGAGTGACTGAGTTTCAAAAGCTGTGCAACTTTTTCTACACCATCAGATTGATTTAACAGATGGATGTGGTGATGAAATTCATAAACGCCTTTTTGTGCCAATAAACCAATACGCTGCGATGCTGTCGCTTGTGTCAAAAGCGCTTTGACTTGTGGTTCCTGTTGTCGGGCTTTAATGAAACCCCTTCTCATCTGGCAATGCCAACGTTGTTGCCATGCGGCTGGGGTAACTAAAGACCAAAGGTGATAACTGGCAAAGGGCTGATCAAGAGATGACATTGCTCAGAATTGGTGAGAGAAAATATGGTGGGGAGACAGTTGTGGCTACATTCGGTTAGCGGTAAATCTCTTGCTTGTCGTCTTAAGGATGTACGAGAGAAATTGGCAATTATGGGTGTTAGTAGTTATTCCGGTAAAATAAAATTCGGTATCTATGGTTAGTGATAATTTGCCGATGACTTAACTTTCCCTAGTGTACAAAACCCGACACGAGCGCTTGTAAGTTACTTGGAAACAGTGTATGACAATAGACCAATGAGTTGTCGTTGCCTACGATACTTACTTTCTAGCTGTTGCATTTGCAAGCCACACAACCCAAGTCTTAACTGACTTGAGTTAGAGGTAAAAATCACTGATTCAGGATTGCCTCACACCAGTTATCATTTACAACACCCCTTACCTGAATTCAGTCGGGGCGATAATATTCACCGCAACCTAATAATCCAACACTATCTTGTGGGATCAAATAGATTTGCCATTGTGCTGGTTCAACTACTCCATAAATGACTTATACTATTGTGGCAAATTTATTGAGGGTGTATCAAATGCGCCTTTTATATTTAGCAATTCTGGTCGCTCAATTTCTGCCTTTAGTTGATCCTAAACAGATTGATCTATACCTTGCCAGACATAGAAAGAATTCGCTGTACTCTATCTCTGGGAGACATTAGATGAAGTTTTGCAACACTACTGCTTGAGATCAGAACTTTCCATCCTAGTATCAAGCAAATGTAAAGAAATAAGAGTTTTTGTTAACAAAATCATGACTTGAAATTGCCCTCTGGCAAAATAAAGCGATCGCCCCTGTGAGGCGATCGCTCTGCGCCGTCACGCATTTGCGCAGCGTATCTCATAACCTACTGGAACAGGAGCAAATTATGCACAGACTTCATTTTTTTTAGAAACTACAGTGGTAGGCGCTCTGCGCATCTTACCTAAGATGCATTCGATTTCGCCTCAAGAGCGTATTCTCGAAACTTTTCCATATCAGCCTTAAGAGTTGATTCAACTGCCCGTCCCAAGAACAAATTATCCATAATTTTCCCTAAAATACCAGGGATCGCATAAGCAACCGTCAGTTTAACAATACTACTACCGTGGCGATCATAAAAACGTATTGCCCCTTGATTCGGCAAACCATCAACTGATTCCCACTGGATGATTTGGTTGGGGACAACTTTAAGAATGCGGGATTTCCAAGTAAACTCCAAACCCCTAGTATCAAGTTTCCATATCGATATTTCTGGATTATCCTCCGGAATTTTCACCGAATCAATCCATTTCATCCAGCGGGGCATCTGCTCTAAATCAGACCATAAGCTCCAGACTAACTCTATAGGAGCCTCTACATCAACTTGCACACTATGCTCTAACCAATCTGCCATATTGTTATTCCTTGGTGTCCTAGCTTACGGCATACCCTGCGCTTCTAAGGCACTTTGCGGTTCATTTCTTCACAGTTTCTAAAATCGCTTTCGCTGCACGCCTTCCCGAAATTGTTGCACCTTCCATACTATCGATATAGTCCTGCTGGGTATAACTACCTGCTAGGAAGAAATTGGAAATTGGCGTTTTTTGCTGAGGACGATAAACATCCACTCCTGGAGCTTCTCTGTACAAAGACTGAGCAAGTTTCACAACACTGTACCAAGTCATGTTGAGTTCTCGCGAGGAGGGGAATAACTGATGTACTTGGTTAAGGACATGCTGGGCGATCGCCTCATTACTTTGCTTAATAAACGGATCACCGGGTGTCAGCACAAGCTGCAATAGTGAACCTTCCCCTTCCCTGTAGTAATCACTAGGGCTAGTCAATGCCAAATCAGCAAAACAAGAAAAGTCAGCATCGGCAGTATAAAGCAAATTATCAATTCCGGCTGCATGATTGAGCTGTTTGCGCTCTTGAGTATCATGCAGCTCTGTCACCCAGCCATCAAACCGCAACTGAACTGTTGCGACTGGCACACATTCCAATTTGTATATATTGTCAAACTCCGACCACTTGCGCCATTGTTGAGGTAACAAACGCTGAATTCCTGGGACATCACAAGCTGCGACATAAGCGTCAGCAGTGATTATATCTTCTGTCTCACCATCAGCTATGACCATACCAGTGACACGGGTTTGCTGTTCCTCCTCAGTAAACTGTATTTCTCGTACTCTTCTACGAGTGTAAACTTTTGTTCCCTTAGTTTCTAGATATTCCAAGATAGGTTTGTGCAGGTACTCATAGGGGGAACCTTCCAGCATTCGCAGCTTTGAGGCTTCGGTTCTGACTGCAAATAGCTGAAAGATTGTCAACATACAACGGGCAGAAATTTGTTCGCAATCGATAAAACCGAGGGCGTAAGCGATGGGGTTCCACATCCGCTTAATACTACCCTCATTACCGCCGTGACTACGAAACCAGTCAGCAAAGCTAACTTTATCCAAGTCACGGATGTTTTTCATAGCGCCGTTAAAGTCTACCAAACCACGTACTATCGGGCTAGTTCCTAATGCCACTGCATTTTGGAGCTTATCCAGTAACGAAAGTTGGGAAGTCGTGAAAAACGCTTTTAATCCATTCAAAGGTGCACCCATGATGAAGCGGAAATCTAAAGCACCAATTTTTCCCCCTTGATTGATGAAGGTATGAGCATGCTCTTTTGGACGCAGGTTTTCCAACGTCCCTACTTTCTTCATCAATTCCAAAAGCTGGTAGTAATTGCCAAAAAAGACGTGCAACCCCATTTCAAGATGATTGCCATCGTCATCAACCCAACTGCCCACTTTCCCGCCAACAAACGGGCGGGACTCAAAAATGTGGACTTCACATCCAGCATCTGATAAATCGACAGCGGTTGCTAGCCCAGCCAGTCCCGCTCCTACGATCGCAACGCGCATTCCGTCTTTCCTTTTCAGTTTCATCACAAATTGTAACTGGGTTGGTGTCGGAATTTGCCACTCAATTCAAGTGCTGGGTTGTTAGTTGTCAGTTGTTTGACAAACTACTAACCACTCCTACTCACCTGCTTACTTCTGCAGCCTCCTCAGAGGAGAGTGGTAATCCACGGATCAGCTCCCGGATAACATCCGTTGCTGGTCTGCCTGTCTGCTGACAGTACCTCTCAAGTTTTTCTGCTTCCTGTGCTGCTAAGTTCACAGTAATACGTTTGACAGCCCATTTCTTATTTGTCATTTTATTCTGCTATCTGCTGGTTGTTAACATCATCACAAAAAACTAACTAGAGCATGGAAACGATAAGATTATCAGAGTTTTTGTCAGGAAACAAGAATTTAGTTAGGACTAAAAGTATGTTTTGTTTTGTAAAAGTATGCTTCATTGTTCAGTCAATTCTAAAAAAAGAACTGTTTTAATTACTCTTGTGACAAGAAAAAGAGTGTACACTCGTTACTATAAGAATGAGAACAGTAACAAGATGAACGAAGATATCTAGTGAATTTTATAAGGTTAATGAAGAACTTTTCTGTCAACAAAATAACGAATTTCGGTGTTTGGGGTGACAAAAGTCTTTCACTTTGTCTATAGCCCAAGATAAGCATACACTTTAGATATAAAATCATAATCATGTTTTATCGCTACCTTGTATGCACATTCCAGTCGGCTCCATTTGACCGGAACTCCGGAGTAGGCGTGGCTCCGCTTCTGACCGGAACTCTGAGTAAGCAGGGGAAACGCTCAGGAATTGCTCTTGTATATTAGCAGTACTCTCTTAGTGAAAGCGTGCAGTTTCGGGAGCATCAGTATCTATCTAGTATTCTGTCAAAACAAGTAAAAAGAACCAAGTCAAAAGCAAAAAGAAAGACAATCCCCACAGATTAATCAGGGGGCTGATAGCAAGGATACCTTTTTTCTCTTTCCATAGATGAATTCAGGGGCTTGCTACATGATGCTTTCTTTTAATTTTTAACTTGAAGCATAAGCGCAAAGCGCAGGCTCCGCCAACGCGCAGCGTTCGCGAGTGCGACGAGCGCGACGGTTAATAGCTTTGAAACCATAACAGCCTTGAAATTCAGTCCGATCATACTTTTCTTTTTTTAAGACTCTAACTTATCAACAAAAACCTTTCATAAGAACTAAATTTATTTTCATCGTATTGCATCAACAAAAACATCTATTTCTTAGAGTGTATATCCTTTATAGGAAAAAATCTCATCCTTTATTAATTTTTTATCATTTTTGTGATACTTAGGTTTTTTCTTTATGTACAAGAAAAAAATAAAGCTGCTTTCAAAATTTAATATTGTTCCTTTACTTTTTCGATAAATTAGGTTGATGAAAAAAATATCATAATAAATCAAATAATTAAAGCTTCCATGAAATTTATAAATGATACGATAGGATCTAGTCATCTGAGTTAAAGTTAGTTATAGCTTCCTAAATAGCTATCTATCAAATTTGCATTTCTAAGTGGATACTGATCATTGTAGAGAAGTCGAATAAGACCTAATACGGTTCAGTTAAGCCTCAAAGTCAGGTAAAATAAGCATTGTTACTCAACAGAGAAATTAAGTGTGGTGTATCTCAAAGAGTCGATTTCATCAATAAATAATACCAATGGTCGCTCTGATGCTTGCGCCCAAACCTGCAAAGCACCTTGAATTCTTCGTCCTGGCTGTGCAGTATTCCAATTGTCGGGAGGGCGTAAATCTTCTGGTAAATCAAACTGCGCGCTCGCTTTCCAAGAATCGAGAATAAGTATTTCTGCCGTGGCTGGCTCGTGACTGAAAGGTGCGCCTACCTCCGCCGATACCATAGCTGCTGCATAACGCCCGCTTTCTGTTATACTTTAAACGGTTATAAACTGAGCTTTATTAAAAGTCTGAAATTTGAGACGAAGCAAGGAATTTAATTCCTTTGTATGTGTTTTGTGTGCAGTATCTATAAAATTAGAAATGGCTAGTTTAAATTCAGAAAACTCTGGATAATACTTTGAATACAAACATTGTTTTTTGACCAATTTCCAGAATCGCTCTATAGCCTAAGTCAATCTGGAGGTCGAACTCAATTTATCGTGCGTACCGATGCATTTGCCGCCAATAAGACACTCGCAATCAGCATGATGCTGCCTGTCGCACAGAAAAGAATTGTAAGATTTAAATCAGCTAATAAACCAGCTAAAGCATAGGAAAAAGGAGCAACCCCAAAGGAAGAAAGCATCCCCAAACTCATGACTCTCCCTAACATCTCAGGTGAAGTTTGCTTTTGAATCCAGGTAATTCCTACAACAGTAAAAAAGCCGCTGCAATAACCCAGTACAGCGATTGTCACGCTAGCCCATACTATATTTGGGATGAAGCCAAGCAGGAGGAGACCAAAACCTTGTATACTAGCAAGACTCAGCATCAGGACTCCGAGGCGTGGAAGACGCCGCAGTACTCCAGGCATTAGCGTTCCTAATAGCCCACCACCACCCCAAGCTGAATTCATTATGCCTAAAGCAACAGCACCCCCTGGAAAGCGACTTTGAGCCAGTGATGCGATGCCAACTTGTAAAGGACCAATGAAAACCAAGTTTAACATCGTTATGACTAGCAAAACCGCTCTTAGCGAAGGGTTATGCCATACATAGTTGAGTCCTTCACGAATACCAGCAATTAAACCAGCAAGATTGCTCCTAGTGGTCGGTTTTCTCATAGACGAGTCAAGAGGCTTTTCTAACTCGCCAGTCAACGCTGTTTCTTTAGTCCTGACAACACTTTGCTTACGGCTGTTTTTCATCAGCAAAAGTGTCACGGTTGTGACTAGGAAAGTAGCGGTATCAATTGCAAATGCTGTCTGAATACCTATTGTAGCAATTAGCAAACCGCCGAAAGCAGGTCCAATCAGCATTAGGAGTTGAGTCGTTCCCTGGCTCAAGGCGTTACTCGCTGCCAACAATTCCTTTGTGACTAGGGTAGGTACAATCGACTTCGCGGCTGGGATAAAAAAGCCATCGACAACTCCAAAGCTTAAGGCAAACAAGTAAAGATGCCACAGTTGCGTCGTCCCCAATGCAACCAGGACTGTCAGTAATCCTGTCAGTACTGCACGGAGGGCATTGGAAACAAGCATGATAAACCTGGGTGAAAGGCGATCGCTGACGACACCACCAAGCAGCAGAAAAACAGCACGGGGAACTGCAGCAGCCATTAGCACTGTGCCCAAGCTGACGGGAGAGTGAGTTAACTGGATAGTCAACCAAGGCAATGCCACTAAGTAAAATTGATCGCCCAGGAGTGAAATGCTTTCACCGATATACAGAAGTAGGAAGTCGCGTACCAAGAGCGGCTGCCAAATCTGCAGTTGGTCTTTGCTAGAAACTGTTGATTTTCCCATTATTGAACCACTTTATCAGCATTGTTCATGACGCGTGATTCTTGATGAGGGTTGATTGGTTGACGCACACCAGCCTTAAGTTCCCTAGCTCAATTGTTAACAATTGAGCGAAAACTTTGCTTATACGTCCATTATTTTTGAGTTGCAGAAAAGCTCCACTTATTATGAATGAGGCAGCTAGCTACGTCAAACGACAGCCTGTCAAATTTGACATTAATCTTAATAATTTTATAAGGACTATATCAAGCGATAAATAGTTCATTTTTTGCTATTTTTTCAAATTTCTTAGTTTTGTACCAGACCGGATTCTTTGGGCTAAATCCATAGGATTGATTTTTTGAAACTCAAAGAGAGAATGTGACGGCTTTGTTGCAACTTAAATGCACATTAACTTGAGGATAAAGTTTGACAGCTTGTCTTTTGACACTAACAGCTGCTTGACATACATTGATATAGTTTTTCCGACTGTGTACTGGGTGTAGTCTGCCATAAAGGATGTGAGGAATTGAGGTGAAGCAACAGAAATTATCTCATTGGATGTGGTTGAGTTTGACAGCATCAGTCTTTGTAGCTTTTCCCGCCAAGGCTGACGAGGTACAACAGAGCGCTGTACAGCCCAACACTTCCAACTCTCTATCCCCTATCACTAAAATTAAGCGACTCAACGAAATTACTATTCCTGCCACCACCATTAAACAGTGGCTGTCTCAATCCCCGACTCCCAATTCCCAGTCCCAATCCCTGATTCAGATAACGGCTGTACGACTCAATTCAACAGCTGATGGCATTAATGTCATCCTAGAAACTGCTGGAGGTAAGGCACTTGCTGGTTCTACCTCCACTGAAGGAAATAGCCTGATTGTTAATATTCCTAATGCTCAGTTGCAGTTACCAGAAGGCAAGGAGTTTCGTCAGGAAAATCCTATTGAGGGTATTGCTGCTGTCACCGTGACTGCTGTTGATGCCAAGAGTGTACAGGTGAGTGTCACTGGAATTGACAAGACACCTGTAGGGAAGGTGGTTCAAAGTCAGCAAGGCTTGATTCTGAACTTGACGACTGCATCAGAGCCAGCAATTGAACTCCTTGTCACAGCCGAAAAGAGACCTGAAGACGTGCAGGATGTTCCGATCAGCATCACCGCCATCCCAAGAGAAGAAATCGAAGATGCTGACATAACTTCACTGAGTGATATTGCTGCCAATACTCCAAATTTTTCTACCTTCACACCGAGCCGCAACTTTATTTATTACAGTCTTCGGGGCTTAAGTAACTATAACTTTCTCTCTAGAGACCCAGTCGCGTTCTATGTAGATGATGTCCCCTATGATTACACAGGTTTTTTAGATACAGACCAACCCGATATCGAACGAGTGGAAGTGCTGCGGGGACCTCAGGCTACCCTCTATGGCAGAAACGCCCAAGCAGGTGCAGTTAATATTATTACCCGCAAGCCAACTAACAAATTTGAAATTAACGGCAGTGCCAGTTACGGCAATTATAACAACCTCGATCTGCGGGCTGGTATGAGTGGACCTCTAGTTGAAGATAAACTGTTTTTCCGGCTGTCAGGTAAATATGGCTCACGAGACGGCTATCTAAAAAATACTTTTACAAATAGAGATGTGGATGACCAATCCGGTGGAACAGGTCGCGCTCAACTGCAATGGACTCCCTCGGAGGATTGGGACGTTTCTTTGAATGCTTCCTTTGATGATTATCGAGATGGTGCTTCCCTTAATTTGCTTGGATTCGATCCCTTTAAGGTAGAGCAAGACGTCGATGGTTTTAATGACCTCAACTCTAATACTCAATCACTAAGAGTAGCCTACAAACAGCCAGACTTTCGCTTGACTTCGATTACTGCTCGACGTTTCTCGCACCAAAAGTTTGAAAATGAATCTGATGTAACGACAAGAGATATTCTTACACAATATGGTGACATTGATTCAACGGTGTTTAGCCAGGAAATTCGCCTGCAATCTCCTGAAGAGGCAAAAAGCTTCCAGTGGTTGGTTGGAGGTTATTTTGAATCCAGAGATTTCAACGTCGGTGCTGATGCTTTCAAATACGGGGCTGACTCAGTATCATTAGGTTATACCCCTGGAAGGGATCAGGTTAGCGCCGAAATTAACGAAACCACCAAGGCTGTTTTTGCTCAGGCTAGTTATAAACCCATGAATGCACTGACGCTGACAGCAGGATTGCGGTATGAATCTTTCAATAGCACTTTGGACAACAGAGAACGTACCTTCATCCCAGCTGATGGTTCCGCTTCCTCCCGCAGTGGGCAATTTAATGATATCGAGAAAGACGGAGATATACTTTTACCTCGTTTTGTTGTGGAATATCGCTTTAACCCCAACATCATGGTGTATGGTTCTGTTGCTAGGGGGTATAAACCGCCAGGGGTGAATTATCGAGCCGACAGTCAAGAATTATTGACATATGAGGCAGAAAAATCTTGGAATTACGAAGTGGGTTTGAAGTCATCTTGGTTGGATGACCAATTAGCAGTCAATTTGGCTGTGTTTCATAACCCAGTGAATGACTATCAGGTACCTGTACCTAATGCTACAGGTTTTTTTGCAGACATTGCCAATGCGGAAGTTAGTATTACAGGTTTTGAAGTGGAGGTGAAAGCAACTCCGATGGATGGACTGACTGCAAGTGCTGGATTTGGCTTTACCGATGCTGAATTTAGTAACTACACTAACCCCTTCACTCTTCAAAACTATAACGGGAAAAAGGTTCCTTATGCGCCAAATTTTACCTACAATCTAGCCTTGCAATACCGCGCTCGCATTGGTCTATTTGCCAGGGTTGAGCTTCAAGGATTGGGGACAACGTTCTTTAATGAGGCTAATAATCTCAAACAAGGCTCTTTTGCACAGCTCAATGCTCGTTTGGGATATGAATTTGAGAATTCAGGAATCTACTTTTTTGCTAATAACATTACCGATGTTGAGAATCTAACCACCGCAGCAGCTTTCCCTGGCTTCGGGACTTTTGTGACCTACGGTGCTCCAGCCACCTATGGCGTTCAAGTAAAAACTCGATTTTAACGAGAGTGGGTATAACAGCATGAAAAAATTGGGATTACTCGCTAGCTTGTACGTGGTACAGTTTTTGCCCGTCGCTTTCTTCATGCAAACCCTACCCGTGTTTCTACGGCAACAAGGTGTTTCTTTAGAAGCAATCGGGCTAACCAACTTGCTCAGTTTACCCTGGACGCTGAAGGTACTTTGGTCACCCTTTGTTGATCGCTACGGTTGGACAAGATGGGGACACTATAAATCTTGGATTTTGGCGATGCAGAGTCTTTTATTTGTGACACTTATCTTTTGTGCATCATTGAACATTCAAACTCATTTTGTACTCCTTATCGTAGGTATGCTGTTAGCTACTTCATTTGCAGCGACTCAAGATATCGCTACTGATGCTTTGGCTATTGGATTGCTCGAAGAGTCGGAACGGGGTTGGGGGAATAGTATTCAGACTGCTGGAGGTTATCTCGGCGGGATTCTAGGAGGCGGTGGACTTCTGGTGCTGCTAGATTATTGGGGCTGGACGGGGAGTTTATTGACAATGGCATTAAGTGCGTTATTGCTACTTATTCCTGTACTATTCCATCGCGAGAAATTAGCTGGTTATACGCCTAACCAAAACCTGAGTTGGACAGTGTTTGTTAAGTTCTTCCGCCGTCCGGGAATGGGACGCTGGATACTGATTTTATTGCTCTACATGATGGGAGTTACTATTGCTAATACAATGTTTCGTCCATTGCTAGTCGATCTGAAACTGTCTTTAGCACAGATTGGGATAATGAACGGGATAGTCGCCTACAGTGCAGGGATTGTGGGAGCTTTTGTCGGCGGATTTTTGATGAAACCTTTGGGACGAAAGCAATCTCTGATTATATTTGGCGTGTTAATGGCGATCGCCAACGCCGCTTTTATTTTACCTACCCTAGGGTTGACTAGCTTACCCGTTCTCTATCTAGTCAGCATTGGGTTTCAGTTTGCGTACAGCATGGCGTTGATCCCGATGTACACCGTCATGATGGACAAAAGTCGGTTAGGAACTGCTGGATTTGACTACACTTTGCAAGTTTCAATTGTTTTCGTTGGTAGCTTGATAGCTGGCGCGATGAGTGGCTTTATAGCTAAAGCGATTGGTTATCAGGGAGCGTTTGCTTTTAGTGCGGCGATCGCTCTTGTTAGCGTTGCTGTCATTGTTAAAACCTTTGATGACTCTTACGCCTAGTGCCGATATATAGACTCTTCTTATATAAAGAACGCTTTCTTGAAAGGTTTAAGTTCAAGAAATCAGGAGAAAATGATGAAAATCAATAGACCACCTTCAGAATGTATTGGTGCTGAGATTTTAGATGTAGATGTTGTTTCAGTCATGGAAGCAGAAATCAACATAATTAAACAACTTGTATACGATTATAAATTGGTGGTTTTCAGAGATCAGAATCTTAACGAAGACCAATATTTAGAATTTGCTCGCAAAATTGGTACACCACAAATCTATCCTCAAGACAACTATCATCACCCAGATTATCCAGAAATTTTTGTGTCTTCTAATGTTCCCAAAGATGGAAAGAAATTTGGAGTTCGAGGGACTGGTAGATACTGGCATACTGACTGTGCATTTCTTGCTGAACCTCTGCCATTTACTATGCTATACCCGCAAGTCTTACCAAGTTCAATTAGAGAAACTTACTACATTGATATGCAGCAGGTTTATAAAAAACTGCCTTCAAAATTAAGAAGTTATGTCGATGAAAAATATCTGGTACACGAGGCGAAATGGCGTTATAAAGTGCAAGAGTGGGATATCGACAGAGCAGTCATAGATATTATGAATGATTTTGAAAAGAAATTTCCCCCTGTTAAACATCCAGCTATCATTACGCACCCCGTTACTCATGAAAAAATCTTGTACATGAATCAAGGTTTTACCACTGGAATCGTGGGTTTAAATTATGAAACGAATCAAGAACTGTTGCAAGAATTATTCTCATTTATTGAATGTGAGGAGCATATTCATACGCATGTATGGAAAGACGGTGACATTCTTTTATGGGAGAACAGAACTCTGAATCACAAAGCATCTATAGTACCAGAAGGAGAGAAAAGTGTCAGCTACCGTATCGGTCTTTACGATGGCTTACCATTTTATGTTTCTTCTAAACGGGTAAAAGAACAGTCAGAAATGCCTACGAAATAAAGATTGTAGTAATTTACAAAGAAGTGGATAAGTGAGTTATGGATATCAACCAGAAATTTACTAGGGTAGATGATGTAGGTCAAGATTTATTGGATGTGTTTCTTGAGCCATATAAAGAGAATTGTAAGTATCTGAATCATGCTCATTTTCAATATACAGAGCCAAGTCATTTCGTTCATGAATCGACAAGCGCTCATCAAGGTTTATGGTTGATAAAAGCTGATTTTTCCATTCCAGAATCTTGCTATATTGAGGACACTGGTCACTTTAATTCGGTAGAATTCAATATTTGCTATAATCAATTATTTTATATCATGATTGCTTATTTACTGAAAAATAAGTTATTTGAGGTGATGAAAGACTGGGATTTAGAAACTTATAAACGCCGTCAACTGAGTGACTTTCTGATTGTTAGATTTTCCAGCACTTTTAAAAAACCAATCAATTCTAAGAATTTTCAAGGAACTCTATCAATTAACAAATACTCCGCTCGTAGCAATTTGATTCTGTTAAAGACCTCGTGTACCTTTTTTGATAAAAATGGTGGTTGGTCTGAAGGTGATGTGACCATCGCTATATTGAATAGCGAGTCAGAAAAAACTGTTACTCATTCTCATGAATCTGTACCAGCTTAAACGTTAGTCGTTATTTTTCCAGAGCGTAAATTTTTCTGCCATGCACTCTAAACTTGTTGGTGACACCGAACCAAAAAAAGAAGTCGAGCAGTCCATAGTACAGCCGCATGAGCTTTTACTAAAATGGGCGGAGATAACTGCAAGTGAACGTCAAGCACTCTTAAGAGCTTATATTCAAGAGCAGATTGCCAAAGCGGTAGGGATAAGCGCATGCGATTTAGATGTGCAGCAGCCTCTTCAGTATTTAGGAATTGACTCGCTGATAGCCGTTAAGCTGAGGAATCGGCTGAGAACTGACTTGGAAGTGGACGTGTCTGCAGTGAAATTTATGGAGGATTTCAGTGTTACCAGTCTGGCTACGCAACTGAGTGAACAGATCCTCTCTGAAGATAAAGAACACCTCAGGCAAAATGCAATGAGTGATGATTGGCTAGAAGGTGAGATATGAATTTAGTTGAGTTTCTCAAAGATCTCTCGGTGCAGAATGTCGAGTTGTGGCTTGATGGTGACCGACTGCGTTATCGTGGTCCCAAAGAAGCATTGACTCCCATACTGTTAAATAAAATTAAGCAGCATAAATCAGAAATTATACAGTTGCTGCGCGAGGGTTTTCACATCTCTAAATCCTATCCCCTGACCCACGGTCAGCAAGGTTTGTGGTTTTTGTATAAGCTGGCACCTGAGAGTGCGGCTTACAACATTGCTTTTACCGCACGCATATGCTCCGATTTAAATGTTCCAGCTTTGCAACGGGCTTTTCAGGCGTTAATAGTTCGCCATGCAACACTACGTACTACATTTAGTCAACGAGATACTGAACCCTTTCAAGAGGTTCATGAATACCAGGAAGTTTGCTTTGAGGAGATTGACGCTTCCACTTGGAACTCTTATGAGCTTACCCAAAAGGTGATTGAGGTATATCGGCGTCCCTTCGATTTGGAACGAGGACCCGTGCTGCGCTTGTGTCTGTTTACTAGCTCTGCACAAGACTACGTGCTTTTACTGACAATTCATCACATTGCTGTCGATGGCTTCTCATTTGGCATTCTTCTGGATGAGTTGCGCTTGCTCTACCAGTCGGAAAATACTGGTCAAGCGGTATCTCTACCTCCCATTAACTGGCAATATAGGGACTTTGTACAGTGGCAACGCTCAATGTTGGCAAGTCCTGTTGGAGATAATCTTTGGACTTATTGGCACAAACAATTAGCTGGTGAACTACCAGTATTAAAATTGCCGAGCGATAGACCTCGACCGCCAATTCAAACCTATCAAGGAGCTTCTTATACCTTTGAACTGCCCTTAGAGTTAACTACCAAGCTAAGGGAAATGGCGAAGGCTCAAGGAGCAACCCTTTACATGACTCTCCTGACAGCCTTTCTAGTGCTGCTTCACCGCTACACGGGTCAGGAAGATATTATAGTTGGCTCTCCCACTGAGGGGAGAAGTCAGCCTGAATTCGCCGGAACTGTGGGCTTTTTTGTCAATATGCTTGCTCTGCGAGTCAATATTACTGGCAATCCCACGTTTTGTGCGCTTTTATCCCAAGTGCGCCAGACGGTATTAAGCGCGATCGCCCATCAAGATTATCCCTCTCCAATATTGATCGAGCAATTGCAAGTAAACCGCGATCCCAGCCTTCCAGGACTTTTCCGAGTTTCATTTAATCTCTTGAGATTGCTGGAAATTGCGGAGAACTATGAATTATCTGTATCCAATCAAACAAGAATTAGAGAAGATTGGGGAGGATTAACGCTAGAGCCGTTTGTCATACCACAGCAGGAAGGACAGAATGATTTAGTCTTCGACATGATGGAGACAAAGGAATTGCTGCTTGGTATCTTCAGGTACAACACAGATCTATTTGATGCGACGACAATTAGCCGAATGGTTGGTCATTTCCAAACCTTACTGGACTGTATTGTTACTAATTCAGAGCAGCAAATTTCGTCATTACCCCTGCTAACCGCAGCCGAACAACATCATTTACTGTTGGAGTGGAACAATACGCAAGTAGAGTATCCCCAGGATAAGTGTATTCATCAGTTGTTTGAGAGCTTTGTAAAAATGACCCCAAATGCGGTAGCAGTGGCATTTAAAGACCAGCAACTGACTTACCAACAGTTAAACATCCGAGCAAATCAACTGGCACACTACTTACAAAGGTTAGGGGTAAGACCAGAAGTACTAGTGGGCATTTGTGTCGAACGCTCCCTAGAGATGGTCGTGGGATTACTGGCGATTCTCAAAGCGGGTGGGGCTTATGTGCCATTAGACCCCGCTTACCCCAAAGAGCACTTGACTTTTATGCTTAAAGATGCAGAGGTGTCGGTGCTGTTGACTCAGCAAAGACTAGTGGAATATCTTCCAGAGCAGAGCGCACGTGTCGTTTTCTTAGACAAAGACTGGGAGGTCATTTCCCAGGAGAGCCAAGCAAATCTGCTTAGCAATGCTACATCCCAAAATTTAGCCTACGTGGTTTACACATCGGGTTCTACAGGCAAGTCTAAGGGTGTGATGATTGCTCATCGCAGTCTGGTTAATGCATATCAGGTTTGGGAAAACGCATATCAGCTTCGGTCCCTGACTAGTCATCTCCAAATGGCTAGTTTTTCTTTTGATGTTTTTTCAGGGGATTTGATTCGCGCTCTTTGTTCTGGGGCGAAATTAGTGTTATGCCCGCGTGAGTGGCTTTTGGAACCTCAGGAACTGTATAAACTGATGCTAGCCCAGAAGATTGATAGCGCAGAGTTTGTTCCGGCTGTTCTGAGGAACTTGGTTGAGTATCTGGAAAGAACCAAGCAAAATCTTCACTTCATGCGGTTGCTAGTAGTAGGTTCAGATAGCTTGTATGTTAAGGAGTATGAGGAATTTCAGCGTTTGTGCGGTCCTGATACTCGCTCTTATAATTCCTATGGGGTCACTGAAGCCACCATTGACAGTACGTATTTTGAAAGTAAAAAAGTTAACTTGCCTGTTGATAGGTTAGTCCCGATTGGACGTCCGTTTGCCAATACGCAAATCTATATACTAGACCGTCATCTCCAAAGCGTTCCCATCGGAGTTCCTGGCGAATTGCATATAGGAGGTGTTGGTCTTGCCCGAGGTTACCTCAACCGACCGGACTTGACTGAGGAGAAATTCATCTCCAACCCCTTTAACAATTCAAAATCGCGAAGCGTTGCGAGCGAAGCGACGCAATCTCAAAATTCAAAATCTGATCGCCTGTATAAAACTGGGGACTTAGCTCGTTATCTTCCTGATGGTAACATCGAGTTTCTTGGTCGGATTGATAATCAGGTAAAGATTCGTGGCTTCCGCATCGAACTTGGGGAAATTGAAGCGGTACTGAGGACACATCCTCAAGTACGAGAAGCGGTGGTGATTGCCCACCAAGAACAAGCGGACAACAAATCCCTAGTTGCTTATATTGTTTTTTACCAAGAGTTTCTAAGCATTCATGAGGTGCGTAACTTCCTTAAACAGAAGCTGCCGGAGTACATGGTACCATCTGCTTTTGTGATGCTAGAGGCTCTGCCTTTGACTCCCAACGGCAAGGTAGACCGACGTGCCTTGCCTGCACCAGATAGGTCACAGAATCGGATCTCAGACTTTGTACCACCCCGGACGCCTACAGAAGAAGCGATCGCCAACATTTTCGCCTCCGTCCTCAAACTAGAACAAGTGGGCATCGACGACAACTTCTTTGAGTTGGGAGGACATTCCCTACTCGCCACTCAAGTCATTTCTCGATTGCAGCAAACCTTTAACGTCGAGTTTCCTCTACGCTGCCTATTAAAATCCCCCACAGTCGCTGAACTTCATCAGACTGTCTTAGAATACCGCCAAGTTGAATCCCCGCTTGCCCAAAAATCTTTTGTTCTTCTACCAACAATAGTACCTGCTCTGGAGCAGCGCTATCAACCCTTCCCCCTGACTGACATCCAACAAGCTTACTGGCTGGGTCGTAATGAAGCCTTTGAGCTTGGCAACATTGCTGCTCACGGTTACATAGAGATTGACAGTAATAACTTAAATCTGGAAAGGTTAAACCTGGCTTGGCAGAAACTCATTTTGCGTCATGATATGTTGCGAGCAGTGGTTTTACCAGATGGTCAGCAACAAATTCAAAAACAGTGCCTCCCTATGAGATTGAGGTTTTGGACTTGCGTGGACAGCCACCTGAAGCCATAACCGCACAGCTAGAAACCATTCGTCATCAGATGTCTCATGAAGTCTTGCCTGCACAGCAAGGACCTCTGTTCAAGCTTCGAGCCACTCGTTTAGATAAACAGCGCACTCGACTTCACCTCAGTTTTGACGCTTTGATAGGCGATGCCTTGAGTCTGTTTGTGCTTGTCCGAGAGTGGAGTTTATTATACCAGAATCCTGAGCTTGTATTGCCGCCACTGGAAATCTCATTTCGGGATTATGTTCTTGCAGAGTTAGCTCTACAAGATACGCAACAATATCGGCGTTCTCAGGAGTATTGGTTCAGTCGCCTAGACACCTTACCTCCAGCGCCAGAATTACCTCTGGCTAAGAACCCCAGTTCCATAACCAAACCTCAGTTCAAACGTCGCAGTGCTGAACTGTCCCCAGCCCAATGGCAACAATTGAAAAACCGGGCTAACCAAGTCAATCTGACTCCTTCCGGAGTGTTGCTGAGTGCTTTTGCTGAAATCCTCAGCCAGTGGAGCAAAAGTGCAAAATTTATCATCAATCTCACCCTGTTTCATCGTTTGTCCTTACACCCTCAAGTCAATGACCTTGTAGGAGATTTCACGTCACTGACACTTCTGGAAGTAGACAACTCAGTCTCTAATTCCTTTACGATCCGTGCTCAACAATTACAGCAGCATCTGTGGCAGGATTTAGACCACGGCTATGTTAGTGGCTTGCAGGTTCAACGAGAACTAAGCCGTCAGCAACAGAATTATCAATTTATGCCAGTTGTTTTTACCAGCACTCTGGGTTTGGACTCACTTGGTCACAACAGATCAATCCTGAATCAGTTAGGAGAGGTGGTCTACAGCATTAGCCAAACACCACAAGTGTGGCTGGATCATCAAGTCAGTGAGCAAAATGGAGCGTTAGTATTCAACTGGGATGCGGTAGAAGAACTCTTTCCTGAAGGTCTTCTCGACGATATGTTTGGGGCTTACTGCCATTTTCTTGAGCAGCTAGCGACTTCTTCCTCAGCTTGGGTTGAGACTTACCGACAATTACTACCACAGGCTCAACTCTCCCAACGAACTGCGGTGAATGATACTGCTGCACCTGTTTTGTCACAAACCTTGCACGGTCTGTTTATCAACTCCGTTCAATTGCAAGCGCGATCGCCCGCAGTCATGACACAAGAGCGCACCCTCACTTACCAGCAATTGTACCAACTTGCCAGTCAGTTAGCACATCGATTGCGGCAGTTGGGAGCCACTGCCAACACCCTGGTTGCTGTTGTGATGGACAAGGGGTGGGAGCAGATTGTCGCGGTACTGGGAATCTTAATGTCCGGAGCGGCTTATCTGCCCATCGATCCGGGACTTCCTCAGGAGCGACAGTGGTACCTGCTTGCACAAGGGCAAGTCAAACTGGTTGTGACTCAGCCCCACCTTGATCGCCTCCTGTCTTGGCAATCAGGTATTCAGCGTTTCTGCGTTGAGACTGAGGAGTTGGAACAAAGCAACTCTAGCTCCCTAGAATCAGTGCAGACTACTGATTTAGCTTATGTTACTTACACTTCCGGTTCCACAGGTCTACCCAAAGGGGTGATGATTGACCATCGGGGTGCAGTCAATACCATCCTCGACATTAATCAGCGCTTTGGAATTGGACCATCTGACCGCGTGTTAGCCCTGTCAGCGTTGAACTTTGACCTATCAGTGTACGATATCTTTGGGATACTGGCGGCAGGAGGAGCAATTGTCATCCCTGCACAAGAAGCAACCAAAGACCCTGCTGACTGGCTAGAGTTAATGGTGTCAAGTCAAGTCACCCTGTGGAACTCAGTTCCGGCGCTGATGCAGATGTTGGTGGAATATTTGTCCACACAGCCAGAAAAAGCACCAACATCACTGCGTTTGGCTTTGTTGAGTGGGGATTGGCTACCTCTTAGTTTACCAGAGCAAATTCAAGCGCTATGGTCAAATCTCAAGATAGTGAGTTTGGGGGGAGCAACCGAGGCTTCCATTTGGTCGATTTGCTATCCGATTTCGACAGTTGACCCAAATTGGAAGAGTATTCCCTATGGACAACCGCTGAAGAATCAACGTTTTTATGTTTTCAATGAGTTGATGGAACCATGTCCGGTGTGGGTACCTGGACAGCTTTATATTGGGGGGATAGGACTGGCAAAAGGTTACTGGCGGGATGAAGACAAGACAAAAGCCAGCTTTATTACCCATCCTTTGACTCAAGAGCGGTTGTACAAAACTGGCGATTTGGGACGCTATTTACCCGATGGCAATATTGAGTTTCTGGGGCGGGAGGATTTTCAGATCAAAATCAATGGCTACCGCATTGAACTTGGTGAAATTGAGGCGGCTTTGAAACATCATCCCATTATTAAGGAGGCGGTAGTCACTGCGGTAGGAGAGTCACAAAAAAACAAGCAGCTTGTGGCTTATGTTGTCCCCGATCAAGAATCTATCTCTACCAATCCACTTTCACCAAATCAAAATTTAGTAGAAGCTTACCAACCCCGTCAACTTGAAGGAGTAGTGCTTGATCCTGTAGAACGCATTGAATTTAAGCTTCAGCAACCAGGATTACGACAGCTAGAATCTTCTCAAACCAGTATCCAGTTGCCCAAACCTAAATTTGATGAAGCCCTAACCCAAGCATACCTTGAGCGTCAAAGTTATCGGCAATTTCTGCCTCAACCTATTTCTTTGGAACAGTTTAGCCAGTTTTTAAGCTGCCTTTCTCAGATGAAACTGGATGATTATCCTCTACCAAAATATCGTTATCCTTCTGCCGGGAGTCTCTATCCTGTGCAGACTTACTTGTTCATTAAACCCAACCGAGTGGAAGGTCTAGAAGCAGGTATATACTATTACTATCCTGCTGACCATCGTTTGCTATTACTTAATGCCATCAGCGAAATTGAGAGCAGTGTATATGGTGGCAATCAACTACTTTTTGAGCAATCCGCCTTTCAGTTGTTTTTGATCGGCAAACTAAGTGCTATTACCCCGATGTATGGGGAACGGGCATTGGACTTCTGTCTCCTAGAAGCGGGTCATATCGGTCAGTTGCTGATGAACTCCGCACCAACACACCAAATTGGACTCTGTCCCATTGGCTACCTAGAATTTGCCGAACTGCAAGATTTATTTAGGCTGGAATCAAGCCAGGTTCTGCTTTATAGCTTTGTGGGTGGGAGAATAAATTTAACTCATACCAAGCAGTGGTTGTCGCCCAAAACGACTCAGAGGTCGCAGTCAATTTCTGACCAGTGGCGGGAATACCTTCAATATAAGCTACCAGAGTACATGGTGCCTTCTCAGTATATTCTCTTAGATATTTTGCCTCTCACTCCCAATGGAAAGGTAGATCGCAAAGCATTACCTAGTCCCAATATAGCATCGAAGTTGGAAGTGGTCTTAGCGCCTCCAAAAACTGAAATGGAGCAAACTTTAGCCAAAATTGTGCAAGAACTCCTTCAGATAGAGGCAGTAGGTATCCATAATAATTTCTTTGAGTTGGGGATGGATTCATTGAAATTAGTTCAGTTGAGAAACCAGTTGCTTTCCTCACTAGGAGTCAACGTATCTATGAAGCAATTGTTGGTAGAAGCAACCAATATTGCAGAACTGGCTTTGACTGTGGATGAGCAATTAACATTGGCAAAAATCAAACAAAAGCCCTTATCTACTCAACTTAGCGATGATAAGGAGAGATTCACATTATGAACAGAAATGAACTTTTAACTGAACTCGACAAACGGGGTGTGAAATTATGGGTTGAAAATGACCAATTAAGTATTGAAGCACCAAAAGGAGTATTGACAAAAGAGCTGCTTGACTCATTGGCAAAGCATAAATTAGAGATTATCCGCTTGCTACGCTTAACCGATACAAACGCAACTTCTCTACCAGTCATTGAGCCAGATCCTAACAGGCGATACGAACCTTTTCCTCTGACTGACATCCAGCAAGCTTATTGGGTGGGGCGCAGTGGCATATTTGAGTTAGGCAATGTAGCCATTAATGGTTACATTGAATTTGAAGCTAGCAATTTAGATCTGTCACGGCTTACATACGCTTGGCAGAAGTTAATTGAGCGCCACGATATGCTGCGAGCTGTCGTTCTACCTACAGGTGAGCAACAGATTTTAGAGAAAGTTCCATGCTATGAAATTTCAATATTAGATCTGCGAGGACTGGAAGGGAAAGAAGTAGACACTCAGCTAAAAGCCATTCGAGAAAAATTATCCCACCAAGTGTTACCGTCACACCAGTGGCCCTTGTTTGATATTCGAGCCACTTATTTGGACAAGCAGCGCGTCCGACTTCACATCTGTATAGATTTATTGATGATGGATGCTGCGAGTATTCGGATTCTGTTTCAGGAGTGGAATAAACTTTACCAGAATCCTGGAATTTTCTTAACACCATTGGAACTATCATTCCGGGACTATGTTACCAATAAGAAAGTCCTGGAAGATCCAGATTTGGTGAAGCTATCGCAGGATTACTGGTTCAGCCGTTTAGACACTTTACCCCCAGCACCAGAATTACCTCTAGCTTATTTCCCTCGTGAGCTAAAAGACTATCGATTCAAACGTCGCCGTGCTCAACTGGAACCTAATACTTGGCAGCAATTAAAGCAGCGAGGAAAAAATGTCGGTTTGACTCCTTCTGTCATATTGCTTGCTGCTTTTGCCGAAGTTTTAACAGTGTGGAGCAAAAATCCTCGGTTTACTATCAATCTCACTATATTTGAGCGTCTTCCCCTGCATCCTCAGGTTAATCAAATTATTGGAGATTTTACTAATACAAATTTATTAGCAGTAGACAATTCAGCCCAAGATACATTTATTGTTCGTGCTTTGCGACTACAGCAGCAATTGCTACAAGATTTAGACCATCTTCATATCAGTGGGGTGCAGGTACTGCGGGAATTGGCTCGTCGCCGGAAAACTGGATTAACCGCAGTTATGCCAATAGTTTTTACCAGTATTTTAGGTTTAAATTCTTCTTCTGAGGAAGATTTAGAGTTCAATTTTTTGGGAGAAGAGGTCTACAGCATCAGCCAAACACCACAAGTATGGTTAGATCATCAAGTCACGGAGCTTCAGGGGGCATTAGTATTCAATTGGGATGTGGTAGAAGAACTCTTCGGTGTTGGTCTTCTCGACGATATGTTTGGGGCTTACTGCCATTTCCTAAAGGAGTTGGCACAGGAGGATAAACTGTGGCATTCCCCGACGCGAGAACTTCTGCCACCAGCACAGGTGAAGCAACTAGTTGCTGTTAACACAACCGCTACACCAATTCCAGAAGCTGCCTTACTCCATACCTTGTTTTTTGAGCAAGTGCCTTGGCGTCCACAGCAGGCGGCTGTAGTTACCACCCATCGTACCCTAACGTATCAAGAGTTAGGCGATCGCGCAACTGAGCTAGCACATCAACTGCGACAACTGGGCGTTCGCCCTAATCAGCTGGTAGCGATTGTGATGGAGAAAGGCTGGGAGCAAGTTGTGGCTGCCTTAGGCATTCTTGCCGCTGGTGCTGTTTATGTGCCGATTGACCCTGGACTTCCAACTGAACGCCGATGGTATCTTTTGCAACAGGCAGAAGTCCAACTGGTGCTCACCCAGACCCGACTTGACACCACCCTAGATTGGCCAGAGAACATACAACGCCTTTGTATAGATTCTAATTTCAAACAGTCGCCGGAAACATCTCTGCGTAAACAGCCATTAGAGGCAGTGCAAAAACCGGAAGACCTCGCCTATGTCATCTACACCTCTGGCTCTACAGGAATGCCCAAAGGTGTGATGATTTCGCATCAAGGTGTAGTCAACACTATCCTTGACATCAACCAACGCTTTCATGTCAATGCTGATGACCGAGTTTTAGCTCTCTCTTCTCTGAGTTTTGATTTATCGGTTTACGACATCTTCGGCACTTTAGCCGCTGGAGGAACTATTGTTATTCCAGAAGCTGCCAGCACTAAAGACCCAGTTCATTGGACACAACTCATTATAAAACACCAAGTTACAGTCTGGAACTCAGTTCCTGCTTTAATGCAGATGTTAGTGGAGTATGCCTCAGCTCATCCTGAAATTGCATTCAACACTCTGAGGTTAGTCTTAATGAGTGGCGATTGGATACCGTTAAGCTTACCTGACCAGATAAAAGCTTTGTCCAACTCTGTAAAAGTGATTAGCCTTGGAGGTGCTACCGAAGCATCTATTTGGTCTATTCTCTATCCTGTGGGGGAGGTAAATTCAGTCTGGAAGAGCGTTCCCTACGGTCGTCCAATGGCTAACCAGCGCTTTTATGTGCTTAATGAAACGCTACAACCACGTCCGGTATGGGTTCCTGGACAGCTCTATATTGGGGGTATTGGACTCGCTAAAGGTTACTGGCGCGACGAAGAAAAGACCCAAGCTAGCTTTATTATTCATCCTCAGACCAAGGAGCGGTTGTATAAAACTGGCGACTGGGGTCGTTATTTACCCGATGGCAATATTGAGTTTCTGGGGCGGGAGGATTTTCAGGTCAAAATCAATGGCTACCGTGTCGAACTCGGTGAAATTGAGGCGGCTTTGAAACAGCATTCTGCAATCAAAGAGGCAATCGTTACTGTTGTAGAAGAGCGAGGTAAGGTACTGATAGGTTACGTGGTTCCAGAACCTGGGAAAGTCTCCGAAATTTTTGATGTTCCTGAGACAGATTCACAACAGAAACCTAACACCACTCGCAGCGAACTGCGTCGCTTTCTCAAAGAAAAGCTACCAGAGTACATGGTACCTTCTGCCTTCGTGCTGTTAGAATCATTGCCGCTAACACCTAATGGCAAAGTGGCTCGTCAGGCGCTTCCTGCTCCCGAGCGCACGAAACCGGAGTTAGAAAAAACTTTTGTATCTCCTCGCGACAAAGTTGAGGAATTGCTGGTAGCAACTTGGACTGAAGTATTCCGGCTTGAACGCATAGGCATCCATGACGACTTCTTTGAGTTGGGTGGAGACTCGTTTTTGGCGCTTCAACTTATCTCGAAAATTAATCAAAAACTTGGCACAAACCTATCGCTTGGTATACTTTTTCAGCATCCAACCCTGGCAGAGCTAGCAAATTATATCACAAAAAATACTGATACTTCAGTAAAATCCACATATTTAGTTCCTATCCAAGTTGAAGGAACTCAGCCCCCGTTGTTCTGTATTCACCCAGCAGGGGGACAAGTGATGGTGTATCAGCACCTGGCGGCTTGTCTAGGACCAGATCAACCTGTCTACGGTATACAGTCTTGTGCTCTCAACGATCTAACTCAAGAGCATACTAGCATCGATAATATGGCTGTTGAATACACCAAGGTCATTCGCCAGCATCAACCCGATGGTCGTTATTATCTCATGGGTTGGTCTATGGGCGGGGTACTTGCTGTAAGTGTTGCTCAAGAGTTAGAGCAACAAGGACAGAAGGTTGCTTTTGTTGGACTTGTGGATGCCTTTTTAATTTCAGATAATACACCAACTTTTGAACGCGACCCCTTGCACGAACTGGCATTGGTGTTCGGCGGTACTTTCGTTGATGCTTTCATGGCTCTGGATGCTGTTGAACAGCAGGGATTGCGAGACGAGCTTATAAGTTTGCTAACTTTAGAACGTCTGCGGCGGATAATGGTCTGGGGACAAGAACGAAACCTACTCTCGACTGAGATTTCTGTGGAGTTCCTACAAAAACAAGTAAATCTCACTGAGATTCACGAACAACTGCTTAGAGTTCACCGCGCACCTCAAATTCAAGCTAGGCTCTATGTCTGGTGGGCTTTGGATAAGCTCGACGGAGGACTGTCTCGTACCAACTGGAGTCAATACACTACAGACGCAAGCTACACGGAAATTGTTGATGGTAACCACTTCACTGTAATGCGTACTCCACATATTCAGACCCTTGCTCAGAGATTGCAAGAATGCCTTCGGGCTGTGCGCTCATCAGAGTTAAAGAGTCAGGAAAATTAATAAACTTAGCTTGAGCAATATAGATGCAATTGTTGAGGAATGTCGATGATATATAACGATGAAATCCAAACACTAGCAGATTTAGCACGCATGCAAGCGCATCAATTTCCAGAAGACAAGGCGTTAATTCTTAAGGATAAAGCGCTCACCTATTTACAGTTACATGTACAAAGTAATCGCGTTGCTAATGCACTTTTAGCGCATGGAGTTAAAGCGAAATCAAGAGTTGCATTATTGGCTAAAGATTCACTCAAGAGTTATGAAATATTATTTGCGTGTAACAAGGTAAATGCTGTCTTGGTGCCTATTAATTGGCGTTTAGCTGCTGTAGAAGTGAGCTATATTTTAAGAGATGCCAATGTTGAAGTTCTTTTTGTCGGACCTGAGTTTCACACGTTGGTTGAATCTATTAGAGATGAGCTTGATGGTGTTAAAAGCATTATTGCCTTAGAAAAAGCTGAACAGAACTGCCTAACTTACGATAATTGGTGCCAACAACATAGTGATGTTCAACCTAATGTCGTCGTTGAAGCACATCATGTAGCAGTGCAAATTTATACCAGTGGCACTACGGGACGACCCAAAGGTGTCCAACTGGCACATCACAGTTTCTTTGCTATTGCCAAAGAATTTGTTAAGCAAGGTAAAAGCTGGATAGGTTGGAGTGAAACAGATAAGAGCTTGTTGGTTTTACCTTTCTTTCATATAGGAGGTTTATGGTGGGCTATCCGTGGTTTAGCATCCGGTGCCGAAAATATTTTGCTGGAAACTTTTGATGGAATTGAGGTTCTCAAAGCCATTGAAAAATACCGCATCACAAAGACCTGTATGGTGCCCGCAATGATTCAAGTTCTGTTAACTGAACCATTATGTAAACAAACGGATTTTCATCACTTGAATATATTGTTTACGGGGGTTCTCCTATTGCTGAATCACTACTTAAAGAGGCGATGGCAACATTTTCCTGCAACTTTGTGCAAATTTATGGCATGACCGAAA
>JAAUSC010000155.1 GCA_012031965.1 Scytonema sp. RU_4_4
CCGCAGAGATATTTTTAATGAGTGGATTGAGTTGTAGCAGTTGCAGTGCTTCCACCAATTTATTTTGATTTAAGGGTTTGCCTGTAGCAATTGCTAGGCGGCTACGCACGTAATTAGGGTTAAGCCGCCTTGTACCCCGGACTTGGATAGTTTCTAACTTACCTTCAACGACCATGATTTTGACTATACTGCCCTCTACTTTGAAAGTTTGATTACCTGGTATAAAAGCGCCAGAGGAAACATAGCCTGCATCAAAGTAGAGTTGAGTAATGGCATTAGCAGCCTGTAGCAGTTCGGTAAAGGTGATGGGTTTGTTGGTGAAATCTTTGGTAACTTCCGCAAATTTCTTTTTATCAAAGACGGTACTACCTAGTACCACAAAACGTTCAACTTTAATTTTTTCTGCTGAAAATTCACTGGGAACAACTTCTGGAGTCGTAGGCGTAGGAGTCGTAGCGGGAGGAGACGGTAATAAATCTTCTGGGGGTGGGAGTTTTTCTGGTGTTGGGATTGTGGGTGTAGGTGGTACCCCTCGTTGAATATCTGATCCTGGCGGGTTTACCTGTGCTTGTGCTTTTAGCGAGGTAGTAGTAAACAAATTAACTACTATAGAGGTCAGAATAAACAGACTTAATCTGATCTGATAACGATTTATACTCATTCTTAAACGATTTCGATTGATGATAATTCGGTTTGAGACGAGTGGAATATATTTTAATACATGTTATTTAACACGCTTTGGTAGGTGATAAATAGAACAGGTAAATTAAACGTAAAATTAACCCTGTAAGATCCTCAACCTTAATTTGTATTGACAATGAATACACATTATTTGTATACTCATTGTGAGGACAAAAAAGGAAACTGACTGATGCAACCGCATTACGCCGAATCAGGCAACCGCAACGTCACCATTAACATCCGAGCACACCAGGAGCAACGGGATCTGATTGACCGGGCGGCAGCAGCTCTCGGCAAGAACCGCTCCGATTTCATGCTGGAGACGGCGTGTCGGGAAGCGGAAACAGTTCTGCTCGACCGTCGGCTTTTCATGCTGGATGAAGCAACCTTTCAGCAATTCATGGAACTGCTGGATACGCCACCTTCAGCCAGTGACAATCTTAAAAAACTGCTGACCACAAAAGCACCGTGGGAATGACAAGGCAAAATGAAGGGCACCAGCCTCTGGAAGCGCCACAACCGCTCAAACCAGACCATCAAAGAGAGGATTTCACATCCGGCAGTCCAGAACTGGACAACTGGTTGAAAACGCGGGCGCTCAAGAACGAAGACACCGGGGCGTCCCGAACCTATGTCGTGTGTGTTGGGGACAAGGTTGTTGCCTATTACTGTCTGGCGAACGGGAGCATTCTAAGCACCACAGCCCCAGGCAGAGTTCGCCGTAACATGCCTGACCCAATTCCTGTCATGGTAATTGGAAGACTAGCTGTTGATCTTGACTGGCAAGGCAAGGGCATCGGACGAGCCTTAGTTCGCGATGCCGTACTCCGCACCCTGCAAGCGGCAACCATTGCCGGTATCAGAGCGATTCTCGTCCATGCCCTGAACGAAGAAGCAAAGGAATTCTATATTAGATGCGGATTCATGCCTTCGCCACTGGCTCCCATGACGTTGATGCTGACACTCGCAGATGCCAAAACAGCTATAGGTATTTAACAAAACAGCTATAGGTATTTAATTGATTACTTAATTTCAGTAAATTAACGTAAAAATAACTTTAACGAACACGGCATGACTGGGAAGAACCAGCCAAAGTTTCAGCAGTCGCATTCGGTGTGTGGGAAACCAATGTCACTTCACCCTTACCATTGAATACCCAACCCGTTGCAGGTGCAATGACAGTATCAGATTCAGACTTTGGTTTTGTTACCGTAGTCTTAGAATCTAGTCGCTGTGCTGTCGTCGCACCCATAGGACTTATGCACGAGTTACGCAAGAACAAGACTGTGAGATTGCTTCCTTACGTCGCAATGACACAACTACCTTGTTTTCGCGTAAGTCCTGATTTAGTAACTATAAAGATATTCTTTTAAAGGTTATAGAGACATTGCAATAAAAATGCAATGTCCCTGCATCAACCATGAAACAATCATCTGATTACAACACAGGTGCGTTGATAACTTCTTTTTCGAGTTTGACTGATTGCAACAACTCTTCCCAGTATTTCTTAACTTCTGTATCGTTAGAATTCTGGAAGCGTAAATCAGCCAAAGTTCTCAAAGCGTTTTCCCAATATTTGTTCTTGACATAGACTTCTATACGCTCTTGTGGTGCTGCTGTTTTCAAGTCAACAGTTAAATTTTCATCAGGCAGAACTCGTTTCACAGAGCCTTGTAAAGATAAATCATTGTCTCGGTTTTGGAAACTGCAAATCACAGAAAAACTCCAAGTGTACTGTTTGTTAGGTTCTAGAGGTTTCCCTGTTTTTGACGTAAGATTAACCCTAACAATACCAGCTTTTCCACTGGGATTTAAAGAAACTTTGTGTAAAGTTCCAAACTTGCTATCGTCGCGTATAACAAGTTCCAGCCCCTTTGCTTGCTGTATTTGAGGAACATAGAAAAATAGGGAAGGATACTCTGCTGTCGTTTGTAGAGTTTCTTGATCTGATGGTATGAGCGGAATAGGGGACTGTTCCTGCTTGAAACAACCTCCCCGTGTTGCTGCTCCTCTTGTTCTACTAGGATTACCGACAATGAAGGCAAGACTAGGAGGGCGATTGCGGTTAATATAATTTGTGACATTGTTAATTGCCCTAGTGGCATACGTATCTCTAGAACGTGCCTGTTGCGCTTGCTTAAAAAAAGATAAAGCTGTTCGATAGTTTCTCTTTTGAGCTTCAGCATAGCCCAATTGCATATATTGATCGTAAGCAGACTTGGCTTGAGCTACTAAATAGACAGAATTGTCAATACCTATTGCTAAAACCTTGGAGTAGGTGACGGATACCACAGAAGAAAGCAGCAAAATAGTAAATAGAGATTTAAAGCTAAAGACTTGTTTCATAATACTTCTTACTTAACCTGAGTTCGGGATAAGGAAAGGGACAGGTAGTAAGCTGAAAATAACGTCAAATCCAGCACCTGTCCTATGTTTAGTTTAGATGCTTATTTTGCCATGTAGATGATTTCTGTAAAGTGTTTGAAAGCCAATGGCACACAAAGCTGTTGATACATGGAGGAAGAAGACGGATTCAGGTTGAACATTCTAGACACCGAAGTCCCGTTAATTTTTGCGTTAACGTTCTGTGCGGATTAATCGCTTATTGTCATCAACCTAAGAAACCTAGCCTTCAGATGCAGTGGCTTTTATCCCAAACAGCTTAACCCGAACTCAGGTTGAATTAACAAATTCTTGGTAATTGATCGCCAACCAGCATATCAACAATACGTTCAGTACCAAAAGCAGTTTTTAATAAGACAACACCAGAAGGTGAGGGAATCACTTCACCGATAATACAAGCATCTTTTCCGGCTGGGTGAGATTTCATAGCTGATACAACAGTGTCAGCATTTTCGCGTCCTACCACGATAACTAACTTACCTTCATTTGCCAGATACAATGGATCTAAACCTAAAAGTTCACAAACACCTTTGACTTCTTCACGTACGGGAATAGACTGCTCATCTAAGCGAATTCCTACATTAGAACTGAGAGCAAATTCATTTAACACTGTGGCTAAACCACCGCGTGTTGCATCCCGCATAGCATGAATATTAGGACAGACATTTAAGATGGTTTCAACTAAACTATTCAACGGCTGACAATCACTTTCAATATCAGTTTCTAATGCCAATTCTCCACGGGCAATTAAAATTGCTGTGCCATGATTGCCCAATTCACCATTAATAATAACTGCATCTCCTGGTTGAATATTGTAGGCAGAAATATCAACTCCTGTTGGAATAACGCCAATACCAGAAGTATTGATAAACAATTTATCTGCCGCACCACGATGGACAACTTTTGTGTCACCAGTCACAACTTGTACACTAGCTTTTTGAGCAGCTGCTTGCATACTTTGCGCAACACGCCGCAAACTTTCTACAGCAAGTCCTTCTTCTAAAATGACACTACAACTCAGATATAACGGTTTGGCACCACTCATTGCTAAATCATTAACCGTGCCATTGATGGCTAATGTTCCAATATCACCACCTGGAAAAAATAAAGGATCTACAACATAAGAATCAGTTGTAAAAGCAAGTCTGTCTCCCTGTTTTATGAAACTTGCCAAATCAAAACTGGCTTGGTCTTCTAATTGAGACAGAGTAGGATTATCAAAATTCTGGACAAAGATATCATCAATTAAATCACGCATTGCTTTACCGCCGCTACCATGCGCAAGGGTGATATGAGTGTCTCGCACTTTACCTCGATGACGGCGGACTTTTTCGATTTTTTGAAAGAAGGAATGCTGTGTTGAGTGAGAATTGGAAAAGTTCATCTCAAGTTCTGTTTAAATATTTTCTTTTTAGGGTGCGTTAGCGTAAGCTGAACACCAAAAAATTAGCTTTTTATCGGGGAGCATCCCAAATGTGTAAATTTATTTGATTTTGTAGTGCGGGCTTCTAGCCCGCTTCGGTTATAAATTAGGGAGCAAGATGCTCCCACTACCGTTTTTTTTGCAAAATTGGGATGCTCCCTTTTATCATGTTATTTCTGTTCTGGTAATGCTAAACGAACTCCAAGACAAACCAAAACACTACCCGTAAACCATTGCTGAAAATATCTCCATCTGGAATTATTCTGTAACCAACTCCCTAGAGAACTAGATAACAGCGCGACTGAAATCAGCCAAGGAGTAGTCATTGTGATAAAAACGAGTCCTAAAACAGCTATCTGCAAAGCAATTTTACCTTGAGTGGAATCAACAAACTGTGGCAGAAAAGCTATAAAAAAAAGAGCAAGTTTGGGATTAAGTACACTTGAAAGCACTCCTTGAGTAAAAGTCGTTTTCAAGCTTATTCCCTGTAGAGTACGAAGGGTATTTTGCTCCTTACTGCTTAAGATGGTACGAATTCCTAAATATATTAAGTAAGCAGCGCCAACGTATTTGACGATATTATAAGCTAGTGCTGAAGTCATCAATAAAGCTGAAAGTCCAATAGTTGCTGCTAGAATATGCACGAGGACACCAGCACCAACCCCCAAAGCAGAGACGATTCCAGCAATTTTTCCTTGCCCTACACTGCGGGCAATAACGTATAGCATATCTGGACCGGGGGTGATAATTAGAACGATCGCAGCAATGCAGAAAAGAGTTAACTGAGAAACATTGATGAGCATAGTTTGCCCCTGAATCAATAGACTTTTTTAAGAATAAGTCTTTATTTAAGGTATCTTACGCTTACGAATCACGCATCCTACACTCTAGTTCCGACTTTGGACGAAACATAATGACCTAATCTAGAACGATTTCCTAGAGTAACCCCCAAAGCCTTAAGGTAATTTCCCATCGCTAACTGGATTGGTTCCCATTTTTCTAGCGCCGCCACCACATCACCGCCAGATTCCTGTAACTCTTGCGCGAGTTCAATAGCATTCGTTACAGCTTTAGAAGTCCCCGCAGCTGTGTGAGGACGGACGACAAATGCAGCATCACCAATTAAACATACCCTTCCAAAAACCATACGTGGGACAGATAAGTCGTAGATGGGTTGAATGAAGGGTTTCTCTGTCAGTTCAAACAGATATTGAAAGACTTCTGGTAAATATGTCTTTGCTAAGACTCTCATCTGTTGGACAACTTCTTCTCGAACCTCTCCTTGAGGCATGAAAAACTTTCGTACTTGTCCTTGGTGGTTAGTCATGACTGTATTCAACTGTTCACCATCTGGAACATTAAAGTACCAAAGCCAGTTGATGCGGCGTTTTCCTTCGTCTAACTCCCCGTTTGGTCCAGGGACTAGATAGCATAGAGCTTGCATACTAGGTCCGTGAAAGAAGGTGAATTTATCGGCAAAGAATTTCGCAACGTCTGATAAAAGAAGATTTTCATCTATCAGCCCTCGCCATGCAACATAGCCTGCATACTGAGGCATGGCATTTAGTATCAGTTGCTGACGTATGGTTGAATCAATACCGTCAGCCCCAATGAGTAAATCACATTTTTCTTCTCGTTCGTCTTCAAAATGAACCACCACGCAGTCGTCACTCTGCTCAAAACCAATGACATTGTTGCCTTGATGGTAACGTTCGTCTGGGAAAATTTTCCGCAGTTGATGATACAGCATATCCCAAGAAGTCATGACCTGGGGTGTTGATTCTTCCCAGATGATACTGTTATCTCCAGTGATGTATTGTCTCTTCCAGGAAGTCACACCCACCGTTTCTGCTGTCGTAATACCGCGTTCTGCAAGAAACCGATTGATTTCCATCTGTACAACCAAACCAGCACCACGACTTTGCATACCACCAGGGGTAAGCGCTATTTCTTGGTAGGAGGTACGCTCAAAAATTTCTACATCACAACCGATACAGTGCAGCGCTAACCCTGCACATAGACCACCCATTGAACCACCTACGATAAGGACACGAGGGCGTTGTGAGTTTTTTTGTATGATGTCCGCTTTAACTTGCATGGAGATGCTTCTGTAGAGTTTATGTCACTTGGTCAAAGTTTACAGATTTGACTCTATCACTGAAAGCGACTCATACAATTCGTAATTATGAATTATTTTGTGGTTTTCTCATCGTGTCTACCACTATGCTTATCTGAATGCAGTACACCTCCAACAGCCCAATTTTCACGTTCAAATTCATCTATGTGAACTGTCACCCATTCCGGTTTAGTGTTCAAAGTAGAAACAAGTGCGTTGGTGACTGCTTGCGCCAGTTTTCGTTTAAGTTCAATAGAATGACCTTCAGCAATTTGGATGGTGACAAATGGCATATGAATTCCTCAGTGATTTTTTTAAGTTTTCACTTTTGACTTGTGATGTTTCTACGCTCTTACTTTTTCTTTGTCAAGTTCTTTGTCAAGTTCTTTGTCAAGCATCACTTTTTTAGCTAAGTCAGAGAAGCGACCATACTTGTAGTAAGCTGCACAAGCACCTTCAGAAGAAACCATACAAGTTCCAATCGGTGTTTCTGGAGTACATGCTGTCCCAAATACTTTACACTGCCAAGGCTTCAAAACTCCTTTGAGGATTTCTCCGCATTGACAAGCTTTATGATCAGCAACTTTTCGATTAGGAATGGTAAATTTTAGTTCTGCATCAAATTCGGCGTATTCAGGACGAATTTTTAATCCAGAATAAGGGATTTCTTCTAAACCCCGCCACTCAAAACTTTCTCGCTCTTCAAAGACTTGATTCATAGTGGCGATCGCCACATGATTTCCTGTCTTTTCTACCAATCTGTTATATTGATTCTCAACTTCACAACGATTTTCTAGAATCTGTTGTAATAGCATCCAAATGGATTGGATAATATCTAAAGGTTCAAAACCAGAAATCACAATAGGTTTTTGATATTGTTGAGAAATAAACTCATAGGGGTTAGTACCAATCACCATACTGACATGACCAGGACCAATAAATCCATCAAGTTGCAAGTCTGGATTATCTAAAAGTGCTTTTAAGGCAGGAATCACGAGGACGTGATTGCAAAACATACTGAAGTTATGAATGTTTTCAGATGCTGCTTGCAGGATAGTAAAAGCAGTACTGGGGGCAGTTGTTTCAAAGCCCAAGGCGAAGAAAACGACTTCTTTTTCAGGGTTGTCCTTAGCAATTCGTAGACTATCTAGGGGAGAGTAAACCATACGAATGTCCGCGCCTTGCGCTTTAGCTTGCAACAAGTTTGTTTTGGAACCAGGAACCCGCATGGCATCTCCAAAGGTGGTAAAGATAACGTTAGGATTTAAGGAGATAGAGATAGCATCATCTAACCTTCCTCTTGGCATCACACATACAGGACAACCTGGACCATGAATTAATTCAATTGCTTCAGGTAAAATTTCTTCAATTCCATATTTGAAAATAGAATGAGTGTGACCGCCACAAACCTCCATTATTTTGATAGGCTTTTTGAGGCGTTGAGATAACTTTTTAATGGCACGGAATAAAGCATCAGCTTTTTTCGGTTCTCGGAATTCATCAACGTATTTCATGTCAAAACAAAATTGGATAAAGATTTTCAATTCTTTAGACTTTGTAGGTTGGGTAGAACGAAGTGGAACCCAACATTGAGTCGATTTGTTGGGTTTCGTCCCTCAACCCAACCTACTAACTGCTTGTGCTAATTCTTCCAAAATTTGCAATGTTTCCATAGCTTCTTTTTCATTCATTCGATTCATCGCAAAGCCAACATGAACTAGCACCCAATCACCTACACATGATTCAACGGAATGCTGTTCATCAACGATACAAGCAATATTCACCTGACGCTTTACACCACCAACATTGACAACAGCTAATTTTTGTTTAATGTCGGTTATTTCTATAATTTGACCTGGAATTCCTAAACACATTTTGTTTTTTCTTTTTTTTATGAACCGCAGAGGCGCAGAGAACGCAGAGGAAAGAGAGAAAGATGGGTTAATAGGGAGGTGGGGTGATGGGGAGAATAGTTTTTAACTTTTGACTTTTGCCGCTGCAATGACAGCTTGTCCTAGCGATAAACCACCATCATTAGGTGGAACTAAGCTATGAGTAAGTACATTTATCCCTAACGCTTGTAAGCCTTCAGTAACCAGTTCTAACAGAATACAATTTTGAAAAACTCCTCCTGTGAGGACAACTTGATGAATGTCATTTCTTTGACGCAGGTTATTAACCATTTCTACAATGGTGCGAGCCAAGCTTGTATGAAATTTAGCAGCGATAACTGCTTGAGGAGTATGCTGTTGTAAGTCATTCAGCAAGGCTTGCCACATTGGATGTGAATCTATATGATAAATATTATCTGAAACAACAAAGTTAAAATGATAATTTAAATATTCTTTATGTTTTAATAAATTATTTAAGAAATTAGTATCAGCCAAAGCTTCCATTTCAATTGCTGCTTGTCCTTCATAGCTACATTGTTCTCTACAGATACCAATTGCAGCAGCGACAGCATCAAATAAACGCCCTACTGATGAAGTTAGAGGAGTATTAATTCTTTTTTCAACAAGTTGATTGAGAAGTTTTAACGGTTTTTGTTCTAGGAATTCTAAAATCTCTAAATTTCTGTATTTCTGTTTTAAATCTTCCCAATTAAAGCCAGATATTAACTGGGCATAGGTATTACGCCAGGGTTCTCTCATTGCTTGTGTTCCGCCAATCATTGGTACTGGCTTAAATGTCGCCAATCTCTGAAATTGGCGATAATCTGCTAACAGAAATTCTCCACCCCATAGTGTTCCATCTTCACCATAACCCAATCCATCTAACGCAATACCTAAAACAGGTGGTGAATTAATATGTATGTCATTTTCTGCCATGCAAGCAGCAATATGAGCATGATGATGTTGGATGTGGAGTAAGGGCACGGTTGTGCCGTGTTCGTACTGATTAGCGTGCGCAAGTTCTTTACCAAGTTTTGTTGACAGATATTCAGGGTGTAAATCAACAGCAATGACTTCTGGTTGATGCTCAAATAAATTTAAGTAGAGATTGAGTGTATCCTGATAGGATTTGAAAGTCGCTGCACTTTCTAAATCTCCTATATGTTGAGATAGAATTGCTTTCCCATCTCGCAATAAACAAAAAGTATTTTTCAACTCGCTGCCCATTGCTAAAATATGAGGAGCACTTTCAAATCCAGGTGGTAAATTGATAGGAATTGGTGCGTATCCTCTAGCACGGCGGATTGTTAGCACTTTATCACTAACAACCCTCACTACCGAATCATCAACTCGGTTAACAATATCCCGATTGTGCAGAAGAAAATAATCAGCAATCTTTCCTAATTTTTCACGCGCTTCGACATTATCAATACATTGTGGTTCATCAGAAAGATTACCACTTGTCAAAACAATCGGGCGATTCATTCGCCTGAGAATGAGGTGGTGTAACGGGGTGTAAGGTAGCATAAAACCCAAAGTGTTTTGCCCCGGTGCTACTGAGGGCGCTATTGGATTTTGAATCTTAGATTTTGGATTTCGAGAGTTAAGAGTTAGGAGTGAAGAGTCAGGAGGATGGGGTTCTCCCCTTATCCCCTTCGCCCCTAATCCCCAACGCCAGATGCTCGTCTTGGGGAAACCCCAAGACGAGCCACTGCTGCAGGAGGGTATCCCTCCGCAGGCACGTGGCGTCCGCACTGGCTCCTCCGTGGAGGCTTCGAGTTCCCCTTGTCTCCTCGTCCTCTTGTCCCCCTGTCCCCTTATCCTCCCACTTCCTCTTTCTTCTTCATCGTTTCCCGCTTTCGCCTGAATCAATACAACAGGCGCGGCGGAACTTTCCAGTAATTCTCTTTCCTTGGCGCTGGGGGTACAGTACTCTTCAATAACTGATATGTCTTTTGCCATTAAAGCAAAAGGCTTTTGATTGCGCTGTTTACGCTGGCGTAGTTTTTGTACAGCCGTTTCTTGAGTGGCGTCGCAAGCTAGATGAAATCCACCTAACCCTTTAATGGCAACAATTTCGCCTTTTTGTAATAAGGTACAAACGGCGTCAACATCGTCAAGCATAGAAAACATATGAGATGTAATTGGTTTACTATCAGAACGTTCTAACCAAGCTTTAGGACCGCAAATCTGACACGCTACGGGCTGGGCGTGAAAACGACGGTTTTCAACATCGTTGTATTCCCGACGACACTCTGCACATATGGCAAAAGCAGCCATACTTGTGTTGCGGCGATCATAAGGTATGGCGCGAATAATACTTAGGCGGGGACCGCAATGAGTACAGTTCGTGAAGGGATAACGATACCAGCGACTGAGGGGGTCAAAAATTTCGGCTTTACATTTTGGACAAGTAGCAGCATCTGCAGGAATTTCTGTTTTCACTGCACTGCTGACACTGTGAGAAATGACAAAATCTTGAAAGGTAGATTCGCCTTCATAACGCTTGCGCGTTACTTCATCAATTCTCGCTAATGGCGGACATTCTTTCTGTAATGTTTGGACAAATTCTTCTATAGATTCTTGACAACCAGATACCGAAATGAGGACACCTTGACCATCATTACAAACTTCACCTTGCAAGCCGTATGCTTTTGCAAGTCTGTATACTGTAGGACGGAATCCTACTCCTTGAACGATACCGCGAACCCTGATTTCTTCAGTAGACATAAGATTTTAACGTAGACGCACAGCGGCTTCCCGCAGGGTACCGCAAAGGCGCAAAGGACGCAAAGAAAGAAACGCAAAGAAAATATTGAAAGTGTTTAGGTTATCTTCCAAAGTAAAATTCGGTTATTTCCTGAATCTGCTATGACTGCAGTATTTCCACATACTTTGATTCCATAAGACCAATTTAAGCTATCTCGTTTTGCTAACCCAAAATCACGATTTTCACCTTTACTTTGAAAGTCTATTTGTCCAGTAAGTACATGACATTCACTTCCGTGCAAAGACAAAATGGATTCTGGTTTTTTCCAGCCTAAAATCCTTGAATTAGCTGTATCCGCAACAAGTAAGTACTCTCCAGCAGCAGCTACACCATAAGGCATACTCAAACTATGATCATTAGGAAAATAAACTCCTTGGTTCATTTCAACTGAATCAAAGTTTTTTTGTCCTAATACTACTGCACAAGGAGCATTGTTTTCTGTTGGAATTCCCTGCCAAATCATCACGCGGTTATTACCCGCATCTGTGACAACTAAATGTTCTCCCCAAACAGTAATGTCATGACACCAACGCATACTCGATGCGGAAGGAGTACCGCCGCCATTTTCATCGCGGGACATCATATGGGGTTGTCCTAAAACAACATCCGCAGGTTGACCATTTTCTTCAGGTAATTGATTCCAAATCAATACCCGACGATTTCCTGTATCCGCAACAAATAGCTTTCCTTGATGATAGAAAACTCCATAACACCAGTTGAGAGTATTAGCTTCTGCTTGTTGAGTTCCTCTGTTTGCTTCGTTGTGAGTGAAATGGGTTTGACCTAATACTAAATCTGCTGGAACATTGCTATCTTCTGGCAATTTTTTCCAAATTAAAACGCGATGATTCCAAGCGTCTGCAACTGCTAAACCTTCACCACAAGCACAAATTCCAGTTGGGACACTTAATGTTGCCCTTCCAGGACGACTTTTGGCATTTTGTCCTTCATGGTTAAAGTCTGGTTGTCCAATCACCCAATCAGCAGGTTGACTATCTTGAGTTGGACGATTCCGCCATCCTAATAAGCGATGATGTCCTGTATCAGATACCCATAATGGTCCAGTTTCAGATATTAAACAAGCACCACGAGGACCAAACATTTCTCTATTGCTGGGTACGACAGGTGTTGCTAGTTTATCCACCTCAAGAGTCTTTCCTAAAATAACTTCTGCACCTTGAGGCAAAAGAGGGAAAAGTTGAGGAACTTTTGCCGCTTTCGTTGCATCTTTTGGTGTAAGAGTCATTTTAGTTGCTGTGTTCATTGGTGAATTTGGAATGAAGAAATATTGCTTTTATAAACCTCAAATATATTTGAGGCTAAAAGCTTAAGTGAGTTGAGATAATCTGAAAATTTTTTAATAGATTTCTTGTAGAAATCCGATTTTAGGGTATTTTGAACCGCAGATGGACGAGCTTTGGACGCAGATAAAAATAGATGATTTATCTGTTTTAAGGTTCCGAAAATGTTTTTTGCAATCTTACTCCATGAGCGGCGCTCACAAGGAATAATAAAAATGCCGGAACGATTTTGCTCTGTTAAGAGTTCCCTTAACCATGACTAATTTATGTTTCAACTTCTTGCAGAACCTGTAGCACAACTTGCGCTTGTTCTATTTGTCCATATTGAGTGAAAATTTCCCAAGCTTCTTGATAATAGACACGCGCTTGCAAGAGATTTTTGAGATTCCCGGCTTCTGGTTTTTCCGGATCATCTGGTAAGTTCAATAAGGCGTTGGCTTTGTTAGAAATTGTGTTGGCGTATTCCAGAGGCGTATCTTTGGGGTTACGCACTTTTAACGCTTCGTTGTAAGCGGCGATCGCCCGCACAATATTCTCCAAAGGATGGGAACTCGGTAGATATTGCAAAGCATTACCTAGATTATTCTGCAACATCGCATATTCCCTGGGATGGCTGATTAACCCAATATGCTTCAGCGCCTCCTCAAATGTCTGCACTGCTAACCCTTGACGCAGGTATTCTCTTTCTGATGTCAAGGGCGTCGAGAGGTAAGCAATTGCAATATTGTTGTGTAAAATCGCATATTCCTGCGGGTACTTTTGCCAGGTAAAGACTTGCAAAGCTTTCTGATAAGCCTGGATGCTATCTGTCATTCGCGCCAAATGAAATGGTACAAGCGACTGCAACACTAACCCAAAATTCATTTGGGCTTCTGCTACTTCCTCTGGTGAAGCAAGCTGTTGCAAAATAGGTAGCACTTCTTCTAATCGTTCTTTTGCTTCTAACAACAGTTGTTCTCCAACATCGGGAATTGCTTTCAAAGCAACTGCTATTCCTACCTTTGCCCTAGCTTGCCAGAGCAGGTTATCCTCATCACACAAATCATACGCTTGGTGACATAGCGAAACTGCATTCCATAAATCTTGGGCAGTTTTTGGCTTTTTTTGAAAGCCCTGTGCCATTTCAAGCAGCATCTCGATTTTTTCTTGCGTCGTTGCTGGAGAAGAGGCAATGATATCCATTGCCACCTTCACCGCTGAATCTGTCATGCTGGGGGTCATTACCATCTTCCTATAGCAGGTTGGAGAATTGAGTTTTTCAAGTCCGCGCACCCTCAAGACGAATATTTCTGGCGTCTTTGGGCTGTACCAACCAAGCTTATTTACGCAGATGATGAGTTGTGTCCTGGTAAATCCCCTCTTTGCAAAATTAGGCGCTTGAGTTCCCTTGAAATGAGAGGCTTGAAGATAAAAGGGTGTACAGCGATGTTAAGCGTTCACTACTTTTACTAGAAAATTGATAAATGCTCCTTAAAGTTATTATGTCTATTATCTTTTATAATAGAACGTCTTACTTGAAAAAAATATATTTTTTTGTTATTTTTTTATATAAAGTTTTTTGTCTTACATTCATATGTATTTCAGATTTCAATGAATAAATCATTGTCTAAATATTGATGTTATGTCATAGATAGTTTATTGGCACAAACAAAGTTATCAAAAATATCATTAAAATTATCTTAAAAAAGATTGCTATCATTTTATCTCTAGCTATCAAATAAAAATGTTATTAGTTAACTGTTTTATCAAATTTTGATGAAAGTTATCTTCAATAAAGATAAGTAGTTCAATCTAATTAAACGTGAAATGTCATTGCGAGTGAAACGCAGTGAGCCAGTGCGTTGCGGGGGTTCCCCCCGTTGTAGCACCTGGCGAACCCGAAGGGTGGAGCGTAGACCCCGGAGGGGGCTTCCCGCTTTCTTAGCAATCGCAAAGACTCTATTTTATGTTTTTCAATGTTGACCTACTTAATTATTTATGTAAATAAAAAACATGATCTGAAAAATATAAGGATTAAAAACAGTTGATGCGCTACAAATAACGTCCTCTGATTCATGCAGGGTCAACAATAGAAAAAAGATAGATTTTGAGAGATTAAGTAGAACAACAAAATGAAACGTAAAATGTCATTGCGACCGAAACGCAGTGAGCCAGTGCGTTGCGGGGGTTCCCCCCGTTGTAGCACCTGGCGAACCCGAAGGGTGGAGGGAAGCAATCTCATCAAATGAGATTTTCAGTTTTTTAAGGTTGAACTACTTACAATTTCTCAAACACAAATAAGGGGGCTTTTTAAGAAAAAAATTCCGGGCAAAATCGGGATGACCCGTGATAAATATTCCTGGATGTCCCGCCCATCCTGAGTGGATAACTTGGAGTTAATAACCAACTTCTCAAAGTACCGCAATGACATTAGCAATTTCAGGGCAATATGACTTAATTGCCTGCTCAATTCCTTGAGATAAGGTGAGAGTTGAAGCCGGACAGTTACCACAAGCTCCAATTAATTTAACTTCAACTGTATCCGGTGGTTTAATATTCACTAACTCCACATCGCCATTATGGCTTTTTAAACCTGGACGCACTTCATCAAGCGCTTGCTGAACACGTTGTGCTAGTGATGGTTTAGGAGGTTTTATGAGTTCGTGATAAAGCAGGACTCCATACACAACTTCGTCTTTAACAGCACTACGTAGAGCCGGCATAGATTCTTGCTTCACACTTTTAATTAAACGTGTCAATGCCTCTTTGTGCAATGCTTCAATGGCTCGTTTTAGACCTACAACGACACCCCTGTGAGTCTCATCCCACTCAGAGATAATTGCCTCAAAACGGCTGATTTCTTTTACCAATTCTTCTAGTGTTTCATTGGTCATTGGTCATTGTTCAATTTGCTGGATAAATCCCTTGAGGTTTTACTCAGGATTCAGAAATATTCAAAACTCACTTCATTTTGAAGTCTTTTAGGAGAAATGGCATCATTGTACCTGTTACTAAGCTAGAAATTGCAACAGATAGTAACAAGGGTAGTTTCACAAAAGCCAAGAACACGAGTAACAGTGAACCTAAGGTCGCACCAATAGCAGTTTTTTGTGTAAAATGAACTAGGTCACGTATTAACTTTCCCTTGAAAAATAACTGAGCAGAAAACCATCCAAGCTGAAACATAATTCCTCCTAGTTAATTTATAATAACCTTCAGTAGAACGAGTCCTAAAATCACTACTGGAATAACACCAGCAGGACCCAATAACCCACCCAGCATAGCAGAAAATTGATAACCAAATTCTTTGCCAGCTAACATCATTCCGCCAATAGCACCACCAACGACAGATGAGAAAATTGCTATTAAGAGCAACATGAATCCGGTAATGAGATTGATATCGCCTACTATTAAGCTTGTGAGTAAATCTGTCATCTTGTGTTTTTCTCGTTAGCGATTAAAGACTAAAAATTTTGCTATGAAAAGCCATTGGGAGGCTCTGCCCGCTTGGCTCGCATTTCCAGGTAGAACCTGGAAACGAAATTTTAACCTGTATTTTATCCAATTGAAAACTGCTTTAAGAAGAACGCAGAACTCAGTTGTCAGAACGGACTGCGTCCCGCTAGCCCCTTCAGGGGCGCTGCGCAAACGCGCTCCAGAATATATCTCCATAAATAAATTTAGGGGGAATGATTGCGGACTTCTTGTTTCAAAGCCCTGCGGGCACGCGCAGCGTGTCCGGAGGACATAACAAATCTTTTTCTTCTTTTCATAAATGAATTTAGGGGCTTGTGCTCTTTATTAATTCTGAGTTCTGCGTTCTGTTAGCGTAGCGGGGGCGCAGCCCGTTCTTTCTTATGTCAAAGCACTTTACTTTTTATTTTTCAGTTATACCTTAATAGTAAACTCAAAAGACTATATGAATTGCTCATTAATAT
>JAAUSC010000020.1 GCA_012031965.1 Scytonema sp. RU_4_4
TCGACCTCTGCTCTGGTGGAGAAATCCCTCAGAGTAAGCCGAGTCGCGGAAAGAGGAAGCCCAAGAAGTGATTCTTGGAATCCCCCGCTGTATTCGGTACTCCGAATCAGCGGTGGGAGGATGTCAATAATTAACCCAACAATTCTTTCGCTTTTGCTAACACATTATCAACACTAAAGCCAAACTTCTCCAGACAGACGCCGCCAGGAGCTGAAGCACCAAAGCGATCGATGCTAACAGTATCGCCTTCAGTGCCCACATACTTGTGCCAGCCGAAACTCGCGCCAGCTTCTACAGACAAACGTTTGGTGACGGCTTTAGGCAGAATAGACTCTTTATAAGCCGCATCCTGTGCATCAAACAGTTCCCACGAGGGTAATGAGACAACACGGACTTTCTTACCTTCGTTGGTGAGTTTTTCGGCTGCGGTTACGCACAGGCTCAATTCGGAACCAGTACCAATCAGGATTAGTTCAGGTGTACCCTCGCTATCCACCACCGTGTATCCACCTTTTGTCACGCCCTCAATCGATGTACCTGCCAAGTTCGGGACATTTTGACGGGTGAACGCCAATAGGGTAGGAGCGTTTTGCTTTGCCTTCTCAACCGCGACTTTGTAAGCGCCAGAGGTTTCGTTACCGTCTGCGGGGCGAATCACTGTTAGCTTAGGAATGGCTCGCAGGGAAGCTAGAGTTTCAATCGGTTGGTGCGTTGGACCATCTTCACCTTGTCCAATCGAGTCGTGCGTCATCACCCAAATCACGCCAGCTTGAGACAAGGCGGATAAGCGGATAGCAGCACGCATGTAGTCTGTGAAGATTAAGAAGGTCGCGCCGTAGGGAATTAATCCAGATTGATGCAATGCTATACCGTTACAGATTGCGCCCATACCGTGTTCCCGCACGCCAAAGTGGATGTTGCGGTTTTGGTATTGTCCTTTCTGAAACTCGCCGAAGCCCTTAATTTCAGTCAGGTTCGAGTGAGTTAGGTCAGCCGAACCACCAATCAGCTCAGGTAAAACCGCTGCCAATTTGTTGAGGCTGGTTTCCGAGTGTTTGCGGGTGGCGACTCCTTTGTCTTCGCTCGTGTAGGTAGGTAGTACCTTATCCCAACCATCGGGTAGTTTACCGCTAATGTAACGTTCAAATTCAGCCGCCTCTTGGGCATATTTACCTTTGTAGGCGTTAAAGGTTTTGTTCCATTGCGCTTCGTAGTTTGCACCGCGCTCAATTGCTTTGCGCCAGTGCTTAAGAGCATCTTCTGGAACGACAAAAGGCTCGTGTTCCCAACCCAAATTTTCGCGGGTGAGTTTAACTTCGTCGCCACCAAGGGCAGCACCGTGAACTCCAGCGGTGTTTGCTTTGTTGGGCGAACCGTAACCAATGGTGGTTGTTACCTTAATGAAAGAAGGCTTATCGGTGACGGCTTTGGCTGCTTCAATTGCTTTGGCAATTCCTTCTAAATCGGTATTGCCATCTTTAACGTGCTGGACGTGCCAACCGTAAGCTTCAAAGCGCTTGGAAACATCTTCAGTGAATGCTATATCCGTAGAACCATCAATGGAGATGTGGTTGTCGTCGTACAGAGCGATGAGTTTGCCTAATCCCAGGTGTCCCGCGTAAGAACAAGCTTCACCAGAAACGCCTTCCATGTTACAGCCATCACCCAAAATCACGTAGGTGTAATGGTCAACAATTTTGGCATCGGGTTTGTTGAACTTTGCAGCGAGGTGCGCTTCTGCGATCGCCAAACCAACTCCATTGGCAATTCCTTGCCCCAGAGGTCCTGTGGTAACTTCCACGCCAGCAGTCATGAAATTTTCGGGGTGTCCGGGGGTCTTGGATTCCCACTGACGGAATTGCTTGATATCTTCAATGCTCACGCTGTCGAAGCCTGTTAGGTAAAGCAGGGCATACTGCAACATAGAGCCATGACCAGCAGACAGGACAAAGCGATCGCGGTTGAACCACTTGGGATTTTTGGGGTTAAACCGCAGAAAGCTATCCCACAGCACAAACGCCATTGGCGCTGCGCCCATTGGTAGTCCTGGGTGACCAGACTTTGCCTTTTCTACAGCATCAATTGCCAGAAAGCGAATCGAATTAATACAAAGTTCTTCGAGGGTTTGGGTTGCAACAGCCATAATAAGATTGTTCTTTACGACAGGTTAGCACTCTTTGAGCATCACCATGGGGGTTGTTTATAAATCCCCTTTGGTAGTATCCTCATCATCATCCCATTGGTGCTTGTTGACAGACAAGCGGCAGATTTTGGGATTTTTGATTGGATGGGTGGATTCATTTTACGAGGGATATCCTCTATTATCGGTTGCTGAATCGACCGAATGATCAAGATTTCTGCCTTACACCCAAATGCAGACAATTGTTGAGTTTTATGCCTTTAGGTCAAATCCACGCATCTCAAATTTCCAACCCTAGACATACTTCCTAAAGGCTAGTGTCACATTATGACCGCCAAAACCAAAAGAATTGGATAGTGCCACTTCGACTTTTGCTTGGCGGCTGGTGTTGGGGACGTAATCCAAGTCGCACTCAGGATCTGGGTTTTCCAAATTAATTGTTGGTGGAATTCGGTCATTGGCGATCGCCAGTACTGTCGCTACTGCTTCAATCCCACCAGAACCACCCAACAAATGACCTGTCATTGATTTGGTCGAACTGACGGCTACCTTATAAGCATGGTTACCTAAAGCTCTTTTCATAGCAGCAGTTTCCGTCGGATCATTCACTGGGGTACTGGTACCGTGTGCATTTACGTAGCTAATCTGTTCTGGTGTGAGTTCTGCGTCCTTGAGTGCCAGTTGGATAGCTCTTGCTGCACCTTCGCCTCCGGGTACTGGAGAGGTCATATGGTAAGCGTCGCAAGTCATGCCATAGCCAACAATTTCTGCATAAATCTTAACTTTACGACTTAGGGCATGCTGTAACTCTTCTAAAATTAAGATGCCTGCGCCTTCACCCATGACAAATCCGTCACGGTCTTTGTCAAACGGGCGACTTGCATGAGCGGGGTCATTATTGCGAGTTGAAAGTGTCTTGGCTGAAGCAAATCCAGCCAAAGACAAGGGCGTAATGGCTGCCTCACACCCTCCACAAATCATTGCTTGGGCATATCCCCCCTGTATCAGGCGAAAAGCTTCCCCTATGGCATTTGAGCCAGCAGCACAGGCTGTTACCGAGCAGGAATTTGGTCCTTTAGCACCAGTGTGAATTGCTGTCAATCCGGCTGCCATATTGGCTATCATCATCGGTATCATGAATGGACTACAGCGGTCTGGACCACGATTCAGGTAAACTGTTTGCTGGTCTTCTAAGACTTTAATGCCACCAACGCCAGAACCAATAATGACGCCAATTTGTTCTGCATTCAGGTCGTTGATAACTAACTGCGCGTCCGCTAGAGCCTGAATTGCCGCACAAACGCCAAATTGAGCAAATCGATCCATGCGTTTGGCTTCTTTACGATCCATATATTTATGTGGATCGAAGTTTTTTACCTCACCAGCAATGCGACAATGATGACGAGACGCATCAAACAAGGTGATCTCACTAATGCCATTGCGTCCGCTGATCAATCCTTCCCAATATTCGGCTGGTGTATTACCAATCGGTGTAATCGCGCCAACACCAGTGACAACAACGCGTTTACGTATAAAATCAGTCATGTCGATAGTTATGATGGCTCTTGATGCAGGCAGTTGTGGGAGGAGGGGAGTAGGGGGGAGATTGGGAGGTAGGAGAAGATTGGGAGGTAGGGGGAGAAAAGACTTCCTCCACTCCCCCTACTTCCTCCACTCCCCCTACTCCGATACCCTATTGGGCGGATGCGGTAACTTTATTGTTAATGAATTCCACAGCCTCTTGAACTGTTGTAATTTTTTCGGCGGCTTCATCAGGAATTTCGATGTCAAACTCTTCTTCCAAAGCCATAACAAGTTCAACGGTATCAAGGGAGTCAGCGTTTAAATCATTGGCAAAATGAGATTGTGGTGTGACATTTGCAGCATCAACGCTGAGTTGATCAACAACAATTTCTTTGACCTTTTCAAAAATTTCCGCTTCGCTCATGGGTAAAAGTCCTCAACCAGTTGCTATAATCCGCTGTTTATGGGGGATATCTTTTTGGGCATATTTATCTTATCGGAAAGCGCGAGCACCCGTATACTGTCAAGGGATTTTCTTTGCTGAAAATCTATACCTCGTTCGATTCTATTGCTAGAAGGGGACAACCACTCAAAAAGCGATTGGACAGCATGGGGTGCTACATAGTCGCTTAGACTGTATAAACGATTCTGTTTAATAATTCTTATTAGATTTTTCTATGGATGTGCATTTTCCAGTATCGACAACTTTGCCACCAATATTAACGAGTGATGATAGAACAGTTATTGACTAACTAGAATACTATGCTAACCCATACATTGAAATACGCGTATTTTCCAGGTTGTGTTGCTCAAGGAGCTTGTCGGGAGCTTCACCAATCAACTGTCGCCTTAACTCAAGCACTGGGCATTGAACTTGTTGAACTCAAAAAAGCTGCTTGCTGTGGTTCCGGGACGTTTAAAGAAGATTCCCAAATGTTGGAAGATACGGTTAATGCACGGAACATTGCCCTGGCAGAAGAGTTGAATCTACCACTGCTAACCCATTGCAGCACATGTCAAGGTGTTATTGGTCATGTTGACGAATACCTAAAAGAATGCCAAAAAACAAATCCAGCATACGTTGAACAGGTGAACAGCTTGCTGCAAAAAGAAAGCTGTGTACCTTATCGAGGAACGACACAGGTCAAACATCTCCTTTATGCCTTAGTAACCGACTACGGTTTAGAAGAAATTCAAAAACGTGTTAGCCGTAAGTTAACTGGATTAAAATGTGCAGCTTTTTATGGCTGCTATCTTCTGCGTGCGCAAAAGTCCATGCCCTATGATGACCCCTTCCGACCAGAGGCGATGGAAAATGTTTTTCGTACCGTAGGAGCAGAGCCTATTTATTACAGAGGTCGTACGCAATGTTGCGGTTGGCCTCTTTCTAGCTATGCCACAACTCAATCTTTTAAAATGGCAGGGATGCATATTCAAGAAGCCATAGACGCTGGTGCTGATTGTATAGTGACACCTTGTCCTCTTTGTCACCTTAATCTAGATTCTCGTCAAAGGGAGGTGGAAAAGGTCATTGGACGGAAACTTGGTTTACCAATACTGCATTTACCCCAGTTAATTGCTTTAGCAGTTGGTGTTAGTCCAAAGACACTCGGTTTAGAACGACATATTGTCTCCACCAAACCAGTTTTGAAAAAATTGGGATTCTCTTGATATCTCCCTCGGTTAGAAACCTAACCATTACCCATATCTGCTCCAGGGACGCGATCGCTCCCGACGATCAAATCAATCAAGCCATTGATAAAGCGATCGCGTTCCATGGGTAAAATATCTCGACCGTGCAGAATCTCCTGAAGAATGATGTAATGCACAATGCTACCGTGAAAACATCTTGCCAGCACCTCTGGATCGCCTACTTTAACATCAGGATGATTGGCAAATAGATAACTCAGTTCTTCCAGCATCGGTTTTTCACCATTTCGCACAAAAGTCTGCGCTAGCGCCGGAAACCGCCCAGACTCTCCAACAATTAAGCGAATGAGGGTAAACAGAGGTTGTTTACCAGAGAGTTTGTCCAGCGAGACTGTCGCTATTTGCTTGAGGCTGTCGCGCAACGGTAACTGGAGAAGCTGATCATTTTCTAACAATCTGCTCTTGCGATCGCCTTGGGTCATCTGCTGAATTAGGGCAGCAAACAGACCTGCTTTATCTCGAAAATAGCTGTAGAGGGTGGGTTTAGAGACTCCAGCAGCAACGGCAATCCGATCCATACTGGCAGCCGCATAGCCGCATTTTATGAACTCTTGCATTGCCCCTGTCAAGATCACTCCAGCCTTATCAACCTCTTTGTGTTTCGGTAGTTTTTGGGGTTTATCACTTCCATCTGTTAAATCACTCATTGCACAAAAAATACATCCCACAACAGTTAGTTGTCAGGCATTGACACTTTTTATTTATTTTACTACACTGCTTAGTGAGCTTTACTAAACGGTTTAGTAAACTTCGCTAAGCAGTGAATTTTTTGCTATTTAGGGAGTTCATCGCTTAGAACGCAACGGTGAACCGAGCCTTAAAAATCCAAGAGGAGATTTGAACATGAACAGAATTCACACCAGAATGTGGATGCGTCCACTACTGATAGGTTTTGTTGTGAGTCTAACTAGCCCGTCATTCTCAGCAGAGCAATCCTCAGTCACAGTCAACCTGAGTGGACTGCGTTCTCAAAAAGGAAACATCGTAGTTTGCCTTTGGAGACAACAAAACAAGGATTTTCCAATATGTTCCAATAAAGCATCCTTTCAGCACGTCACAGCAAAGGCAACTGCCTCAACCATAGAAGTGCAGTTTCAAAATGTTCCATCTGGAGATTATGCGATTTCGGCATTCCACGACGAGAACCAAAACGGCAAGATTGATAAAGGTTTCATGGGAAGACCCAAGGAAGGAATTGGATTCTCCAACATGACTAAGGAACGAGGACGACCATCCTTTGATAAGGCGAAATTTACATTGAATGGCGAAAAGACAATTTCCCTTGCATTAATGTACTTCTGAAGATGAGTCCCTGGGATGTGTTCATTAAATCTATTTCACGACAGCGGGTAGGGTTGGCGAAGCCTGCTCTTTGGGCAATCATCGGAGCTCTGTTTTTGAGCATGGGTAGCGCAATCGCCTACTGGCAAATGCGATCGCCCTCTACCCAAGCCAATCCTTCAGCAACGATGACGGCACCTATGATTAAAACAGTGACGGCCTTGGGATGGTTAGAACCAGACGAAGAAGTGATTCATCTCAAAGCCCCAACTTCTAGTCAGGAGAGTCGAATTGATCAACTGCTGGTCAAGGTGGGCGATCGCGTCCAAAAAGGTCAGGTCATTGCCATTTTGGATAGCCGCGATCGCTTGCAAGCCAGTTTTTATCAAGCACAGAAGGATGTACAGGTCGCACGAACAAAACTGGTGCAGGTGAAAGCAGGCGCGAAGGAGGGAGAAATTGCAACTCAACAAGCTGAGATTGCGCGTTTGAAAGCCGACCGACAGGCAAGTATTGCAGCGCAACAAGCGACCGTAGAACGATTGCAATCAGAAGTTCAGAATGCAGAGGTGGAATATCAACGCTATGAAATGCTGTATCAACAGGGAGCAGTTTCTGCCTCACAACACGACAGCAAAAAATTGACGCTGCAAACGGCGCAACGTAACCTCAAGCAAGTTCAAGCGGAACTGACGCGGCTTCAGTCTACCCGTTCTCCAGAGCTTGATAAGGCACAAGCCACCCTGGAGAAAATTCGGGAGGTGCGTCCGGTCGATGTTGCCGTCTCGCAAGCAGAATTGGAACAGGCGATCGCTGCTGCAACGCAGGCAAAAGCTTCTCTGGAGCAAGCTTATGTCCGTTCGCCTCAAGATGGAGTCGTGATGGATATTCATACTCGCGCTGGAGAAGTCATTTCTGAGGATGGCATTGTTGAGATTGGTCAAACAAATCAGATGATGGCGATCGCACAAGTCTACGAAAGTGACATTCGCAACATACATCCGGGGCAAACCGCACGTATTAGCAGTAACGCATTGCCGAGTAAACTACAAGGAACCGTCGCATGGATTGATCAAAAAGTGCGGCAGCAGACTGTGATTAACACCGATCCCAGTCAAAACATTGATGCCAAAATCATCGAAGTGCATATCCGTTTAGATCCAGCCTCCAGCCAGAAAGCAGCAAAATTTACAAATTTGCAAGTTGAGGTACAGATTGAACGATGAAAAATTGGCTTTATCCCTTACGCCGCCGCACTCCCCTCGGTTGGTTACAGTTAAGCCGCCACAAAGGACGCTTACTGGTGGCTCTAGCAGGTGTCGCCTTTGCCGATGTGCTGATGTTCATGCAGCTTGGTTTTCAAGAATCACTCTACGAAAGCAACACCAAAATTCGCGGCACCCTCGATACCGATATTATTTTAGTCAGTCCTAAAGCCAAGAACACGCAGAATGTATCGACGTTTTCACGGCGGCGACTCTACCAGGCAAGAGATATTCCGGGTGTTGCTTCTGCGCGGGCGCTTTACTCCGGTAACATGACCTGGAAAAATCCAGCAACTCGACAGGATGCAACATTGCAAATTATGGGATTTGATCCAGATTATCCTGCATTTAAGGTTCCAGAAATGAACCAACAGTTGGACAAGATCAGACTACCGGATGTGGTGTTATTCGATCGCACTGCCAGAGGCAAGTACCAAAACACGATCGCCCGAATTAACCAGGGGCAGCGAGTTGCCACCGAAGCGGAAGGTCGTACCATTACAGTGCGAGGATTGTTCTCATTAGGCGCTTCTTTTGGAACGGACGGCTTACTAGTCACCAGTGATCAAAATTTTCTGATGCTGTTCCCTCGACGGGATGCGGGCAGCGTTAGTCTAGGATTGATTGATTTGCAACCGGGCTATGACCCACAACAGGTCGTGCAGCAGTTGAGACAGCATCTCCCCAATGATGTGAAAGCGATGACAATCGCCGAGTTTATCGAAGATGAACAGAAATTCTGGCGCACTGAAAGCCCAATCGGCTTTATTTTTACCATTGGAGCATCGATGGCGTTTGTGATTGGCGTTGTGATTGTTTATCAAGTCCTTTCAAACGATGTGAATGCTCATCTTCAGGAATACGCCACCTTTAAGGCAATGGGTTATCGCCACAGCTATTTGTTAGGCGTTGTGCTTGAGGAAACCATTATTCTGGCATTTCTGGGATTTGTTCCAGGGTTAATTCTCCCAATAGGAGTGTACTATGTGTCAGCAAAAGCAACTGCACTCCCCATTCACATGACGATTTCTCGTGCAGTAACTGTTCTGATTTTGACCATCATCATGTGTCTTGTATCTGGTGCGATCGCACTCGCAAACTGCAATCTGCTGACCCTGCTGATATGTTTTAAGGTTACTGACGATACTCTGCTAGACCATCTTTTCATCACTTCATTGAAACCAATATGTCTTATTTTTCAGATCGATCATTTCTGATGCTTCTGGGCATGACTCTGATGATGACATTGGGCGATCGTGCGGTTCAAGCTCAATCTTCGCAAGCTATCGAGACTCCTACCGAGACAATGCCCAATTCTGATCAACCCTCGCCGTCGCCAAGTGTGACACCAGCCAATGAAACACCTGCTAAAGAAACCAAACCTCGCCGATCACGACGCTTTATTGGCGTTGGGGGCAGCATTGGAATGAGTGGTGAAGACACAGGGTTGAGCGAAGGTGGATTTGCAATGATGACAAGAACTGACCTGAGTGATAGGTTGTCGATTCGAGGTACTACAGTGTTTGGCAATACTCGAACCGACAATGCAATCGCACTAACCGTCAATTTTCCGATTCCATCTGGTTCTGGAGAAGCGCGACTGATTCCCTTTGCAGGAGGGGGGGTGTTGATTTCGTCAGAGTCTTTCTTTAATGATGTGATTGTGCGCGGGCTGGTGACTGGAGGCATTGATGTGCCGCTATCACGCCGATTTATCATCACTACTGCAGTCAATGTTGGGTTTACAGATACAACTAATATTGGTGTGCGGCTAGGAGTGATGTATGGATTTTAGGAAACAATTCGATTGTATTAGAGGGTGTTTATAAATCTTTGCGTCTTTGCGCCTATGCGTGAGGTAAAAATCATCCTAGCTTTTTTTAACGCAAAGGTACACAGAGGTTAGCGCAAAGGTACGCAGAGGTTTTCTGAAGATAATTCGCTATTTCCCAAAATAGTTAGGCGCATCTTCATAAAAGGTCTATTGTTGAAGGCATGTGCAATGAACTCATCAATTCCAGTGCTTTGTATTCAAAATTTGAATCATTATTTTGGTCAGGGTGAACAACAAAAGCAAGTTCTAGACGATATCAATTTAGACATTAATGCCGGTGAAATTGTGATTATGACTGGACCTTCTGGTTCGGGTAAAACCACGCTGCTGACGCTGATTGGGGGGTTGCGATCGGTGCAGTTTGGCAGTCTGCGATTTCTCGATCAAGAACTTTGCGGCGCAACCCCAGAACAGTTGGTGCAAGCCCGGAGGCAAGTGGGCTATATTTTCCAGGCACACAATTTGCATGAAAGCCTCAGTGCCCAACAAAATGTTCGCATGAGCTTAGAAGTCCATCCCCAATTTTCGTCTATGGAAATGAACGCGATGGCGGCAAAGATGTTGCAAGAGGTTGGCTTAGGCGATCACCTTCATCACTATCCAGAAAATCTTTCTGGCGGTCAAAAGCAACGAGTGGCGATTGCCCGAGCACTGGTGAGCCGCCCCAAACTGCTTTTGGCAGACGAACCGACTGCTGCTCTCGATAGCAAAACTGGACGAGATGTGGTGAATTTGATGCAATACTTGGCGCAAGAACAGGGCTGCACTATTCTCTTAGTCACCCACGACAACCGGATTTTGGATATTGCTGATCGCATTGTTCACATGGAAGATGGAAGACTAATTCGCAGGGCTTTGACTACGCCTAAATCCTGATTTTCTTTCGCTTAGAGTGCTTAGATTCGTTGACATCAGGCAAGAATTGTTAAACGCTTATCCCCTATGAGTCAAGAATCCCACGGCTATGAAAACTTCGCTTCGCTTGTTTTCATAGCGTGGGAGTGTCAATACTTGGACAGTTACAATAATGACGGAGAGATTTTTCGGCAAAATGCGAGGCAACAAATGGGCTTGGACCGAGTCAGAATTGTATTGGTAGAGCCAGCAGGTCCAATGAATGTCGGATCGATAGCACGAGTGATGAAAAATTTTGGGTTGAGTCACCTAGTGTTGGTCAATCCCCAATGTCAAGCGCTCTCAACAGAAGCGCTTCAAATGGCAGTTCATGCCAAGGATATTTTATACTCAGCCGTATCAGTGATGACACTGCCAGAAGCATTGCAAGGATGTACGCGGGCGATCGCCACAACAGCTCGTATTCGTCACTGGGATTCCCCCCTAGAAAACCCCAGTACGACACTACCTTGGTTACTGGAAGAACCACAACACCCAGCCGCGCTCATTTTTGGTAGGGAAGATCGGGGACTGAGTAATGAAGAATTAAATTATGCTCAGCGGTTTATTCGCATTCCTAGCAGTTCCAGCTATCCATCGTTGAATTTGGCGACTGCTGTGGCAATCTGTTGTTATGAACTAGCACAAAGTGACGCAGAGAACGAAGAAGGTACGACAAGGGGAGGACACTTCCGTACGAAGGGAACCTTCGTTGTCAATGATCGAGAGGTCGCTTCCGGTAGCACATCTGTTCACGAGTTAGCACCTTTGAATATTTTGGAAGAATACTACCAACAGTTAGAATCACTACTGCTCAAGATTGGATATCTTTACCCCCATACAGCAGCTAGCCGTATGGAAACATTTCGACAAATGTATAATCGCGCCCAATTACAAACTAGGGAAGTTGCTATGTTGCGAGGTATTTTACGGCAGGTAGAATGGGCGCTTGAGAACCGGAACAATCATGAAGGCTTGTAACTCATCGGTTACTATGTAGTGACTCATCCTCGCAAAACCTGTCATAATAACTTAAACTCAACTCAAAAATACTACTTATTATAAGCAAAAACTCATTTCAATAATTAGGTGCCTTAGAAGTCAATTTAAACATTCGTTACGGAGTCCGCACACAAAAGACATTTCAACTTCCATCAGGAATTGCTAAAAAATGGCTTTAGCCTGTCAAGTAAAATTACTATTAATTACATTCTAGATTATACATTTATAGCCACTGTATCTTATGGCAACCAGAACCGTTATACAAACAGTTTCACGGCGTCAAAGTAACAGCCGCCGTCCGATTAAGAGCAAAGTTCAAAAGCAGGGGCAAAATAAAAAAGTCGAAGTGACAAAGCAGCAGCAAGCCCCCCACAGCCGAACAATGCCCACACGCATACAATCCATTCCTCCCTTAACCCCTGTCACTTCGCCCACAAAGCGATCAGGGGTAGCAGTTACTGCAGTTAAATCAATTGCTACTACTAAAGGAAATATTCCACCATACAATCCAAAAAAAGTACAGTCAAAGAATGTGCGCATGCGGAAGCAGCCGTTGCCAAGAAAAACCAGTTCATCCCGAAAAACGCAGTTAAAGCCGATGGCAAAAACACTTTTGTATGCCGTACGGTTGTTAATTGTAGGAGTTGGTCTCGGTGCAATTGTAGGTACGGCATTATCTGTGTTAGATCCTGCGACTCGCATCAGCACATCAGGTGGAACATCATCAGATACAACTATCGGGCAAGCACAGCCACAGTTTACCCAAAATCCCTCAGAAGCTGCTTCCGGGTTATTCCTAACTCAAGAAATTTCTTCTTTAAAAACTGTTGTGCAAAATTTGGCAGCAGCAAACCCCACTCTGACACCAGGAGTTTTCTTGGTAGATTTAGATAATGGCAGTTATGTGGATGTGAATGGCTCCTCTAGTTTTTCTGCTGCTAGCACAATTAAGATTCCTATTTTAGTTGCCTTTTTCCAAGATGTAGATGCTGGCAAAATTCGCCTGGATGAAACACTCACCATGACCAAGGAAATGGTTGTGAGTGGTTCTGGGGATATGCAGTATAAACCAGCGGGAACTCAGTTCACAGTCATAGAAGTGGCGACTAAGATGATGACAATCAGCGACAATACAGCAACAAATATGCTGATAACTCGCTTGGGTGGTATTGAGGCGGTGAATCAGCGTTTCCGCAGTTGGGGTTTAACAACAACTGCAATTCGCAATCCACTCCCTGATTTGGAAGGGACAAATACGACCAGTCCCAAGGAGTTGACGAATTTGATGGCGATGCTGAGCAAGGGCAATTTGGTGAGTCTGTCATCACGCGATCGCATACTGGATATTATGCGCCGCACTGTGAGAAATCACCTTCTACCAACTGGTTTAGGAGCAGGCGCAACCATTGCCCATAAAACGGGTGATATTGGGACAACGCTTGCAGATGCAGGTTTGGTTGATATGCCTACTGGTAAGCGTTACATAGTTGCTGTTATGATACAACGTCCTAATAACGACCCTCGCGCCGAAAAACTCATTAGCTCAATTTCTCGTGCTGCGTATCAGCTGTTTAGCCCAACAGCTCCCATATCTCCTAGCACAGGAAGCACAGTACCTACAAGTGGTTATCAATCCCCAATCATGAGTTCGCCTGTACCGAATAACATGGGTAGCAGCACCACAATGCCTACCACTGGTTATCAATCCCCAGCGTTCAACCCGCTTCCACCCAACAGCATGGGAAACACTATACCCCCCAACGGTTATCAACCTCCGGTTCAGGCTCCAGCGAATCCTCAGTATTATTATCCTTACCAGCGATAAATTTTCCTTTTTCATGACATCTACGACACCCTCAATCCAATTTTTTTCTGGCATTTGTGAAGAACTCAGCAATGTTAGCTTGCGGCGTAATCCGAGTTCTGGCAAGCGTATTGTCTTGATGACATTCAATCAATTGAAAGCTTTAGAAAAATTCAACAGTTTTACTAAACAATCTTTAAATTCCATGCTTTTAACAGACGAAGAGGGTGAAATTCGTGTGACTCCTTCTTCCACACAATTCATTTTTGGGGGTGCAGAAGGTGATGAATTGCAGCGCGTGGAGTGTAAATTTGATATAGAGCAAGATGACCACTGGGAAAGATTCATGAGATTTATGAATCGTTACGCCCAAGCGAATGGTATGGCGTATGGAGAATCGTAATAGTTATGAGTGTGAGAAATGACGATTGATTGTTAAGTGTTGATTGTTGACAGTTCTTAATTATGCGGAAAGTTCAAAAGAGCGATCGCCTTTTTCGACTTATCAACAAAAGCAATAAACTAGGTGGTGACAATCATAATGTATGATAACTCTGCTTTTTCGCAAAAACGCCCTGTACGAGTGGGTTTTGTTGGGACTGGGTATGCAGCTGTAGCTAGAGCTCAAGCATTGCTGCATGATAAGCGCTCACATCTCGTCGCTGTTGTTGGTCACACACCCGAGAAGACAGAAGCCTTTGCTAAAAACTACCAGATGATGGTCGTAGATTCTTGGCAACAACTGGTGGAGCAAGACAATGTAGACTTGATTGTGATTTGTACTGTGACTCGCGATCATGGTACCATTGCGCGTAAAGCACTTGCAAGTGGCAAACACGTTGTTGTAGAATATCCTCTTTCTTTAGACGTAGCAGAAGCGCAAGAACTCATTGTCCTAGCAAAAACACAAAAAAAATTCCTCCATGTTGAACATATTGAACTTTTGGGTGGATTACATCAAGCCTTGAAGCAACATCTACCAAAAGTTGGTCAAGTCTTTTTTGTGCGCTACAACACCATCAAGCCTGAACATCCCGCACCTCGTAAATGGACATACAATCACGAGCTTTTCGGCTTTCCTTTGATGAGCGGACTTTCCCGATTGCACCGTCTTGTAGATTTGTTTGGTACAGTTTTGTCGGTTAACTGTCATAACCGATTTTGGGAAACACAGACAGAGTACTACCAAAGCTGTTTCTGCGATACTCATCTATCCTTTAATAGTGGACTGTTAGCCCATGTTGTCTATGGTAAAGGGGAAACTTTGTGGTACCCAGAACGCAGGTTTGAAGTTCATGGTGAAAATGGCGGATTAATTTTTGAAAGTCACACGGGAGTTTTAGTACAGCCAGGAGAAACAAAGCCAATAGAAGTTGAGGCTCGTCAGGGTTTGTTTGCCAAAGATACAACAATGGTGTTAGATCATCTCATTGATGGGACTCCCTTATACGTCACCCCAGAAGAAAGCTTGTACACCCTCAAGGTTGCAGATGCAGCAAGGCGTTCTGCCCAAATGGGGTTGACTATGATAGTTGAGGATGAAACCCAACCATAAAAAGGATTTATTGAGTTTCCCGTCGCTCAATCCAACATACAGTTATCGGCATAAACACGGCAAACTATATTTATGGCAGATTCTTTAGACAAAATTTCGTAAACTACCCCACCCTACGCTTTCGCTTGAGTGGCAGGTCTTTGTCCCAGTTTTCACCGCCCGTCGGAAACAGATAATCGCAGCCTTCCAACAGACAAGCAATCCCCGGAACTTCGGGCTGACTTACGGACAACCCCAAAGCTGCAATGTTCAATGCAGCATTAACATCAGCGTCATACTCAAAACCACAATGTCCACATTTGAAGGACTTTCCAGAACGATACGATTTACCCTTGACTGGATGTACGTGGTGACACCGGGAACAGGTTTGACTCGTGTACGCTGGTGGAACAAGTACAACTGGTACGCCAGCAATATTACCTTTGTACTCAACGAACATTCGCAACTGGTAAAAAGCCCAGTTATTTGTCCGGCGTCGTTCCGTTTTGCTACGTGGTTTTTGATTGAGCGATTCTCTGATGTTTGTCAAGTCCTCAAAAGCAAGTGCAGAGCTAGACTGCTTCGCTTCTTGGACAAGTTGTTTCGATATGTTGTGATTAAGCCACTTTTGAAAGCGTTGTTCTCTACCAGAGAGCCTTCGCAACAGTTTTCTAGAACTGCGCGTGCGTTTGCGTTGAACATTCGCCCTGACCTTACTGTATCGGTCACGAGTAGCTTGGATTTTTCCACCACTCCACGATTTCCCATTGGAAGTGGTTGCGATGTCCCTACGCCCCAGGTCAACCCCAATTACTTTGGGAGTCTTGCCTGTTGGGTCGGTAGGGAGGTCAACACAGATGTTGATGTAGTAATCACCCCGTTTGGTCTTGTTGAGTGTCGCCGCAGTTGGGGTCTGTCCTTTAAGCAGTGCCAGTTGGTAATTGCCAATCAACAGTTTGAACTGCTTACGACTACACATCAAAGTTACGCCAACAGATTGCGGTTCCTCGAAGTATTCAAACGTCCGAGCATCCAGGTTAATAGATGTCGGTCTAAATTTGTGGACTTGCTTAACTGCTTTAGCATTACCAATCACACGACGAATCGCTTGGCAAACATGGTTAGCTTTAATCCCTGTTGCCTGTTTAATTGGCTTGTAAACCAAATGGTGCAACTTCGTTGTGTTCCAACACTTCTCACGTTTTGCAACCTCATATATCTGATTGCAAGCATCAGCAAAGCCCTGCAAAGTGCGGTCTATTTCAGAGCGAAACTCTACAGGGACTTGAAGCTTACATTTTACAGATATTGTTTGCATTTGGATGAAACTAAACTTCATCCACTCTATGATAACACGGAGAGAGTTAAAAAGTGTGGCATCGAACCCCACTTTTTAACCCGCTATCCCTCCCCGCCCTGTAGAGGGACGGGGTATCTCGCGGAGGACAGATGAAAACTGAAACGATTGTTATTTTATCTAACAGAGAACTAGATAAGATGCGTAAGGCTGGACGCTTAGCAGCCGAGCTCTTATACCATCTTGAACCAATGGTGAAGCCAGGGGTTAGTACTCTTGAGTTGAATGATGAAGCGGAACGATGGACACAGGCGCATGGTGCAAAAAGCGCACCTCTTGGCTACAAGGGTTTTCCTAAGTCAATTTGTACGAGTGTTAATGAAGTCATCTGTCACGGTATTCCCAATGCTAAGCAAATCCTCAAGGAAGGTGACATCATTAATATTGACGTGACGCCGCTTGTTGATGGTTATCATGGTGATACATCTAAGACATTCTTTGTTGGTACGCCTTCCCCAAAAGCAAAAAAGCTGGTAGAGGTCACACAGGAGTGCTTAAGAAGGGGTATTGCTGAGGTTAAGCCAGGAGCACGTATTGGGGATATTGGTGCAGCTATTCAAGAGTACGCCGAAGCACAGGGCTTCTCGGTGGTACGAGACTTCGTAGGACACGGTGTAAGCAATGTTTTCCACACTGCGCCGGAAATACCCCATTATGGCACGCGTGGTAAGGGAAAACGTCTGCGACCTGGTATGGTTTTTACCATTGAGCCGATGATTAACGAAGGTACCTGGGAAGTTGAAGTTCTGGATGATGGTTGGACTGCTTTGACACGCGATCGCAAGCTTTCCGCTCAATTTGAGCATACTCTCGCTGTGACAGAAGATGGCGTTGAAATCCTCACGTTACGCGAAGGTAAGACTTAACCATCAAAAGCCTTCCATAGCAGTTTTCAATTGAGTGCAATACATTAAAGAATTAAGAAATCGCACCCTATAATAGACACTTCCGTGCGGGGGTTCCCCCGCACGGAAATGTCCGTAGACAAGGAGGACAAGAGGTTTAAAGACCTGTCATCTTCTCAACTGGCTATTTTGGCAAGAATTAGTTAAACTCACATGATTAAACTTGAGACTCAGCGGCTACAAACTAGCAACACTTACCAAGATTAGGGTACTGATGTGGGAAACAAAATTCAACTGATAGACAGGATACGACTGGCTTTTGCTGTGTCAGTCGCAAAAAGCGTCACTTTAGGAGTGCGATCGCTCCGCTTGGGTGCGGCGAGTGTCTTACCAGGTTCTCTGGCGCGTCGCATTGAACCCCGATTGTTGAAGTTATTAACTCAACAAGTGAAAAACGGAGTCATTTTAATTGCTGGTACCAATGGCAAAACAACGACATCACTGCTGCTACGCACAATTCTAGAACGCAAAGGGTATCGTGTTGCTCACAATTCGACAGGCGCAAATCTAGAAAACGGCTTGATGACTGCGCTGTTGGAAAGCACTAACTTAGTCGGCGAACTAGATGTTGATTACGCTATTTTAGAAGTCGATGAAAATATCCTACCAAAGATTCTCGCACCAACTCAGCCTCGGATCATCCTGTGTTTAAACTTGTTTCGCGATCAACTGGATAGATATGGGGAAGTTGACACAATTAGCAAACGTTGGACAAAAGTCATTTCTGAACTTCCAACAGAAACAGTTGTCATTCCTAATGCTGATGATCCAACCTTATCTTATCTTGGTCAGCAGCTACCCCAGCGGGTGTTATTCTTTGGCTTGAATGAGCCAGAAAATTATTTAGAAGAAATTCCTCACGCCGTCGATTCTATATTTTGTCCTAGTTGTGGACACTCACTGGATTACAAAGGTGTTTACTTGTCCCATTTAGGAGATTTTCACTGTCCTAAGTGTGGTTTTAGTAGAAGTCAACCCGTGCTTGATAGCAGTGAATTTCCACAAATACTTGTAGGCTTATATAACAAATATAATACTTTGGCAGCCGCTAGCGCTGCTGTGGAGTTAGGAGTTGATGAAGCGACTATCCTAGATACTATTAACAACTTCCAAGCTGCATTTGGTCGTGCTGAAGAGTTAGAAATTAATGGTAAACGAGTACGAATTTTGTTATCAAAAAATCCTGTGGGGACAAATGAAACCATTCGCGTAGTCACTCAAAGTCTTGACAAAACAACACTGCTTGTGCTTAACGACAGGACACCCGACGGAACTGATGTATCTTGGATTTGGGATGTCGATACAGAGAAACTAGTAGAACGGGGAGGGACTTTAGTTGTGAGTGGCGATCGCCTTTATGATATGGCGCTACGTTTGCGTTACAGCGAAAAGACTCCTGAAAGTCAATTTAATCTAATTATCGAAGAAGATTTGCGGCAAGCAATTGCAACTGCCCTGGAACACACACCAGATAATGAAACTTTGCACATATTACCTACCTATTCTGCCATGCTCGAAGTGCGAGAAGTGCTGACAGGCAGAAAAATTCTATAAATAGAGTCATGGGTTTGTCGATTCGCACTTAAGCGCTTACTACGAACCTATTGTCATTTTGAATATTGAATGTTGAATATTGAATATTGAATGTTGAATTTTGAATTTTGAATTCTTTCTATGCTCATCCAGCACTTTCAAATGCTTGCACGTTACAATACCTTGGCAAATCGAAAACTCTATAAAGTTTGTTCCCAACTTTCGGATGTAGAACGCAAGCGTATTAGACCAGCTTTTTTCAAAAGTATTCATGGGACGCTGAATCATATTATGGTGGGGGATCGCATTTGGATGGGACGGTTTCAAAGCAAACAAATGCCATCTACGGGACTTGATGCTATTCTCTATGATGACTTCGATGAGTTGCGCTCAGTTCGTGTCTTAGAAGATGAGCAGATAGAAGCTTTCATGTCTAGATTAGATCAAGATTTCGTGACCAAAACAATAAGCTACGTGAATAATCAGGGTAAGCTTTATACTGATCCAGCTAACCTATTGCTGGCACACTTTTTTAACCACCAAACACATCATAGAGGTCAGATTCACGATATGCTAACCCAAACTGAAATTGCTCCACCAGTTTTGGATATGCACCGGATTATCCGACCATAATTGAGGAACATTATGAATTTAGGACTTACGCACCATCTGCTAGAAACCCGGTTTCTTCGTTCGTATTTGGTTGCAAAACAAACGATTTTTGGTAGAAACCGGGTTTCTTTGCGTAAGTCCTGGAATTGTAGAGACGCTTTAAACAGAGCGTCTGCTCATAAGTGAGGAGTTATAAATTAGGAGCTATAAATTAGGAGTTATAAATTAGGAGTTATAAATTATGAGTTATCAACAGTATGAGTTAACAATTGGTTGGCTGTATCCAAAGCTGATGAGCACTTACGGTGACAGGGGTAATGTCATCTGTATAGAACGCCGCAGTCAATGGCGGGGATACAATGTCAAAGTCTTACCTTTAGATCAAAGTGCGACAGCAGCTGATATTCGTGCAGTAGATTTGATTGTTGGTGGTGGCGCACAAGATCGCCAGCAAGAAATAGTGATGCGCGATTTGCAAGGTGCGAAAGCAGAAGCAATACGTGAAAAGATTGAAAATGGGACTCCAGGAGTGTTTACCTGTGGTTCACCCCAGTTGCTGGGACATTACTATGAACCGGGTTTTGGACAGCGCATTGAAGGCTTAGGCATATTAGATTTGGTGTCCGTACATCCTGGGGAAAATGTCCGCCGCTGTATTGGAAATTTGGTCATGGAAGTGACAGCAACTCGTCTGGCGCGGGACTTAGAAGAGATGATGGGTAGCAAACCGTATTTGATTGGTTTTGAAAATCATGGGGGACGCACTAAGTTAGGAAAAGTAGAAGCACTAGGACGCGTGGTGCATGGTTTGGGTAACAATGGCGAGGATGGGACAGAGGGAGCATTTTATCAGAATGCCATAGCAACCTATTCTCATGGTCCCCTGTTACCGAAGAATCCCTTTGTTGCTGACTGGCTCATTCAAACAGCGCTGCGCTTGAAGTATCAACAACCTATCACTGTGACACCTCTGGATAATACCTTAGCCTTACAAGCGCGGGAAGCTATGTTTAAGCGGTTGAAGGTTAATATTCCAAGCGTTGCTGCTGCGGCTAAAGTTTGAATTTGAAGTCAATTGCAGGGTGCGTTAGCGCTCCTAGTAACGCACCATTTCACCATGACACTATATTTTGGACGTGTTGACAAAATTTACTCGCTTTTAACTTGTCACCAATGCTTTCTATCTGGGTTTTATATCATGTCCGGTAAATTACTTATGATATGTCATTGCGAACGGAACGAAGTGAAGTGAAGCAATCGCAAGGGTGTTGGGATTGTTTCGCTTCGCTCGCAATGACGTAATACCATGTTTGACTGCAACTTGGTATTAGTAAGGAGAGGGAAAGATTTTAGCTAGCTAAAAGCGAGGGTGAGGTTTTGAGTGAGATGTGTGTACACCGTGTTACGCATACGCTAAGGCGCACGCTACGCGAAGAGAATAGACCTCTTGCAAAAGTCCAAAAGTTAGAGATGTCATTCTGAACGAAACGTAGTGCAGTGAAGAATCTCGCGAGATGTTTCGCTCCGCTCAACATGACATTTTAAGTATTTATGCAAGAGGTCTAATGACAAAAAAACGTATTTTGGCGTATTTTGAAAAAATTGGGATGTTCCCAGATTACCGCTGCTCAACTTGACTTTTCATCAACTTTTGTACACTCACCAAAGCACGATTCAACTCATAACCTCGCCTCTGTTGATTCTCCAAATACGCTTGCTGTTCCTCCTCAATCATCTGCACATCTTGACGCACCAAACCATCAAGAAACTTTTGCGCTGCACCAAACAAACTATCTTTCACAAACCGCCGAAACCATACAGGTAATTTGTGTAATCGCCAAAAGGCATTTCAAGATGTGAAATGAATTAAATATGCTTTGGTTTGCGTCTCGTTCACAGGACATAGTAAACAGTAAATTTTGAAATCTTTGCCCAAGGTTGAAACCCAGTGAGGATAAAAATAACTCACATCCAAAGGTTCAGGATGAAGGCGACGCAAAGCAGGAAAAAATAATTGTGAAATCGACCAAATTTTATCTATCTTATAATAGCTTCGTGCTGTATAGTGAGCATCAACACGATGAGCATCTTCGTCAATATTTTCCAGAGATGCTTCTGCCCAAGCTTGGTAATCCTGATGTAAATGCCCGTGATACATATCCATCAGATTTTCAATTAAATATGAATAATGGGCGTTACAGTTAATCATTGAAACTGTAGCAATGTAGTTGAGATGCTCCCACTCTGGAACACCCATCGGTTGTAGAGAATTTGCAGACAACATCTCTATATTTCCTGGAAAAAGCCAAATAAATCCGTCTTGTTCCTTGACTGGGTAACGGCGGATTTTGCAACTAGGGAGTTTCTGGTTATCTCCTAGATAAGGAACTGCTGCACATTCACCTTTATCGTTGAAGCGCCAACCGTGATAAGCACATTCCAACTCGTCGCCAATGACTTGCCCGTGACTCAGTTTAACTAACCGATGAGGACATGTATCTTCTAGGGCGTGGACTTGTCCTTTGCTGTCGCGGTAGAGTGCGATCGCCTGTTTCTACAATGTTACACCTACAGGCTGAGTTCTCACCTCACGCGAAAGAGCTTGGGAAACAACAGACATAAATTGACACATCCTCGCTATTGTTAGAATGTACCGCAAATCTTCATAATGTTCCCCCTGGGCTTTGATAGACAGCCTACGACTTAAGGAGCTAAAAATGAACACACCACACAAGCTATAAAGTAGTCTAGATGCAACAATGATGCTGTTGAGGCAAAAATCTGTATGACAAGCTACCAATCCGATCAACAAACGGTTGCGACCGAATCTACATCCACTGATGAACTCATCAATGAGATTATCGAAGAAGCAAATGACATCAACTACGTGGAGATAATTGAAAACGTTATCGACACGCTAGAACAAGATGATAGTGCAATGGTGAGTCATCCTTCAGAAGGCGGCTATCGCTGGAAGTGCAAGTACGGTACAGTGGAGGTGTTTGTCCAACTCACTGGAACAACTGATGAAGATACCTTAACAGTTTGGTCTGCGGTGCTGAAGTTACCCGCCAAAGATGAACCCAGGTTGACGCGACAGTTGTTAGAGATGAATACATCTAGCACCTTTGAAGCACGTTTCGCTATTATTGAAAACCAAGTTGTCGTACTCACAACACGCACTCTTGCAGATTTGTCTGCTGGCGAAGCTTCCCGCTTAATTACTATTGTGGCAACTATCGCTGATAACAACGACGAAGCATTACAATCTGAATTTGGTGTGGCTTGACTTTAGTGTGGCGATTTATTCCGTTGTTAGAAGCCTCTGGTGATGTGCAGATGGCGATTGACCGTTGGTTGTTAGAACAGCACCTGTCAGGACATCCTCCTGCTTTGCGATTTTACACTTGGTCGCCACCTGCGATTTCCTTGGGTTACCATCAGCATAGATATCCCGAACATTGGCAGCATTTAGTTTGGCAAGGTCAGAAAGTGGACTTGGTGCGGCGTCCTACAGGGGGACGCGCAGTCTTACATCAAGGTGATTTAACCTACGCTGTCGTGACATCTGGTGTAACATCTGGACTTGTCGGAACTCGCGTTCAGGTGTACGAAAAAATTTGTGAGTTTTTGATTCAAGGGTGGCGATCGCTCGACATAAAACTACAATACGGTACAGCCGGACGCGGTTACATTCATAACCCCAACTGTTTTGGCACTGCAACTGGTGCAGATTTAATTTTGCCAGATGGGACTAAACTCATTGGTAGCGCCCAACTGCGACGAGGTGGGGCAATTTTGCAACATGGTTCCATCCGCTTGCAGCCTGATGCTGAGTTATTTACTCAAGTGTTTGGCACAGAATCTTTTACTGCTGCGCAACTTCCGCAGAACCTAGATCTTGAGAAGATTATGACAGCTTTAATTGCTGCTGCTGAAGATTGTTTTAGTATCCACTTAGAAGTGCAACCACTTTCTCAGTCTGAATGGGAGGCAATAACATCTTTGAGATAACCAGCTGTTATACAATCCTCAATGAGTTGTTGCACAAATAACCACAGTTGAGGCGCTCCCGTCTCCACAGGCGCTACCCGTTTCATCACCTGATCACGCGTAATACCATGAATCCGCCAAGTACCCCCTTGAGTCTGCTGATTATGCAGCAAAGGCTGTATACGATCTAAGGCTGCTGCAAATTTGGCAGTGGGTGTTTCTCGTGCTTCAAACTCTTCCCAGAGGAGGCGCAATTCACTTGCTTGATCTGCTGGTAAAAGCCCGAATAGTCTCAACGCCGCTTGAGCTTCTCGTTGTGCTTTACTTTCGTTACCTTGCAAATCGTAACAAAAAGTGTCACCCGCATCAATTTCCACCAAATCATGTATCAGCAACATTTTGATAGCACGCAACAGGACAACTTCCTCGGGAGCATATTCAGCTAATACTACCGCCATTATTGCCAAATGCCAGGAGTGTTCTGCACTGTTTTCCTGACGTGAACCATCGGTAAGAAGAGTTTGGCGGAGGATTTGCTTGAGTTTGTCGATTTCGATGATGAATTGTATTTGCTGAGTGAGTCGGCTGATTTGCATTTTCTTGTGTTTAAAGGTATTGAACTATACTCTAGAAGAAATCCGATAAGCACAACATCGCGCACCTGCCACAATATGTTCAGTGCGCTCAATGACCGCATTCTCACCCAGGACAGATTGAAAGACTTCTAGTTCTTGAGCGCAAAGTCCTGTACAAGCAACCGCCGCAGCGCAGATAGGACAGTGATTTTCAATCAACAGGAATGAACCATCTGCTTGAAGTTCAACACAAGCCATATAACCTTCTTTAGTACGGATTTCAGCCAGCGCTTCAAGCCGTTCCTGAAATGAATTTTTACCAGTCATTTGCATTTGATAATCTTCAATCTGCTGACGAGTTCTTATTTCCAGCAGACGTTGCAACCCAGTCTGACCAAACGCTTCTGTTACAGACTGAATTAAGCTTAACGTGAGTTCTGCGTAACCATCTGGAAAGAGACACTCAGCAGCAGGTGTTAATTGCCAAAGTTTTGCAGGACGACCCATTGTGCGGGCTTGTTCTTCATAAGTTACCAACCGTTCCGTTTGCAGGGCGTAGAGATGTTGACGGACAGCCATTGCAGACACACCCAAACGGGAGGACAATTCTGAGGCATCCATCGGTCCAAATTGTTTGAGTAGATTCACAATCGCCCGTCGTGTCCGAATCGCGATACGCTTTGCGTCAAGCCTCCGGCTTATCGCCCTTGGCGGGGCTTTGCTGTTTTGTTTTGCCATATCAATAAATTAAAGAAAAATCTTTACAAAGTCAACTAGGAATGAGTACTATACTTTATAAAGATATTTCTTTAGAAAAATGTCAGCAACAGACAAGATTTTGTTCAAGCAAGGAAAAGGAGGTTATCGCATTGGAAGGTTCTGAACTTCAATTCCTGAATCCTGCAGGGTTATACGATCCATCCCAGTACGGCTATACCCATGTCGCAGTTGTACCATCGGGAGCCAAAATGGTCTATATTGCTGGGCAAGGCGGTGAAGATAAAAACGCTAATCTCGTCTCTAAAGACTTTACAGGTCAGTTAAAGCATGCTTTTGCGAATCTGCGGACGGCATTATCTGCAGTGGGCGTAAGTCCAGAACACGTAGTAAAGACTACTGTACTAATAGTTGATCATAATGAGACTAAACTTCAGCAGTTGATTGCTGAAGTACAAGCAATGTGGGGGAATAAAGCACCTGCGTGTACCCTCATTCCTGTACCAAGACTCGCGCTGGACGGTATGTTGTTTGAAATTGATGCTGTAGCTGTCGTTCGATGAAAGTTACTCCTGTCCTGCCCGTTCGCCGCTGGGGGTTCCCGTAGAGTAGATTACCTAATTAAAAAACCGCAGAGGCGCAGAGGACACAGAGGAAAGACCACGAAAATATCGGTAATTTTTTAGCCCCGAAGGAAGTCGTTATTTTTTTGCAATTCAATCAAATCATATGACTCAAACTTTTGAACCCCCAACAGAGACAAACCGATACATCCGTGCTGCCAAACTTGCAGATGTCCAAGCAGCAGGAAGTTTACTCGTGAATCTGGAAAAACACACCATTGCCCTGTTTTACTCAGACAATAAGGTCTATGCTATAGATAACCGTTGTCCTCACATGGGTTTTCCCCTCCACGGGAGTACTTGCAAAGATGGCATTGTCACTTGTCCTTGGCACTATGCCCGCTTTGACATGGCAAGTGGGGGAACGTTTGATTCTTGGGCAGATGATGTGCGTGCTTTTCCTGTAGAAATTCGGGATGGCGAGGTGTGGGTGAATTTGACTCCCCAAGTTGACTCTTATGTCCACCAGCGCCAACGACTTCAGGATGGGTTAGAACAAGGCATTTCCCTCGTGATTGCCAAGTCTGTCATAGCCTTACTAGATATGGGGGGAGATGCTACCGAATCCTTCCAAACGGGATTAGAGTTTGGCACCCGTTACAACAAAGAAGGTTGGGGCGCAGGCTTGACTATCCACACCTGTATGATGAACTTGCTGCCCTATCTGGATGCAGAAGACCGACCCCTTGCCCTTTACCAAGGACTTTCAGCTGTCGCCCGTGACAGTGGAGGTGCGCCACCTCACTTTGTGGTTCATCCATTACCCAATTCCACTGCTGACATCAAGACTCTCAAAGGTTGGTTCCGTCAGTTTATTGAACGACGGGATAGTGAAGCAGCAGAACGCTGTCTCATCTCTGCAATTCGGATGGGTGCTGATAGGAAACAAATTGCAGATATGTTATTTGCTGCTGCTACAGACCATCGCTATATTGATGTTGGTCATACACTCGATTTTATTAACAAGGCGTTAGAAGCACTTGATGCTGTTCATTGGAAGGGTGCTGAGAAAGTCTTAGCAAGTTTAATTTCTGGCTTGGCAAATGCCTCCCGCATGGAAGAGTCGAATTCCTGGCGCTATCCTGTGGATTTAGTCGAAATTTTAGAGTCTGCGTTTGAGAAGTTACCCGCAGCCTTGGAACAAGGACAACCTCGCTGGGGAACTTGGTCAGGTCGGGAACAATTGGTTCCTATTCTATTAGGTGAAGATGCTCAAGCAATAGCCGACGCGCTATTGACTGCATTGAGAGAAGGTTGCACCCAAGAACAATTAGCAGGTATCGTTACCTACACAGCCGCCCTTCGTGTAGCCCGATTTAATACCAATAACGACTTTGGAGACTGGGATACAGCACACCATCCATTTACCTTTGCCAATGCAGTTCATCAAGGATTGCAACGGGTGCCGTCTTTAGAGTTACTTCGGGGTGTGTTCGATGGTGCAATGAGTGTCTACCTCAACCGCTTTTTGAATGTCCCACCTGCCCGACTTCCAGAACCAAAACAACCAGTTGAAAATCCAGAGGAATTGCTTCAACAATTGCCGGAGTTGTTGAATCGTCAACAGCAGGTGAATGAAGCAGGTCAGTTGGTTGCCCAGTATCTTTACGGTGGTGGTAATCCACAAAGATTACTGGCAATGCTTGGTAAATTAATGCTGCGAGAAAATCGGGAATTTCATGTTATTCAAGAAGTAGAAGCAGCTTTCCGTCAGTATTCTGTTTTAGGTGAAACTCCTGCTGGTATTCACGTATTGGTGGCTGTGACTAGGTATTTAGCGGCACATGCGCCGACAATGCGAGCGCAAGTCCAAACATATCAAATTGCACATCGGTTGCATAAGGGTGTTAAGCGTAGCTCTCCGTTTGCGTAGCGCCCCTCTTAGGGGCTAGGAATCGCCTGTTTGAGGATTAAGAAAGTTGTACTGGATCTATTAAACAGCTGGTGTTATAATAGGCAATACAATGGCGAGCGTAGCCAAGCGGTTAAGGCAGAGGATTGTGGTTCCTCCATTGGTGGGTTCGACTCCCATCGTTCGCCCTGAGGTAACAAAAGTCATAATTGAGAATGTTAAGCTGACTGTTGGTTGTTAATAATAATTTCAGTCAGCACTCAAAGCTAAATCCCCCAAACTTAAGTCGGGGGATTGAGTCAACAAGTTTTAAAACCATTGCCCAATTCTTGAGCTAAAAGATGCCAAGTAGAAAAATAAAAGTCAATCCACATAAGGCAAGTAAAGAGACAATAATGATGTTGCCTATACTGTGGTCTTGTGCTGTTGCTTGTTGTGGATGTTCAGACATAGCAATCGACCCTGTTTTCAAGAATATACTGAAATTATAAATACCTGGATAAAGATTTTGACTGGTACAATAAAATACTTGACTTTAATTCAATTAAGTTTATCTTGGCAGATCACTAAAAAATGAAAAAATAAACTTTTGTTTCAGTTGTTTCAGTAATGTTCACGATCAAACTAGACAGGACAAAAAAACATTTGATTGCTACCTCCAACATATTTGCCAAGGCGCAAGCTAACCGAGGATTATGTGATAATAGCTGTGAGAGTCTATTCTTTGAATAAAAGCAGATTTTTCAACAATCTCTTTAAGTATTTACACTAACAAGGACTTTATAATAACTTGATATTTGCAATTTTGTACTTAAGAAAAAATAAAGAGTACGCCTTTAGTTAGAGTGCAAAATACTCATAGATAAGATAAGCGTAAAAAGGTAGAGAGCTTTAAAGATAGTCACAGTAGTAATAATTGCTAATTGCCAACTTGTAGTGGTTCTTTATACCATTACCCTGGGGCTGTTAGCTATTAGCTATTGCTCAGTCAAACGCTGAATCCAAAATTTGTTATCTGACGAGTTGCCATGTCTGAATTACTTCAAGCTGTCCTGAATAGTGAAGAAAAAAGTGATTTACGTTCCTTAATAAGTGAGTTACGTCAGCAAGAAAAAAAGTACTTGCTGCGGAACGACATACTCAACTTATATGGTGAATATTGCTCTAAGTACGAAAAATCTGAGCAGTTTTATACTGCTTCTCACTTAGGAAAACTTATCTACTACACTCAAGAAATCATTCAAGAGGAATCAAGCCTCTGCTTCATCATACGACAAAAGATTGCTAGTCAAGAAGTTTACCGACTGACAGCCGACTTGAGTATAGAGCCGATAACGGTTCAAGAACTGTTGGATTTGCGCGATCGCCTGGTCAACCGATATCACCCAAGCGAAGGGGACCTCTTGGAATTGGATTTTGGTCCATTTTACGACTACACTCCAATCATTCGCGACCCAAAAAATATTGGCAAAGGGGTGCAGTTTCTCAACCGCTACCTATCCAGTAAGCTATTTGCTGACCCCAAGCAATGGCTAGAAAGCTTGTTTAACTTCTTGCGCCTACACCAATACAATGGCGTTCAACTGCTTATCAACCAGCGGATTCAGTCACAGCAGCAACTCTCTGATCAAGTCAAAAAAGCCATCACTTTCGTGAGTTCTCGTCCCAGTGAGCAATCCTACGAAGAATTCCGATTTGACCTGCAAGTGATGGGCTTTGAACCGGGTTGGGGACACACGCGAGAGCGAGTCCAGGAAACCTTGAGCATTCTGGATGAATTGATTGACTCTCCCGATCCCCAGACCTTGGAAGCCTTCATCTCTCGCATCCCGATGATTTTTAGAATCGTCTTGGTCTCTGCTCACGGTTGGTTTGGACAAGAGGGAGTTTTGGGACGTCCTGACACTGGCGGTCAAGTGGTTTATGTCCTCGACCAAGCGAAGAACTTAGAAAAGCAACTGCAAGAAGATGCGATGCTGGCTGGTTTAGAAGGATTGAATGTCCAGCCGAAGGTCATTATTCTCACCCGCCTCATCCCCAACAGTGATGGTACCCTTTGTAACCAGCGCCTAGAGAAAGTTCACGATACTGAAAACGCCTGGATTTTGCGAGTGCCTTTGCGGGAATTCAATCCCAATATGACACAAAACTGGATTTCGCGGTTTGAATTTTGGCCCTATCTGGAAACCTTCGCCATTGATTCTGAAAGAGAATTGCTGGCAGAGTTTCAGGGTAGACCAGATTTAATTGTTGGTAACTATACTGATGGAAATTTGGTAGCATTTTTGCTGGCTCGCAGACTGGGTGTCACGCAATGTAACATTGCCCATGCGTTAGAAAAGTCCAAATACTTGTTCAGTAACCTCTATTGGCAAGATCTGGAAGATAAATATCATTTTTCGTTACAATTCACTGCCGATTTGTTGGCGATGAATGCAGCCAACTTTATCATCAGCAGCACCTACCAAGAAATTGTGGGTACACCTGATAGTGTCGGACAGTACGAATCACTCAAATGCTTCACCATGCCGGAACTGTACCATGTTGTAAATGGGATTGAACTGTTTAGTCCCAAGTTTAACGTGGTACCCCCTGGAGTCAACGAGAGTACCTATTTCCCCTATACGCGTACGCAAGACAGAGTAGAGAGCGATCGCGCCAGAATAGAAGAAATGCTCTTCACTCTGGAAGACGATACCCAAGTTTTTGGTAGTCTTGATGATCCAAGCAAGCGTCCACTTTTCTCAATGGCGCGTCTTGACCGCATTAAGAACCTCACTGGTTTAGCAGAATGCTTCGGTCGGAGTCAAGAATTGCAGCAGCGATACAACCTCATTTTGGTAGCTGGTAAGTTGCGTGTCGAAGAATCAGGTGACAACGAAGAACGCGATGAGATTGTCAAGCTTTACCGAATTATAGAGCAGTACAATCTTCATGGTAAGATTCGCTGGTTGGGTGTGCGTTTGACTAAATCTGACTCTGGCGAAATTTATCGGGTTATTGCTGACCACCAAGGAATCTTTGTACAACCTGCTTTGTTTGAAGCTTTTGGTTTGACAATTTTAGAAGCGATGATTTCGGGATTACCAACTTTTGCTACGCAATTTGGTGGTCCTTTAGAAATCATTCAAGATAAGGTAAACGGCTTTTACATCAACCCAACTCATTTAGAAGAAACAGCCGAAAAAATTCTTGAGTTTGTCCAGAAGTGCGAACAAAATCCTAACTATTGGAATGAAATTTCCAAACGAGGTATTGACCGAGTTTATAGCACTTATACATGGAAAATTCATACTTCCAAGCTGTTATCTTTAGCACGGATTTATGGATTTTGGAACTTTATTTCAAAAGAGAATCGGGAGGATTTGCAGCGCTATATCGAGGCTTTGTTCTATTTAATTTACAAGCCAAGAGCGCAACAACTGTTGGAGCAGCATAAGTATCGATAGATTCGATAGAATCGATAGAAGAGTCAAAAGTCAAGAGTTCAATTAATGACTCTTGACTTTTGACTCTTGATTCTGCGAAGCCGATTCATGACTATTTTGTCAACTGATACCAAGTTCTTTGACCAACAATACCATCCGCTGCTAAATTCCGTTTGTTTTGGAAAGCTTTGACAGCAGCCTCCGTCAAGGCACCAAAAACTCCATCAACTCGAATAGTATAGCCATTAGACGATAACAACTGTTGTAGGACTCTTACAGCAACACCTGAACTACCAAAACGCAAAACTGGCAAAGAGGGACTAGTCTCTATTTGAGAAACCGTCTGATCACTACCTTTACCAGTAGGTGTTTGCTTCCTTTGACGAAGAACTCCTTTGGGTGAATTATCTGAAGCTATTTGGAACTGCATGAAATAGGTAGAAGTAAGCATAATCTTCTTACTTTCTTTGAGCGAACTCTTTTGAAAATTTCGGATAGTGTTTCCCCAGTCTGTTACCAACTGAGGGATAGCATTAAAAGATAAAAGCATTTCTGGCTCTGTACATACATCAAAGCATCGAGAACCTGTAATGACATCCTCTGTTGTGTCTTTTCTTGCAATTTGTAAATTCTTGGCTCTACTTATATGAGAAGAGATTTCATAAATAATATTTTTTTCTGTTGAATTTAGTATACTTTCATTTTTTATATTTATGACTGACGTAGCAGCTTGGGCAGCTATATCAGACTGCACAAATTCAGGCGGTGTAATTTGAGCAGCTGATATTATCTGAGATGGCTGTCTTTGTGTTAACTCCTCCTCGTCATTGTCTCGCTGAACTAGTGGTAGTTGCAGCGCAATGGTTGGAGATAGTTGTCCTGTTGTTAACACACCCGTCATCAGCAGGGCAATATCTGTCATTGTATTTCATTTTACTAACACCCATGTTTCCTTTGACAGCAAAAATTACTGCTATTCCGGAAGAGACAGGACATAAAAATAAAAAAATCTAATAAACTTTTTTCAAAGAATCAACAAAAGTATGATTATCAGTTATCAGTTATCAGTTATCAGTTATCAGTTTTATCATTTGGGTCTAACCCCCCCCACCAAGAGCACCTTTATGTGTTGGTGGTGGATCGCGTATCCCACACCATACGCCCTTGCTGACTGTGTACTGATTTAAACTTCTTGCACTGTTCGCGCAGCGTGTCCGCAGGACATATTCCACTAATTCTGAATACTGAATTCACCCCTTGCGAGAAATCTATTTTTGCAAGACGTCTATCCACTAAAGCCTGTTATTTCTGAAGATATGTATACAATGTACGAAATATAGAATGTTCATAAAATCCAAAAGTTCCCTTCAAGAAACAATAAGGATTAATTATAAAAAAATATGAATTATGAGTTATCAAAAGTTTCATAATTCATCATTACATAGTATACTGACCAAATTTTTGACTAACCTGACAATACAGCCCAAGTTCTTGGACCAACAATTCCGTCTGCTACTAGACCACGCGAACTCTGGAAAGCTCTAACAGCAGACTCTGTGAGCGCACCAAAAACTCCATCAGTTTGAACAAAGTAGCCATTAGATACTAAAAGTCTCTGTAAGGCTCTTACAGAACTACCTGTATCACCAAACCGTAGAGTAGGTAGACCACCTGAACGGAAAGCAGCTTGCATCATTATAGGTTGTGATTCAGATTGTGTTTTCGGTTGTGTTTTTGGTTGTATTTCAGGCTGCGATGCTGGTTGTGCCTTAGGCTGTGACTCAGGCTGTGCTAATGGTTGTTCTTCGGGTTGTCCTTGATTTGTAGATTCTTCCATATAAATTAATTTATAAAACTAATTTTCACGCATTTCAACCGTATCTAGATTGCCAAAGAAGTGACATTCTCCCACCGCTAACCCTTTAATTTAACATTTATTGTTTTATCCCACTCTTGTGGTGATACAGCAAATTGCAGGTTTAATATTTTTGACTTGTTACCTTCACTTTTGACTTCCCCTTAATGGGGCGCTTATATCTTGCACCAGGGTCAAAAACCGGGTTTCTTGAGAACGATGACACAAGCCTTACCTTAATTTTCCGTTCAGAAACCCGGTTTCTTCGTTCGTATTTAGTTGCAAAACAGACGATTTTTGGTAGAAACCGGGTTTTTTTGCGTAAGTCCTGTGTCAAAAGGACTAGATTTTGGAGATATTATTAAACGGAGAGAGAGGGATTCGAACCCTCGTTGAGGTTGCCCCCAAACAGCATTTCCAGTGCTGCGCCTTCAACCACTCGGCCATCTCTCCAGGCGTCACGAATTACGATTGTACATTAAAATCAATTAAACTGCAACTAAGTTCAGTCAAAAATTCAGTCAAAATTCCACATCAAAATCCAAAATCCAGATGTCCGAGATATACACTGTTAAAGTTCGCGATTGCGCAAAGCGCAGCGCCGAAGGCGAACGCGCCAAAGACATAACATACACCTTGCAAGTCCCTGATGACCGCTACATCCTGCATACGGGTGAAAGACAAGGGGTAGAACTACCGTTTTTATGTCGAAATGGGGCTTGCACGACTTGTGCTGTGCGGGTACTGTCAGGAGAAATTTATCAACCGGAAGCAATTGGACTATCGCCAGAGTTGCGGAAAAAAGGTTATGCCCTACTGTGCGTTAGTTATGCCCGTTCTGATTTGGAGGTGGAGACACAAGACGAAGATGAAGTCTATGAACTCCAGTTTGGACGCTTTTTTGCTAAGGGGAAAATTCGCAAAGGTCTTCCCTTAGATGAAGATTAAATTTTGTTTCAAAGCAAAGGTGCAAAAAATAGTCATTCTGCTTTGTCTATTACTACTTGTCGCTTGTCAACCTCAAAAGAAACCTGAAGAAAGCACACAGGTGCAAGTCAAAGTCGCACAAGTCGTCAGTGGGCAAACTTTGGAGGTGGTGGGTTTGGGCGATCAACCAAGTTTCATTTCTCAAGTGCGGTTGCTGGGGATTGATACACCGGATTTGCAGCAGCGTCCTTGGGGAGATGCTGCAAAGCAATACCTAGAAACACTGCTTAGGGAACAGCCTGTGATGCTGGAGTTTGATATGCAAGTAAAGGACCAGTTCGGGCGGACTCTGGCTTATGCGTGGAAAAATGGGGTTTTGTTGAATGAACAGCTGGTGAAACAAGGGTATGCTTTGTTTGTAGGGCGATCGCCTAACCACAAATATGACCTACGCTTAGAACGTGCCCAGCAATGGGCTAGACTCATGGGGTTAGGAATTTGGAACCCAGAAAAACCCATGCGTCTGACACCAGGTGAATTTCGTCGTCAGTATCGTTAATAATTCGTAAAAAGACAGGCTCGGATGTCTGTTTCGACGAAGCCTTCGTACTCTGATATTCCCAAAGTTATCAATGTCTGCATCAGTATTCTTATCTTCGTCATCCAAAGCGGGATCGGTAAAAGTAATGGTTAGTTTAAGGTCTGATGTATTAGTCATAACGATCTCAACCAAAAGTCTGAAAACTGCTTAGGACGCTTAGTTCTATGACTTCAGATACAGGCAAGTGTTTTTACAAATTTGGAACAATGACTATAGTTAGTTTTTTCTTTTTAAAGAAATTTAACATCTAACATCTAATTATGGTCATTCGTTTTCCAATAATCGCCGCTACCTTGATGGCTACCACCGTTAGTCTAGGTACGCTTTTCAACTTTGCAGACTCAGCTTCTGCTCAAGACATAATAACTTGTGAAAGCCACAACAATGAAAGGAATAGTTGTTCGATAGATGGAAGAGGTAGAGTAAGGTTTGTTAGACAACTGTCTGATGCTAGTTGTCGAGGAAATTGGGGTTATCGCAGAAATCGTATTTGGGTAAGGAATGGCTGTCGAGCAGAGTTCTCAGTTAGTGATAGCAGAGACGACAGATTTGACAGAGACGACAGATTCGACAGAGACGACAGATTTGACAGAGACGACAGATTTGACAGAGACGACAGATTTGACAGAGACGACAGATTCGACAGATTTGACAGATTTGACAGATTCGACAGATACGACAGATACGACAGATAGATGAATCTACAGTGATTTTTGAGAGTCAACTGAAACATCATATTCTATCTGAAACGCTTAAATGTTAGACTTTGCAAGTCTCGATGCGAGAGAAGATACACCACACAACCGGTCCACCCCCAACCAATCCTAAACCCAATCCCCCCCCCAAACCACCACCCACCTGCACCACCACCACCGGGAGGTGTCCTTGGGGAGCAGTTTTATCAAAAGTGACTTCATCGTAATCAATCCAGCTTTGTTTCACTCTCCAACCTACGCGGTCGCCAAATTTTTTCCAAGCTTCTTTGTGGTATCTACCGTTCGGCTTACCGCCGACACTGAGGTAAATTTCCTTCTGAACGCTGAAGCCAAAGCGAGCATTGCTGTAGTTGACCCAAAGTTGGTCAATCGTGCGGAGGTCAGTACAGGGAAAGTTTAAGAGTTCTTCCTCTCTAATCCAGTCATTTTCCTCACGCCCGACAGCTTGAAGCATCACCAGATAAGTTTCATTGTCAGCTTCTTTCCACTTTCCTGCTGCAAGGGCGTCTCGCAGTTTCGTGTAGTCTACGCCTTTTTCTGAACTGAGGTCATCACCTGAATCATCTGTTTGATTTCGCGGAGTGTTTTGAGTTGGACTTTGTGGGATCACCTTCACTATTGTCTGTGGCTTTTTCCCAGTAATACCCCAGACTAGTTGAACCATTGGAGGGGTATAAAAACGTGTCTGTTCCCGAAAATCAACCCATGTTATACCTTCAAGAAAAATTGGGAGACTTGGCTTTTGTGGAGCATCAGGAAGAAGTACAGGAAAAACAGGACACTTGCGTCGCTTAAATTCACGCAAAAAGCCATTTATTTCATCTTCTTGCCAAGGACCAATACCACTCTGACCAACAAAAACTGCTGCTGATTTTATGTGAGCAATCTGTTTTTCCAGTTCTGGCTGCCAAGGTAAACCAGGTTGTAGCTCCCAATCATCCAGCCACGGTTCAATCTTATATTCGGACTTTAATTGCTCAGCAATTTTTCTGACTGCTTCCTTATCTTCCCTATTGTGGCAAAGAAAGACATCGAATTGAGATTGAGCCTCAGTTTTCATCTGGTTTGACTAGTTCCTGTATTGCCTTGACTGCTACTTCTAACTCTTGTTAACTGCTAGCTTTTATCTTAACTTTCTTGCCGTTTGCTTCTGCTTCCAATTCAATTTGTTCCTCGCTCGTCCCTCGTTCCCAGCCTCAGGCTGGGAATACATTTCCAGAGGCTCTGCTTCGCTTTAGAGGAGAGAGAGCCTACCCAACTGTGTTCCCACGCAGAGTGTAGGAACGTGTATGTAGATATTAATTATCTATCAAAACTTACGCCTTCATAAACCAAATCAATCGCACAACTAAAATCAACACTTTCTATAGTGATATCATCACCAGTTGCATAGGGAGAATACAGCCACATTCTGCCCTCTCCACGACGATAAAATTCAACTCCAATTTTTTCAGATTCAATCAAAATGTATTCTTGCAAACTTGGCATAGTTCGATAAAAAGCAAACTTTTCTCCTCTATCTTTAGCTTCTGTTCCAGGAGAAAGAACTTCCATAATTATTTTGGGATATTGAATAAATTTGCGTGCATTTAAATCTCGTGCATCACAACTCACTACCACATCAGGATAGTAGTACGGGCTTTGAGTACTGACTTGCACTTTGACATCTGCAACGTTGATGCGACAACCTCTAGCACGTAGATGAGCATACAATGTTCTGTAGAGATTTAGGGCAATATCATTGTGGGGAATTGTACCCCCAGTCATGGCAAACACTTCGCCATTAATGTATTCATAACGATAATCTTGTAATGGTTCCCATTCAAGATATTGTTCGATACTCATTTTCTGAGGTTGAGGGGTGGCAATCATCGCATCATGATCACAAATAAACGCTTTCAACTCCTACCACCAATCCTATCACCGCTCATTATCAATCGTAGGTGTTCTCGTCATCTTCCGCCTTATATCCCGGCACTGAATAAGCTTGAAGGGACATCAGGAGTACTTTAAACTAAGGATAGTACACACAGCTACTGCTAATTGTCCCATATAATCATCATCTAGATGACCAATAACTCTGATAATTCTGGATTTATCAATAACTCGGATTTGTTCACAAAGTACCACGGAGTCTTGGCTCAATCCGCCAATGCTAGCTGGAACAAATACATGGGATGGAAAAAGAGCACGTCGAATCTTAGAGGTAAAAGGTGCAATGATTGTATGAGGGCTAACAGAATTGGCTCGGTCAATTTGTAGAACTACAACAGGTCTAATTCCTGCTTGTTCTGTTCCTACAACTGGATTTAGATCGCACAGAACGACATCTCCCCGTATAATCTCTACCACTGAATCTCTCCACGAGCCAAGCGATTCTCGTAGTCTTCCAAGTTAGGGAGATACTCAGAAAAATCTGACTCTACTATTTCCTTGCACTCAGCAGACTCAAGCCACAACTCCCATTGCTTACCGCTATGCTTCCAAAGTAGGAAGTCGATAAAGTCGCTGACTTCCTCAACCAGATACTCTGGCATTTGGCGAATTTTGGCTATTGTTTGGTCATGTACAGTCATGCAGTTTGGTTGGGTGATTGTGGTTTTATTTCTAGGATACTGCAAGCATAAAATGTTATATGTATTGGCATTTGTATATACAAATGTTATTGTGAAGTTATGGTACAAGAAGTATCAGGCTATGGCTGGGATGATGGAAATCATCAAAAATGTCAAAAACACGGAGTATCAATAGAAGAAATTGAGAGTTTGTTTTCTACTAACGTTCGGACATCTCCGGATATAAACCATTCTCAGCTTGAAGAAAGATTTCTTGCAGTAGGTAAGTCAACTAAGGGAAAGTATATTTTTGTAGCATTTACCTTACGTCAGAAAGAAGAGGAAATATTAATTAGACCAATCAGTGCCCGTTACATGCACGAAAAAGAGGTACTTCGTTATGAAGAAAATCTTGCCAAAAATGACAACTGATGAAGAGGTAGAAAGTTTACTAGAACAAGACTTATCTGATTATCTTCATGAAGACAATTTCAAACCCGTTAGTTTTGAATTCAAACCTAAAGACAAAACTGTTAACTTACGAGTTTCAGAAGAGTTACTAGAAAAAGTCAAAACAGTTGCCAAAAAAGAAGGTATATCTTATCAAAAATACATCCGAAGGGCAATAGAGAAATCTTTGGGTGAATAAGGTGTAGTGTATCCTTGGCGAGTATTAAACACTCGTCCACGAGTATTAAACACTCGTCCACAAGCAATACGGTTCGGATAAGCACTCGGACAGAAACCCGGTTTCTAAACACGCGAACTACCCTTAACCGAACCGTACTGCGTCCACGAGTATTTGAGTTTACTGTCATGCTGAGTGAAGCGTTCGCGTAGCGTGTCCCCTTGGGACTCAGCGCAACGTTCGCGCAGCGTGTCCGTAAGGACTCAGGACATACGTAGCGATAGCGGAGTAAAGCAATCGCCGAATCTTGAGATTGCTACCCTGCGGGAAGCCCCCTCCGGGGTCTACGCTTCACTTCGTTACGTATGCCCTGAGCCCTTCGGGCACGGCTTGAGGCCGAACGGGCACGCTGCGCTAACGCAATGACAAATAACGGCTATTCATAGCAGGAATGACGATGAAAGGCAATCAGAAAAAGTCACCAGGACAAATGAGTTTACCTTGGGATAAGCAAAGAATCACTGAGTGTACCCAAGTGCATGAAGTAGCAGAAAAATTTATCCACGCAAACGGATATTTCCCCTCGGGGTTCCCCCTCGGCGGTGCCAGGTATTGAAATCCTGAAAGGTTGATTATAGCGTGCGAAAGGAAGCTGCAATAAATATTCACAAAATTCTGAAACGCTTAAATGTTAAAGTTTACAAGTCTCGATGCGAGAGAAGAAACCTGTTTTTTTCAAATGGTGTCCCGTGTCCCAATCCACCCGAAAAAACCCTATTCAACTCACCAAACACACTGGACAACCCAGTCGTCACCAATCCACCACCAATCGACAAAATCGGGAGGTGTCCTCGGGGAGCATTTGTATAAAAAGTGACTTTTTTGTAAACAATCCAGCTTTCTTTCACTCTCCAGCCTACGCAATCGCCAAATTTTTCCCAGGCTTCTGAGTCGTATTTACCGTCCGGCTTGCCGCCGACACTCAGGTAAATTTCCTTCTGAACGCTGAAGCCAAAGCGCCCATTGCTGTATTTTACCCAAAGTTGATCAATTGTGCGTAAGTCAGTGCAGGGAAAGTTCAATATTTCTTCTTCTGTGATGTAGTCATTTTCCTGACGACCAACAGCTTGAAGCATCACCAGGTAAGTTTCATAGTCAGCTTCTTTCCACTTTCCTGCTGCTAGGACGTCTCGCAGTTTAGTGTAGTCTAAACCTTTTTCTGAATTGAGGTTATCAGCTTGAGCAGTTATTTGATTAACTAGTAAGTATAGATCTCCTCGTTGTTGAGTTAGTCGGTTCAACTTGCCTTTACCTCTGACACGAAGTTTCTTGCCTGGACTAAAACCAGCAGGAATCGTGACGTTGATAACTTCATTTTCTGTTGTAGTTACCTGTTTCACTAGCCCACTGAGCATCTCGGCTTTGGTTAGAGTAATCTCCAAAGTTAGGTCAAGTTCCTGTTCTAACTGTGCTGGAATCTGTTCCCTATAGGTTGGCTCAGAGATAGATGTGGGTGTTTCCTCGTGAACAAACTGTGCAGTCAACTCCTGTTCAATAGGCTGGATATCTGTATCCCTAAGACCCAACATTTGCTGAAATGCTTTTAACTCATAGCGGGTTTGCTCACTAAGTGGATACTCATACTTTACTGCTGCAAGCAAAGCATCTCTGTATTTATGCAAGTTCTCTAGTCTTTCTTTGTAAGCTCGCAGCACCTCCACTTCAATTTTTTCAGCTTCTCCACCGGAAAGCCCCAGTTGTCTATATAAGTTATTCAATATCATGCGACCAACTGGGGAAATTTCTCCCCGAATGGCATATCTTTGTACTTCTTTGCGATATTTCACCTTTGGATCCGCAACTGTTGCTTTCGCCAGCTGAATTTTATAGCCCTCTTTGATAGCATAAATCTCTGGCTTCATTGCGGGTGCTGCTTCCTGCACTTTCTTGCGGGCATACTCATGCAGCTCATCCACCGAAATGAAACCGTCATTATCTATGTCAGCCGCGCCTTTCTCAATTCCTTCCACAAGGTAGCGGGTATAAACTGATAGATCTGAACCCTCTTGTTCAAAAGAATACTGAGTGGCGGTAGAAGAAGTCAGAACTGCCCGTCCTTCTACTTCCTGTGGTTTTTAGTCTCTGCCAGTTGATTCTTGATATCCAAACTGCCATCATCTTTTGCCCTCATGCCTTCGGCAAATGCACCGCTGAAGCAACAGTCTAGAATGATGAGTTGTCGCCGCGAACGGCTATTTTCCATTTCGTCATGTATCTTGCTGGCAACAACAGCAGTAGCCCGGAACAATTCTCCTCTATCATTTTTGCGAGTTTGGCGAGTTGCCAGGTAAAGTCTGCCGCTATCATCTTTAATACCATGACCAGAAAAATACAGCAGCACCAGGTCATCCTTTTGCCGATTGAAGAATAGCGTTTCAATTGCTTCTTCCATCGCTTGTCGTTGGGGGTTTTTCAGTACAGTAATATCTGCTTGGGCAAACCCGCCCATGTCTGGGTGCTGCAAAACTCGCTGTATGGCATCGACATCCATAACAGCCCCAGCCAGCCGGTTTAAGCCAGGTTCGTACTCACTCACTCCTATCAGCAGTGCAACTTTCGCCATGTTTACCTGCCTACTCTGGTTTCACCAATTCCTGTATTGCCTTGACTGCTGCTTCTAACTCTTGCCGACTGCTGGCTTTTATCTTAATTTTCTTGCCGTTTGCCTCTGCTTCCAATTCAATGAGTTTATTACTTAGGCGATCGCTCAAAAACCCCCAGAGTTGTTTCACATTTTCCGGTTTAACAAAAGCAATCAGCTGAGCTACTACCCAGCCTGTCACTGACTTGGTTCCCGCTAGCACAGTGGGGTTAACAACTCGCTCAACTGCTTCCACTTCATCCAAGTCTTTCATCTGTGCTAAAAGCTTCTGGACTTCCTCATCCTTATCTGAGTCATCCAAGTCTGGATCGGTAAATGTAATGGTTAGTTTAAGGTTTGAGGTATCTGCCATAATACTAGTTTTATTATGAATAATTATATACACTTGCAAGAATTCTACTGTATGTAGATATCAATTCAACAATAGATTATTCCGGAAACTTGGGACAATCGCCCTTGCAGGCGATCGCTAGCCCCTAAGGGGGCGCTGCGCAAACGCTGCTGCCTTACGCGCAAAGCGCACGCTAAGCTAACGGCAGATCGCTTTACCTCTAATCGCTGATTTTACTGGGCATTGCCACTTGTCCAATCTGCTCTAGGCTTACATGACGATGATACTATAGTCTATTGAAGCGCTCATCAAATGTTTGTTTGCAGTTCAAGTAGTCCTGGCTTCCATTCGCTATTTTGTCATGTTTGTGAGTTTTGCCATAACCGTATAGCCGACATTCCATTACTTAACATCTGTATCAAATAGATTATTTCCTACTTTACTCAACCCACACCATTTCGATGCACTATCCTAAAATGACTATCTATCCCAAAGCAGTATATGACGCTAAATTTTAGCCGACGTAAATTTGTTTTGTATAGTTCAGCAACTTTTGCTACTAGCATATTGCTGAAAGCTTGCAGTACTAATCAAACTACAACGCCAACGGCTGGTAGTGGTGGGGAAGAGTTTAAAATAGCGATCGCACTTCCTGGAGTCATTACCGATAAAGCTTGGAATCAGTCTGGTTACGAAGGCATAAACCTAGTGAAACAAAAGCTAAGTGCAAAAATTGCTTATGTCGAACAAGTCGCCCAAGCAGATCAAACAGAAGCTTTAACAGACTTTGCCCGCAAGGGTTATAATCTTGTATTCGCTCATGGTGGACAATTTGATGCTGCTATAGAACAAGTCGCGGTACAATTTCCCAATACATTTTTTGTATGTGTCAATGGTAATACCAAGGGAGAAAATATTGCCTCTTTGCGAATAGATCACTTGCAAGGAAGTTATTTATGTGGCATGATTGGCGCTGCTGTTACTAAATCTAATAAATTAGCTTATATTGCTGGACAAGCATTTCCTGCTACACAAGAAGAACTACGGGGATTTGAATTAGGGGCGAAATCAGTAAAACCCAATATTCAAATTGCTTCTACATTTACAGGTGATTGGAATGATGTTGCTAAGGCAAAAGAAGCGACACTTGCCTTAATTTCTTCAGGTGCTGATGTTATTTATCAATGGTTAGATAGTGCTTCACCTGCAGTTTTACAAGCAGCCAGTGATAAAGGAGTTTATGCTTTTGGGAATACAAAAGACCAGTTGGAGATTGCGCCAAAAGCAGTTTTGACAAGTGCAGTGAAACGCTTGGATATAGCCATAACCTATTTAGCAGAACTCGCCAAACAAAAACAAATCAAAGGACAGATTTATTCTATAGGTTTAGAAAGGCAAGATATATTATCTTTAGGGAAATTTGGGGCAGGAATTCCAGAAAAAGTTAAGCAAAACGCTTTAAAAGTGAAACAGGAAATTGTTGATAAAAAAATTACCTTTGAAAATTGTCAGGAAGCTGGTAAAGATACGCGTTGTGTCAAAAAAACAGGGGTGTAAGGGATGTGATGTCTCGTTCCTTGTCTCTGGCAAGGAATGCAGCAATGGAGGCTCTGCCTCCTGAGTTACCAGAGGCAGAGCCTCAGCGAATCGCATTCCCAGGCTAGAGCCTGGGAACGAGAGTGACTGCGGGGTAACACTCCTCATGAATTGACCAACAGTATCATTTATTTATGGGGATGCATTCTGCGTTCTGACAACTAAGTTCTTCTTCATCTAATATGCAATTACGTTTAGAAAATATTAGTAAAAGGTTTCATTCATTTGTCGCTAATGACAATATTAGCCTGAGTGTTGAGGCTGGTAAAATTCATGCAATTTTAGGTGAAAATGGTGCGGGTAAGACTACTTTAATGAATATTATTAGTGGTCTATATCAACCTGATACTGGAAAAATTTATCTCCAAGATAAACCAGTCACAATGACCTCTCCTCATGAGGCAATCAAACTAGGTATAGGCATGATCTATCAAAATTTCATGCTTGTACCTCAGTTAACTGTGACTGAAAATATTATCCTGGGTACTGAAAAGAGTTGGCGTTTAAATCTGCGACATAAACAACAAGAGATTGCTGCTTTATCCCAAGCTTACGGGCTAGAAATTGATCCCACAGCGAAAGTAGAAAATTTACCTGTAGGCACACAACAGCGAGTAGAAATTATCAAAGTTTTATATCGTCAGGCAAAACTCTTAATTCTCGATGAACCAACAGCAGTTTTGACACCAATAGAAGTTGAATCATTAATTCATATTTTGCGACAACTGGCGGCGGCTGGCAATACTATTATTTTTATTACTCATAAGTTAGAAGAGGTCATCAATCTCTGTGATACAGTCACAGTACTACGACGAGGTAAAGTCGTCGCGACAACGACAACAAAAGAAGTGACTCCTCAGCAATTAGCGGAATTAATGGTGGGGCGAGAAGTCGCTTTACAAGTCAATAAATCTGCATCTGTACCAGGAAAAGTGATACTTTCGGTACAAGATTTGCAAGTTGCTGATGATAGGGGTATTCCTGCTATCCGCAATGTGTCATTTCAATTGCGGGCTGGGGAGATTTTAGGAATTGCTGGTGTAGATGGTAATGGACAGCGAGAATTAGCTGATGCGATCTGCGCTTTGCGCAGCAGCGTTTGCGCAGCGCCCCCTAAGGGGCTAGCTATCGCAGGTTTAAGAAGTCTCAAAAAGGGTAAGATTGAGTTTAATAACTCTTTCCAAGAGACGAAAAGAATAGGTTATATCCCTGAAGATAGGCAAAAGATGGGTTTGGTGTTGCAGTTTAGCATTGCCCAAAACCTGATTTTGAATGCTTTTAAAAACTTACCATTCTGTCGCCATTTTTTATTACAACCGCTAGCAATAAACAATCATGCTCAAGTTGTCATGGCAGAATTTGATATTCGGGCGACTGGGGAAGATATCAAGGTAAGCCAACTCTCGGGAGGAAATCAACAAAAAGTCATTTTGGCGAGAGAACTGGCGGGAGAACCAAATTTAATTGTAGCGATGCAACCCACGCGGGGATTAGATGTGGGGGCGATCGCCACAGTTCATTCTCGGTTATTAGCAGAACGCGATCGCGGTGCCGCAATCCTGTATATTTCTACTGAGTTAGAAGAAGTCATGGCAATGAGCGATCGCATTGCCGTAATCTACAGAGGAGAGTTTGTTGCTATTTTGGATGCACAGACAGCAACAGTCGAAGAGATTGGTTTATTGATGGCTGGGGGGACACGCAGAGGATAAAATGCCGAGTCTTTACATCATTGGTGGTGCGAATGGTTCAGGGAAAACCACCGTGTCCATGAGTTTATTGCCGAATTTTTTAGAGTGCTTTGAGTATGTGAATGCAGATGCTATTGCTGCTGGGCTTTCCCCATTAAATCCAGAATCGATGGCTATTGAAGCAGGAAGATTAATGATTAAACGGCTGCGAATGTTATCTAATTCAGGAAGTAATTTTGCGTTTGAAACCACATTAGCTGCCAGAACATTTGCACCTTTTATAATTGAATGTAAAGCCAAAGGCTACATAATCAATCTCATTTACTTTTGGTTACAAAGTCCTGATTTGGCAGTAGAACGGGTAGCACAACGAGTTGCTAGCGGCGGACACTCGATTCCAGAAGATGTGATACGTAGACGCTATGAAAAGGGGAAGAAAAATCTGATTTCTTTGTATTTACCGTTGTGCGATGGTTGGATTATTTATGATAACTCTAGTAAGAGTGCTAACTTAGTAGCTGAATTTAGTTATAGACAACAACTTATTGTCTATGAAAATGCAACCTGGAATCAAATCAGAGGATAAAAAAATGGCTGAGAAAGAATTAGAACTTTTATCTAGGAAAATTGATGCTGGAGTTAAAGCAGCAATTGCAGCCGCTATTGAACGACATCGCAAGCTTGGTCAATCAATTAGCATTATGCAAAATGGTAAGATTGTCACATTAACGCCTGATGAGATATTAGAAATTCAGAATCAAGAGAATAATGCAAGTCAATGATTATAACAGCAATCACATTGCCGCAATCTATCAATATCGTCTACTGGTGTCCCCTTTTTTCTTAACTTGGCATAAATATCACCAGAAATCGTTGTAGAGTCCGTAGTTAGAGGTAAAACCGTATTATAAGAGACAAATTCTAAAAAAGATGTTAATTGTTTATGTGCATCACGATGCTTCAATCCGCTAACTATTTCGTAATAAGTAATGATGGTGATGTTAATTTTGCCATATTCTTTAATATATGCATTAAAGTTTTTAATAACCAGGGGTTGATTGCGAAAAAATAAAGATAAAATGTTGGTATCAACCAAAGCTGGTTTCATCGCTTCTTCTTTTCAAAAAAGCCTGCTGGCGACGTGTGAGAATTTCTTCATTTAAGTTATTAAACATTTCATCTGACATATCATCCCAGCAACCAGCGAACTGCATAATTTGTTCTGGTGTACCTTTAGATACCTCTATCCCAACTCGAAAATAATGAATAAAATTATATAATTCTTCTAGTTTTTCTTCGGGAATGAGATTGATTTCTGTCAAGAATTTTGTACGTATATTTGATGGTTTCATATAGCAATTGTTTGATTATTAATTATCTGATAATTTAATTATATTGGTGAGCAATGCCCGCCAAAGAGGAAACCGCTGTAACAGCGTCGATACTCATTTTTTGAGGTTGAGGGGTGGCAATCATCGCATCATGATCACAAATAAACACTTTCAATTCCTACCACCAATCCTATCACCGCTGATTGCGATCGCCTCTGCCCTCATCGTCGGTGCTATCCTCATCTTACTTGCTGGGGCAAATCCCATCACTGCTTACACCGCTTTATTTCAAGAATCTCTTTTTACTTACTTTGGGTTTGGCAACACCCTCACCAAAATGACACCCCTATTACTCACCAGTTTAGGGGTATTAGTCGCATTGCGAGCTGGTCAATTTAATATCGGTGGCGAAGGACAAATTTACCTCGGTGCGTTGGGTAGCACTTTAATTGGGTTATATGTGCAAGGATTACCTGCTATCATACATATTCCCTTAGCACTTGTCGCCGGATTTCTCTTTGGTGCAGTTTGGGGTTGGATACCTGGTTATCTCAAAGCAGTGCGAGGAGTCAATGAAGTCATCACTACCCTATTACTGAATTACATCGCGGTGAATTTAGTTAGTTACTTAGTGCAAAACCCCTTAAAAGCACCAGCCGCACCTAGTCCTTATTCGCCTTTGATTGCTAAATCTGCACAGTTGCCAATTATATTACCCCAAAGTCTTGCTCATGCTGGCATAATACTTGCGTTAATCGCCGCTGGAGTCTTGTGGGTATTACTAGTGCGATCGCATCTAGGATATCAAATCGCCGCTGTTGGTTTTAACCCCACAGCAGCCCATTACGCCCGAATTTCGGTAAAAAATACCATCATGCTAGTCATGGCGTTAGCTGGTGGTTTAGCCGGGTTAGCAGGTGCATCAGAAGTCATGGGGTTGAAATACCGCTTATTTGAGGTGGTATCATCTGGTTATGGGTTTGATGCTATTGCGATCGCTTTTTTAAGTCGCGGTAGTATTGGCGGTGTCGTGTTAACTTCTTTATTTTTTGCCGCCTTGCGTAGTGGTGCGAATGTCATGCAACGTAGTGCTGGTGTACCTGTAGCTGTAGTTTATACAATTCAAGGATTAACTGTGTTATTTATTGCCATCAGTCTCGCTGTGGAAAGACGAATAAAAAACAGTACACAGTGAACAGTAAACAGTGAACAGTGAGCATTAACTGATAACTGATAACTGATAACTGATAACTGATAACTGATAACTGTTAAAAACAATTATGAGTTATATTAACTTCCTCTCTGATTACTTAGTTGCTAGTCTGCATTTAGCCGTACCCTTAGCATTTGCTGCCCTTGGTGGAATGTACTCGGAGCGATCAGGAGTGCTCAATATAGCCCTGGAAGGTATGCTATTAACTGGTGCTTTTACCAGTGCAGCCGCTACCTTTTACACTGGAAATCCTTGGCTTGGTGTTCTATGTGCGTTGATTGTTGGGGGATTAGTCGGTTTACTCCACGCTTTCTTATGTGTAAGTTTATATGTTAATCAGTTGGTATCGGGGTTAGCAATTAATCTGGTAGCTGCGGGGTTAACATCGTTTTTAGCGCGGTTAGTCTTTCATGGCAGTAACACTCAAAGATTACCAGGACTTGAGCCTATCGTTATTCCTGGTTTTGCAAAGATACCTATACTTGGAGTTATCTTATTCCAACAAGATATTCTCGTATATTTACTGCTTATTCTAGTTGCTATCAGTATCTATATTTTATTTCATACTAGCTTTGGGCTGACTCTGCGGGCGGTGGGAGAATATCCCAAAGCAGCGGCGACGGCTGGGATTTCAGTATCAAAAGTGCAATATTGGGCTGTAGTCCTCAGTGGCTGTCTTGCCAGTTTAGGAGGAGCTTATCTGACTTTGGTGCAGATAAGATTTTTTACAGAAGGTATGAGTGCAGGTAAAGGATTTATTGCGATCGCTGCTTTAATATTTGGTAGGTGGCATCCTTTAGGTAGTACTCTGGCTTGTTTTTTATTTGGCGCGACGGAAGCTTTACAGTTACGAATTCAAGCCTTGGGTGCAAATATTCCTTATCAGTTTTTAGTTATGTTACCGTATGCGATCGCTTTATTTGCATTATTGGGATTAGCAGGCAAATCTATACCTCCTCAGGGGTTGGGTGTTCCTTACTCGCCAGAAAATCAGCAAGACGAGTAATATTATGTTTGCTTGTAATAAACGGCTTTGGGACTTACCTCCAATTTGACAAACTCACTAGAAGCGAATTCCCGTTGGGAATCTCCTAATATTTCAAGGGCTTTCTCGGCAATTCTACCAATACCATCTGTTGCACTGAGTAACACTCCTGAATCAACATAAGTTATTTTCATCGGGAGCATCCCAAATGTGTAAAAACATATTTTGTCATTGCGTTAGCGCAGCGTGCCCTCTGGGGAGCGTAATGAAATGGAGCGAAGCAATCGCAGCATCTAGACTTTGCGATTGCTTCATTCCGCTAGTTCCTAAGAGGAACCGCTACGCTGCGCTTCATTCGCTGCGGACAATCTATCATCTTAGTAAATTTGCATGCATTGGGATGCTCCCTTTTCATCCTTCTCTACCTTGTAGCCCACCTCTACGACTGGCGAGTTCTTTTGCTATTTCATCTTCATCTAATAAATGTTTACCAGAAGCAACAATCCTAGAGCGAATTTGGCGTAAACGTTCTCCCAAGGGAGTTTTATTTGCAGAGGTTTTCAAGCGAAGAAATTCAACAAAATCTAAAACTTCCTCTTGTTTGTCTTGTGGAAGGGAACGCCACTTAGTTAATAACTCTTGTTCTGCACTCATCTTTACTACTTACCTCTGATAATTTAGTAAAGTCAATACTTATTGACCAGCATTAAAAACTTGTTCTACAGTCAACTTTAACTCAGGTAAAGTAGGAGAGTATCCCAAAGCGGCTGCGACGGCTGGGATTTCAGTATCAAAAGTGCAATATTGGGCTGTAGTCCTCAGTGGCTGTCTTGCCAGTTTAGGAGGAGCTTATCTCACTTTGGTGCAGATAAGATTTTTTACAGAAGGTATGAGTGATGGACTTCGCCTATTAGTCTGGGACTTACAGTCCCGTGACAAAAACGGAGTCGAATAATATGTAATGACTTTGACATTTGTTTTACCAGGTGCAGGATGTAAGTTACGATAAATTCAAGCATATTCCCAAAACCGCCAATGTCTGAATCAGTTCAGTACGTTACCAACCAACAAGGAGAGCGAGTTGGTGTACTCTTAAATTTGGAAACCTATCATCAGTTAACCAACACATCAACATCTGATGCTGAAATATTAACTGGCTTGAGCCTAGATGAACTGCAAGCTTTGGCAGAAAGTATGTTATCTCCAAAAACTCAAGTTCAATTGGACGATTTGCTAGCTCGAAATGCAGAGAATCAACTTTCGGCTGATGAAACAGCTATTTTAGACCGTTTGTTGGAACAGGTTGACCAACTAAATATTCTTAAGACTAGAGCAAGGTACACCTTGAATAAGCTTGAAGGGACATCAGGAGTAGCGTGAGCGTTTATATTCCTGTTGAGTTACAACGACGAATTCGTAATCATTTTGCAGATTGTTGTGCTTACTGCCGTACTGCTGAATCCTTAACTGTCAGTACTTTTGAATTCGAGCATATCATTCCTCGGTCAGCTGATGGGCAGACCATTTTTGAAAATCTCTGCTTGTCTTGTCCATCTTGTAATCGCTACAAAGCATCCCGTCAAACAGCAATTGACGCAATCACTCAACAGGAAGTCCCTTTGTTTCATCCACAGCAGCAATCGTGGACAGAACATTTTGCTTGGAGTGAAGATGGTACAGAAATTATAGGACTTACGCCTGTTGGTCGAGCAACAATTTCGACTCTAAAAATGAACCGTCTCCAATTAACTCGTGTGCGTAAGATGTGGGTGAAGATGGGGGAACATCCACCAAAGATTTGAGGGGTAGTCGCTTTTTGCCATCAATGAAGAGTAAAGGGAATCAGAAAAAGTCCCCAGGACAGATGAGTTTACCTTGGGACAACCAGAAGGTATCAGAAAGTACGGATGTGCATGAAGTAGCAGAAAAATTTATCCACGCAAACGGATATTTCCCCATATGAGCAATCTGCTTTTCTAGTTCCGGTTGCCAAGGTAAACCAGGTCGTAGCTCCCAATCATCCAGCCATGGTTCAATCTTATATTCATACTTTAATTGCTCTGCAATTTTTATGACTGCTTCCTTGTTGTTGAGTTCAGTAACCCTTTAGCCTTCATCGTGAGAAAATGAGTCAGATTCAACATTTACATCAACAAGCAATGGATTTGGCCCAAATGGCACAGGTTGCTAAACTAAGGGGCAACTTAGTTCAAGCTGAACAATTTTCTAACCAAGCGTTTGAAAAAGAACTGCAAGCAGCACAATTGATAGCCAGTGATGTTGAAGCAGAACCAACTCGTTCAGTGTTACATCGTAGCGCCGCAACTCTTGCAATTGACTGTGGTCAAATTTACACAGCAGAACGTTTAATAGCAATTGCTTTATCAGGAAACCCACCCCAAGAAATTGCTGAAGAACTTAAAGATTTATTTGTACAAATCAACATTCACAAGTATTTTGCACGTCGGGGTATTGCATTTGATGAAGCGAAACTTCAGCGTTTGATGACATCATGTCCGATTGAATAATCGCGCAAAAGTTCGTAATAAGGATTCGCTCGTTCCTACGCTCAGCGTGGGAACGAGAAGAACCGTTCAGGAAGCTTCTCCCCGTCTACCCTTAATTCATCATTCGTAATAGGCTGATATTAAGAATTATGAATAAGTCATGACTAATCTGCAAATCTTTTTGGATATTGCTACAGAAGCAGCCCTTGCTGCTGGTGCGGTGTTGCAAGGTTATTTGGGTAAGGTAGAAGACGCAATTATTGAAAAAGGACGTCCTGGTGATTTGGTAACTGCTGCTGATAAAGCTTCGGAAGTCTTGATTTTAGATATTTTGCGTCGTCACTTTCCTGAGCATTCTATCCTGGCTGAGGAATCTGGGAAACAAGGAAATCAAGAGAGTGAGTATCTCTGGGCGATTGATCCTCTCGATGGAACAACGAACTTCGCTCACCAATATCCCTTTTTTGCTGTTTCGATTGGGCTGTTGATTCAGGGTGTTCCACAAGTCGGTGTTATTTATGACCCGTTTCATGATGAGCTATTCCGAGCGGCTCAAGGTTTGGGGGCTACGCGAAACCGTCGCCCGATAAAGGTTTCAGAAACTTCTGAACTTGGTAAAAGTTTGTTGGTTACGGGATTTGCTTATGACCGTCGTGAAACATCTGACAACAACTATGCGGAATTCTGTCACTTGACTCATCTGACTCAAGGAGTTCGGCGCAGTGGTTCAGCATCTCTAGATTTAGCTCATGTCGCCTGCGGTCGTTTGGATGGTTACTGGGAAAGAGGTCTTTCTCCTTGGGATATTACTGCGGGTGTCATTTTACTACGAGAAGCTGGCGGAAAGGTGACTGCATACGATGGAAATCCCTTAGACATCTGGTCTGGTAGAATTCTTGCTACCAATGGTTCTATTCATAACAACCTGAGTCAGGAATTACAACAGGTTCCACCGTTGTCTGCGTAGGTTAACGACTTTAGTTTTTCTTGGAGTCGTGAAGGATAATTGGACTTCAACACTCGAATAGACTCGTCTTCTTCTTTTATTTGGCGGTCTATCTCGTTTCGGTAGTCAAAGTAGTAAGCCATTGCTGCATATACTGATGCCAAACAGAGGTCATACTTGCCAGCGATTTCCATAAGGGAATACCCCATCTTCAGGTGCATCACAGCCACATCCTCTACAGCAATTCTCGTGCCTGCAATGCGGGGCTTACCAGCACGTACATCAGGGGAGATTTCAATATGTTCCCTACTTAACGCCTGCATAACTTCATGAGATATTTTAACTTATTAAACCTAGCATAAATGATGAGCTAACCTCTGCGATATCTCTAGGAGGTCAGCCGTTCCATACCCCCTAAACCTTGCGGATATGCTGCGTATTAAAAATTAGGTGACATTTATCACCTATTCACTTCAGTACAGTAAACTAGAGAAATCCAGGGACTCTATCGTGTAACACTGTATATATGTCTTTCAAGTTCAATCGCGGATTGTTTAAATATGACTTTATAGACCATCACGCGGTTCTGTGTGTACCAGTTGATGCAGATGTCAAAGAAATTCGCAAAAGCTATATCCAAATTGCCCGCCGCTTGCATCCTGATAGCTGTAAGGATGAAGGCGATGCAGAAAAAGAACTAGCTAATGAATTGTTATCTAAGCTGGTGAATCCGGCTTATGAGATACTTTCTCATGAGAAAACCAGAACCGAACATATTTTCGTTTTGTCGCAAATTGGTAAGCGTTTGGCGCAAGAATCAGTTTCAGTGGAGCTCTCTACCGATATAGTTCAGGAGCTAGCCAATGCACCCAACTACGAGCATATCTATAAAAGTTCACTCGCCAAAATTGCTGAAACTCAATATAACTCCCTAGAGAAAGTGCAACACACCATAGCCTCACTCAGCGAGTTGAATTTGATATACACTATGCGGAGCGCTGGCAAAATATTTACAGCAGCAGCTTCACTGCTCATCGCTCAACCGGAAATTCCAACGAATGCACCAGCTGTTAACCAAGCCCCCGTAAACTCTCCACCACAAAAGAAAGACTCAGTTGTTTTGCAATACATCCGTCGCGCTCAAGATTTGATAGCACAAAATCAACTGGCACAAGCAAGGGTAGAATTACAAGATGCTCTGAAACTAGAGCCAAATAATAGTCGTTGTCATAGCTTGATTGGGGTGGTCTATTTGAAGCAAAATCTAACCACGACTGCAAAAGTTTACTTTAACCGCGCTCTGCAATTAGACCCCAAAGACCAAATAGCGTTGGCGGGGAGACTTAAAATTGAACAGATGACGGGGCAAAAACCTAGTGGTGCGAAGCGTACAGCTTCGTCTCATACTAGGACTCAGCAACCAGGTAAATCTGGGGGTGGCGGTTTGTTTGGTGGTTTGTTTGGTGGGAAGAAAAAATAATGGTGTATCAATCTCCAGTGGGAGCCAGGGATTTATTACCTTTAGATGTAGCTCAAAAACGTTGGATAGAACAAAGGCTACAGCAAGTGTTTCACCGTTGGGGATATCACAGAATTATTACCTCAACACTAGAGCGTATGGATACGCTGATGGCGGGGGGAGCAATTGAGCGCTCTACGGTGATTCAACTGCAAAATAGTGATGATGAAGATTTGGGGCTACGTCCAGAACTGACAGCTTCTATTGCTCGCACGGCTGTCACACGTATGGCGGGTGTGACTTATCCACAACGCCTGTACTACAATGCTAATGTTTTCCAACGGACTGGTGAGTTAAAGCATAACCGTCAGCAAGAATTTTATCAGGCTGGGGTGGAGTTGCTGGGCAGTGATGGTAACTTGGCAGATGCAGAGATTTTGCTGTTGGTAGCAGATTGTTTACAAGCTTTGGGTTTGAACCATTGGTATTTCATTTTAGGTGAAGCAGAAATTACGCGATCGCTCCTCAAAGCTTTTCCTCCTCATCTACAAGAAAAAGTCCGGAGTGCGATCGCCCACCTTGACCGTGTAACTATAGACACTTTACCGTTGAGCGATGAACTACGAGAACGCGCCAGAATCATGCTAGATTTGCGCGGGAACCCTGCTGAAGTCCTTCAAAAAGTCAGCAGTTTGGGTTTGGATCAGCCCTTACAAGCGGTCGTAGATAACCTGAAGTCCCTGGTAAAGTTACTTGAATCCTCGGTAAATTCGAGTACAACGCCAATCAAAGCAAAGGGGATAGAAATCATCCTCGACCTGAGTTTATTACAAACCTTTGACTACTACACAGGTATTGTATTTGAGGTCGTCAGTGACACTGATGGACAAACGCGGGTTGTTGGGCGGGGTGGTCGTTATGACCAGCTTTTAGGGCTTTATCATCCTAAAGGAGAAAGTATACCGGGAATAGGTTTTGCACTATTCTTGGAAGATTTACAACAAATTCTCTTGTCTGCTGGGCGATTACCACAAACAACGCCTGCTAGCAATTGGTTAATTGTACCAGAAACGCCAGATGCATACACAGCCGCCTTTGCCTACGCCACAAAACTTCGAGACTCGACTCACTTGGTACGGGTAGAAATGGATTTGGGGGGACGAGATGCGGATGAGATTCGACAATATGCAGGCGATCGCAATATCGCTCAGATTGCTTGGATTAAAGCTGATGGTTCAACGATGATTGAGCCAGTGAAATCAAGGGAATAGAGTGATTGCTTGTAAAAATCTGGTTTATATCATGTCCGGATGAATACTTATAAAAAACGAAGAACCTCACCCCGCCCTCCGGGCACCCCTCTCCTTATTAAGGAGAGGGGAACTCGGGGCCCCCACTCCGTGGGGATTAGGGGCGGGGGGTGAGGTTTTTTATTGTAAGTAATTTACCGGACATGATACTAGATGGGAACCGCACCCTTCACGCAGATATAGACGCCGGAGGCGGCTTCCCGCAGGGTACGCAGATAAATTAAGGTAGGTTATCTGTGTGTATCTCTGGTTTGATTTTCAAAAAACTGTACTTCCTACTTGGTGAGACGACAAAGATTTTGACGTTCTCTCCGCCCTAAAAGGGCAGAGATTCTAAGAATCACTTCTTAGGCTTTCTCTTTCCCCGACAAACCTTAAAATCAACTATCCATTGCTGGCAATTCTTAAACTGTTTCACCGTTCAATCGAACCTATGAACAAGCCTAACTTAGCTGAACCCAGAGGGCTACATCTCCAGAGACTTACTAGAATACTGAATCTAGAGTTATCGTGCGCCCCACGATACGTTTTGGAGCTAAAAATATTGTGTTTTCTGATTTGTCTATCTGTCGATAGCACAGCTATGTTTTTCTTGGTTTTCGCTACCCAATATTTTGCTTTGAGCAAGCTTTCCGGTTCAAGGAGCCTAAACCATGCCACCACCGTGGGAATTCCAACCATTACCATCGTACACGATTGAATCCTATGGGATGCAAAGATTCTGTAAAGTCCCCCTAGAAGGGGGAGGCTTTAAACCCAATTTTTCGGTAAGTCTTATTGCTAGGCTATATACAGCTGAATCAACATAGCAATTTTAATCCACATAGAGGGGAATTATGCCGCACACGATTGTTACTGATGTCTGTGAAGGCGTCGCTGATTGCGTAGACGCTTGTCCAGTCGCTTGCATTCATGATGGTCCTGGCAAAAACGTTAAGGGAACTGATTGGTACTGGATTGATTTTGCCACTTGCATTGATTGTGGTATATGTATCCAGGTTTGTCCAGTAGAAGGGGCGATTGTCCCAGAAGAACGGCCAGATTTACAAAAAACACCGTAATACAACTCGGCTAAAAGTTTTCAAAAATTTCAAAAAACAGGCATTTAAAGATAAAAATCTGCCTGTTTTTGCAGTAATAGTATATAGTTGTATCGTCTAATTTTGGGCAAAATAACGGGAGCATCCCAATTTTGCAAAAACATGCTTGTCATTGCGAACGAAGCGAAGCGGAGTGAAGCGGAGTGAAGCAATCGCAAACTTTTGAGATTGCTTCGCTTCACTCTGTTCCGCTCGCAATGACAGCTAATCATTGAATTTGATATAACTTGCACATTTGGGATGCTCCCAAATAACTGTATTTTCAAATAACTATCTTTGTATTTCTAATATAAAACATTATGT
>JAAUSC010000156.1 GCA_012031965.1 Scytonema sp. RU_4_4
CACACGATGAATAGGAAGTTTCTCAGGTTGTCTATTAGCACGAACATTGACGCCAACTTGCCACATTTCTGTACCGTCAATTTTTCCTATAGGAAAACGTGTATGGCGATTGTTTGCTTCAATTACACTGCGAATTTCGTTCCCATAAGCAACTTCATCATAAATTTCCATCAAGATTTCAAAAGTAGGATAATATGCAGCAGAATAAGCTTTCTTGAAAGTTTCTTTGTCAGTATTCTTTAAAGATTCATAAACAGACAGGATTCCATTTTTAGAAATCATCTTGGTAATTGCTCCCGTCAGAGATTCTACAGAATTTATATAAGCTTCCTCCTGAGAATATCCATGACGGGTAAACCAACGATATAAACTTTCTACAATGCCATAAACTGCTCCCAGCAAGATTCCTCTTTCTCCAAAAATGTCAGACTTGTATTCTGATTCAAGAGTTGTTTGGAATATTGTAGGAGAACCAATCGCCACTGCCCATCCAAGTGCGTAATCTGTTGCTTTTCCATTGACATCTTGATGAATGGCAAAGCTGGAGTTAATACCTGCTCCATTAATTTTTTTGCCCTGTTCATAAAGTCGTCTGACTGAAGGTCCCATACCTTTAGGACAAACAGCAATTACATTAATTTTTTCAGGAAATGAATTCCTAATGTTTTTCAGATGTCCAAGCAAAAATCCATGAGACAATCCGAGCGTCGCTCCTGGACGAATCCCCTCAAAAATTTGCTGATAATTTTCTGCCTGTGCAGCATCAGAAATGAGAAGAATTGATAAATCAGATTCGGAAATGACTTCATACATTTCTCCTAGTGTGCCATTCTCTCTGGTAAAGCCAACTTTTTCTGCCAATGGAATAGAAGATGAATTTTTCCGAAGACCTACTTTGACCTTGATATTAGTCCCTGCTAGAGAATCTCTTAAATTCTGTGCTTGAGCAGGACCTTGAGATGACCAACCAATCACTCCAATTTGATGAATTCCTTGAAAGGCTTTAGGTAAAAGTGAAAAAAGATTGCGTCCTCCTCGAACGATATATTCTTCTTTCCCTGCTAAGCTAATCTTTTCTTTCTCAAACGTATTCGTGCTAAATTCTAAACTCATATTACGATTCTCTCTACGTATTAAAGTGTTTATCGCTCACGTTAGAACTTCCACAATGTTTAGCGTCCTAGGTAGCGTTTCGGATTCCGACAACTTCACACCATGTCAGTGCAAACAGCGCATCTTGATGAGTACTCCAGTGACGCCAAGCTGTTGCAGCTGTCTGTAAACCTTCTGTCTCCAAAATTCCTCCCAGATACTGTCCAACTAAACTGGCGGATTCGTTGTACTCGCAAGAGACAGAGAAGCAAAGCGTAGTAAAATCAGTTTGGCGCAGGAAGGTCTTGAACTTCCGACCAACATAAACATCGCCACCGTTACCATTCTGAAGACGGGTATAGGTTTGAATGGCATCCTGTAGACCTGGACTATCGGGCGCAATAATCAATCCTCCCCAATCAGGACTGCGCAAAGCAACCAGTCCTGATGGGACAAGCACACGTCGAATTTCTGCTAACGCAATGTCTGATGCACTGAGGTGTTCAAAGAGGGCGTGAGCAAAAACGACATCGAAAGACTCATCTGGAAAAGGAATTTCATAAATGCCTCCCTGCACAAAAGCAACATTGTCTAAGCCCTGATTTGCTGCATAAGAACGTGCTCGTTCTACTTGGGATAACTCACGGTCAAGTCCGACGACACTACCAGGTGCTACCTCACGCGCAAGGTCACAAGTCATTGAGCCAGGACCACAGCCACAGTCAAGCAGACGTAACCCTGGACGAAGATGCGGTAGCAAGAAGGCTGCGTGCGATTGAGCCGAACGGCGCGCCATGAAGTTAATGGCATTCTGACTGTAGCCTGGTGTGTAAGTTTCAGAACTGGTCATACTTGTTCTCAAAGGTATTCGTGCTAAGTTCCAAATTCATACTCTGATTTTCTTTATGGATTAAATCTTTATGGATGAAATTTGGTAGGGTATCTTTACATTGAGGCTGAAGAGTGCATGGAATCAAATCCCTAAATATTTGGTTATTTTGATTGGTTATTTGGAATATTCTTGTTCTTAATTCCTAACATAAATGCTAATTTTTCCACTGTCCAACACATTTTTTATAGGCAATTAACACTTAAAATGTTCTAATGGAGCTTCGACATTTACGCTATTTTGTTGCTGTTGCAGAAGAGCTGCACTTTGGTCGAGCTGCAGAACGATTGCACATGACTCAGCAACCTCTCAGTCAACAAATCCGCCAACTTGAAGATGAATTAGGCGTACTCTTGTTTCACCGCACTAAGCGCCGAGTTCAGCTAACGGAACCAGGAAAAGCATTTTTGGTAGAAGCACGTCACATTCTACTGAAAGCAACTCAGGCTATAGAGATAGCAAGACAAGTGGCTCAGGGAGAGAGTGGAAGACTCAAGGTGGGATTCTCCGGTTTTGCTACCTACAGTGTTTTACCCAAAGCTCTGCGGATTTTTCGCGAGCGTTTTCCACGCGTGGAACTCGAATTAGAGGAAATGACAACCAGTGCTCAAGTGCAGGCGCTGCAAGAGCAACAAATTCACCTCGGTTTGATGATTCCGCCTATACCTGACGCTACCTTAACCCTAGAACCAATCCTTAAGGAGCCACTTGTCGTTATATTGCCAGAGACTCATCCTTTAGCAATGCACCCAGAGTTAGCATTACCCATGCTGGCGAACGAATCCTTCATTCTGGTATCACGTCAATTAGAACCTGGCTACTACGATCAGTGTATTAGTTTATTCCAACAAGCAGGTTTTAGTCCTAAAGTCGTGCAAAAAGCCAGCCAAAAGCAGACCATTCTTGGTCTTGTTTCTGCTGGTATGGGTGTTTCCCTTGCTCCTGCATCTATACGTAATATTCACAGGACAGGAGTTGTCTATATTACTTTGAATACATCGGATGTAGAGGTGGAGCTAGTAGCAGTCTGGCGACAAGATGAGTCATTACCAGTTTTACGGACGTTTCTTGAGGTTATGAAAGAAGTTGTGGAGCAAAATTTCAGTCCGATTTCATGAAGGTAGAGGCGCAAATGGATGTAAGTAGGTAGGCACAAATAAACCTAACTATGTAACAAAATATAAAGTAGTCAAAACCCGCAGCGATTGCTACCCTGCGGGAAGCCCCCTCCGGGGTCTACGTTACACTGCGTTCCACTGCCCTCCGGGCACGCTGCGCTAACGCAATGACATATTGATAAATTTTCCCGCCCACCTACTTACAAATCTAAACAATGTTATCCAACACAGTGATTTAGGATAACTTCTATCGAGCGATTAATACTTGATGGACACCACGACCAACATCGACAACGTACCCTGTACGTTGCAGTTCAGGTCTTGGCTTTTGGAGAACTCGCCAGAATTCTATTCCACCTTCGGGTTTTGGGGTGAAATAATCATACACTGCCAGGACTAGGAAATTACCACTAGCATCAAACGCTGCGCTCTCTGGCAAGATACCTTCAAACGGATAATCATTGATTTTCGTTAACTGCCCAGAGGTGCGATCGAGCGTCAACAAACTCAGTGTCGCTTGACGTGTAAATCGAGGTGAATTCATCGGAAAGGCAGTCCCGCGCATATTCACAGTGACAACCTTTGAGCCATCTGGGCTGATCGCTAAACTTTCGGGTGAAAGATCGGCGATCGCAGTTGAAACGACACGATGCTGAACCTGGGATGCGGGGGTATTTAATTCTGCAAGTTGAATTACCGAGACGGTGCCTCGCGTTTCGGGTATACGTTGTTCTAAGGTTTTAACTTGTGCGCCAAAATTGCGCCCCCAATTGCTGCTGAGATAAAAGCGCCCATCTGGGGTGAACTGCCCTGTGAACGGATCTTTGCCCACCTTCACAGGAGAACCCCAAGGAATTAGTTGTGGATTACCTTCCGGACTACGATTTACTTCGTAAAATGCAATTTCATCTCGATAATCCAAATTTACAGCAAGATAGTGTCCAGACGGGTGCCACTGAACTTGACTGACATACAATCCGTTTTGAAATCGCTCTGAGTCAGGTTGAATTCCTAACTGTCGTAGTGAAAATTCTATCGGTTGACCAATTTGATCATCTTGAAATGGAATCAGAATAATTTCTTTGTCTGGAGTCTGCGTCGAAATTGCCAGTAAATCTCCGTTTGGGTGAACATGAACGGTTTCGGGTTTGGGGGCAACTGCCATTCGACTACAAACGACTGGACGACGGGGATTTGACAGATCGATCGCCACCAATTGATTTCCAGGTGGAAGCTGTTCTCTGCGAGTTGCACCGACTGGTATGGGTTTGAGGGTTTCAACGACAAAAGCCGTTTGACTATCGGGTGATAGAGCCAGCGCATAGGGTGCTCCGGTGACTGAGTTTGAGGCATTGATTTGCGCGATCGTTTCCTGCTTCCCGTTCAGTGGCAGAGTCAAGATTGATAAGTGATCGCTCACACCTAGAGCAGGCAGTTTAGCATCACCATAGGTACTGGCAAGAAAATCACCGTCTGAAATGGCAGCAATGTAACGACCTGTAAACTTCGGTAATTGCTTTAGCGATTGAGCATTACTGAGTTGAGTTGAAATTAAGATCAGTGTGAGGAAGCCGATGATGAATGCGATACGCGTCCCTTGCGGGTGTCCGTTCGGCACAGCCGTGCCGTAGGCATAGGACTCAGCGTCAAGCCTCCGGCTTATCGCGCTTCGAGTGATTCTCAAGCCGAAACGTTTCTTGCTGCTCATAACTAAACATTTTAATAAAACGATTGATGCTCTTTTAATTTGCTTAAACATTTCGTTCTTGAAACACTGCTTCTGCTAAAGCCATTGCCTGCTGCACTTTGACAAAGCCAACATAAGGAATCATATGCATGATTGCTTCAACAATCTCTTGACGATTGGCTCCAACGTTTAATGCTCCATTGATATGCACCTTGAGCGGCAGTTCTGAAGCAGTTGTATTCAATCCAGTCAACGCAGAAACGGTCGCAAGTTCGCGGGTTTTAAGATCCAGATTCGGACGAGAAAACACATCACCATAAGAGAATTCTAAAATATAGCGTCCGAGGTCGGGAGCGATATCTTCAAAGCTTTTCACCACTGCCTCGCCCGATGCCTTGCTAATTTGGTTTAAAGCTTCTAAACCCCGACGATAACGCGCTTCATTACTTTCTGCTTGCCGCCGACTTTCTAGATCCGGTTGCGGACTGGCTGCAGGAATTCCCCTTTGCTTGAGATCTGCAAATATCTGTTGCGCGGCAGTAACGGCAGCCAGTGTTTTGGGATACCCTACATACACTGTCATTTGCAACAGTAACTCTTTAATTTCAGTCTCAGTTGCACCTGCTCGCAATGCACCTTCGACGTGAGCCTCAACCGAATGACTCTGATTTCCCAGAGCCGTCACCATCGCTAGAGTGGCGAACTCGCGTGATTTGAGGCTGAGTCCACGCCGATTCCAAATTTCACCACGCGCAAATTCAATGATTAACCTTGGTAAATCTGGTGCAAGGTTTGCAAACCGAGTTGCAATTGTTTTGACTCTATCGCCTTCTGTTTGCTGCAAATTCTGAATGCCGAGTTGATAGCGATCGCCCTGCGGTCTTGCTAAAACTGGCTCAAATTGGATTTTACGTTCTTTGAAGACTTCCCGTGCGATCGTCATTCCATCTTGTGCGGCTGGAAAGCCTGCATACACAACCGCGTGCAGAATCGTCTCTACCACTTCTTGAGGAGTACAACCCACATTCAGCATTCCATGAATGTGATATTTGAGAGCTGAACGCACCGAGCCAATCGCAGTTAATGCCGCAACGTTGGCAATCTCTCGCTGTTTCAAATCGAGTCCGGGGCGAGACATAATATCGCCAAAGGGATATTCGACACTAATCCGGGCTAAGTCTGGAAAGAAGGCTTGAAGTGGACGTAGGACGCGATCATATTCTTTACCCCCAACTCGCTTGAGTGTCTCGATGCCGCGAGTATAGCGATCGCCTGAGCGATTTGATTGAGCTTGTGTTTGCTTTTGAGTTACGATTCCCAAAACAAATGTTGTCAGAGTCGCAATTGCTGAACAGAGGAGCGATCGCCGCATCCGTTGAGAGGTTTGTGGCATAACTTTTACTGCTGTAAAGTTCAAAATAATTCTGAGTGTTCAAACACTTCTACAACCCAGACATCATGCCGCCATCTGCTAAGAGAGAAACGCCCGTGATGTAGGGGCAATCGTTTGACGCGAGGAACAATGCAGCTTCGGCAATCTCCTCTGCTGTTGCAATTCGCTTCAGCCCATCCACCAATTGTCGAGCGGCTTCTACCTTCTCCTTTGCCCCTCCCGTTGTCCGTTGGAACAGGGGCGTATCCGTAATCCCTGGCGAGAGCACGTTAACCCGAATTCCTTGCTGACCATAATCAAGTGCCGCTGCCTGAGCTAAACCCAGCAGTGCCCGTTTGGCAGATGTATAGGCAGAAAACCCCGGTCGAGTTGCCACGGTATGCTGAGAGGCAGTAATCACAATGTTTCCACCCCGCTTCAGCAGATGGGGAATCTGGTATTTCATTGCGAGGAAAACACCCCGTAAATTCGTATTCTGAACCCAGTCCCACTCATCAACTGTGATCTCGTGGAGTGGCTTTGAGAGCACATCACCAGCATTGTTGAATGCCACATCCAATTGACCGTATTTTTCAACGATGCGGTTGACAAACGATTCAACTTCTTTGGGCTGCGTTACGTCTGCTTTGACGTAAGTAGCATCGCCACCATTCTTCCTAATCTGCTGCTCTACCTCGTTCCCCAAATTTTCCCTACGTCCGCAGAAGCCAACTTTGGCTCCTTCACGGGCAAAGGCGATCGCTGCCGCACGACCAATTCCAGACGTTGCTCCAGTGATCAAGACAACTTTTCCGGCAAACCGACTATTCGGATTGACTGGTTTTGGCGCAGGTTCTCTTTGCTGAGCATTTGCTTGAGTGGTTAACTCAACGACAGCTGCTCCAGCAATTCCAGCAATTCCAGTTTGAATCACTTGGCGACGGTTGGGCTGTCGATTTGTGCTGTGCTTAATCATTGTCCTTTGTCTTGTAGAAAATGATTCAAGAATTTTGTCACCGCTGTAAAAGCCTTTTTAGAGTTTTACAACGCATTTGCAAAACAAGCCTCAATAGCCTAAGTGTAGATTCATGTCTAAAATATTGACAATAGCTTTTTAAGGCACTACTTTCATGCGAAAAATACATTAATTATGAGTCGTTTACAAGATTTAGAAGTCTTTGTGCAAGTCGTTAACAGCGGTAACTTCGCGAAAGCGGCGGTTGCACTAGAAATTAATCCGTCTGCAATTAGTCGTCGCATCAGCCATCTTGAAGATCAGCTTGGGGTGCGTCTGTTCAATCGCACGACTCGTAGCCTCAGCTTGACCGAAGTGGGAGAACGTTATTTCAACCGTTGTCTCAGCATTTTGGCAGATTTGGAAGAAGCTAATCGCGAGGTAAAACAGCACAGCAAAGTACCTCAAGGATTACTACACGTCAGCTGTTCAACCATGTTTGCCCATCGCCATCTGTTCACGCGGCTTCCTGAGTTTTTAGAACACTACCCACGCTTAAGCATTCAACTGGTGCTGACTGATGATGTAGTTGATGTGGTCGGTGAAGGCATAGACGTAGCAATTCGTATTAGTGAAATTGCGGATTCTTCACTCATTACACGTCGGTTAGTGTCTGATCGCCGCATTATTTGCGCGGCTCCGGCTTATCTTGATCGTTATGGAACACCGAAGACTCCCGATGATCTGGCTGCTCACAACTGCCTCGCATTGAATGCATACAAAACCACCTTGAACCAATGGCGCTTTCGCGATCCAGTTGGACTCAGAGAGATTAGGGTGGGTGGAAATTTTACGGTCAATACTGGGGTAGCGCTGTACGAGGCTGTACTGGCAGGTTTGGGAATTGCTCGTGCGTCAACATTTTTGGCAAGTCAGGCGTTGCGATCCGGGCAACTCATTCGTATTCTTTCTGAGTACGAAGATGAGAATGACGTTGGAATTTATGCCATATTTCCAAGTAATCGTTACCTACTTCCTAAGGTGCAATGCTTTGTCGAATTTATGGTCAAAAGCTGTTTAGACAGCGGGGATGCAAGTATTTAGGACAGCACAGTCGTGGACAATCTGGAAGGCAACACATGGCTGACGTTTCATCATTTATGCCAGCGATCGCGGTCCCTCATTGTCTAAAACTTTGGTATTGCTGAATCAGGGTACAGCTAGAAGCAAAAGGACTTGCTTGCTAACACTGGTTTTCTTGATTTTGAATGTGTTAGCAGCGTGCCGCAGGCAGCGAATTTTTTTACCCCTGGCTTGTTGAACCAGGAGTATTGCAAAAATAATAGAGCATCACTTTATAACCGCTGGAGCAGGTTTAAACCATGAGTATCGGTACCACAGGTATTTAAAAGGCTGTAGTCATTAGCCAATTGTTGCACCTGCAGAGATTCTCTCTCACTAGGTTTCCAAGGGTTGGGGTTGTTGTAGGCATAAAAAGTTTCAACCCCATCAATTCCCGCTTTCGCAGCAGCAGGTATTAATTCAAAGTGCGATCGCCTATAACGAACTGGGTGAGCGAGTACCGCTAGTCCTCCTGATTTTTGAATTGCAGAAATGACGTTAGCTGCTTGATATTCTTCACCTGTAGTTGCTTTTCTTTGGATATAAGGTTTTATACTAAAATGTTCTGGCTCAAAACCATAACCCAAAATATGAACTTCAATATCTAAAAGATTGGCATTAATTTCTACTCCACTCCACAAAATGGGAGCGTTCGCGCCAGGGTTGTTCCACCTCCAGTTTTCTAACCAGCTTTGAGCAGCCTGGTAGCCACCAACAGTGTGATGATCGGTAATAGTAAACCCTTTTAAACCGATGGCGATCGCCTGCTCCATTAATGTACTCGGTTGTAACCTACCATCTGAGTAGACAGTATGCATATGAAAGTTAAAATACCTCGGGCAACTTTTTGCATCAATACTCTGGAATACTTGCTTTAATTGCTCCCTAGAGGTAGATGTCTCAACAATATTGACAGTCATAACCCCCTCTTTTCCAAAATCAGTTATTTTTTACACTAAAACACGTGACACTAAGAGCCCAGAATGCACCAGCACCGCTGTGAAGTGTTGGTTGCTACTTTCTGGGCACCATTGGCAAAATTTTTCAATATGTTAAGACTACGTTAGCAAATTCAAAGGCTCGTGGTCATGCGTATTTGTGATTTGTTTTATAAGTAAAAGTAAGAAATCTTGCAAGAAATATCCGTTGAATCAACACCTAGCAACAGCACCAGATATTTAGTAAATATTATAAATAGGCTAAATAAGCACTTGAAAAGATAAAAAATAAAGAATTTGTGTTGTATAAATCTTATCGCTTATATTGGTAATCCAATTAATTCACCTGAGCCATTAATTACCTTACCAATTGTAAACGCTGTCATGTTTTGTGACTCAAAGTGGGTCATTGCTTGCTGTACTTGATGAGGAGGTACAAGTAGCACAAATCCAATCCCCATGTTGAAAGTGTTATACATAGCTTGGGAACTCACAGATCCAGTTTGTGCCAACCACTGAAATACAGGTGGAACAGACCAGCTTTCACAGATTATTTTAATAGCTTGACCTTCACCTAAACAACGAGGCAAGTTTTCTGGTAAACCCCCACCCGTGATGTGAGCCATACCGTGAATTTCTAAACCAGCTTGACGCGCACTCAGTACGGGTTTAACGTAAATACGCGTGGGTGAGAGGAAAACTTCTCCTAATGTTTGACCACCAAATATTTCTAAACTATCACTCCACGAAAATCCTTTTTCGCTCACAATTTTCCTAACCAAACTAAAGCCATTGCTGTGTACGCCAGTACTAGCTAGGGCGATCGCCACATCTCCCATTTGTACCTGGGAACCATCTAGCATTTGGCTTCTTTCCACAATTCCTACACAAAACCCAGCCAAGTCATACTCACCCACTTGGTAAAAACCTGGCATTTCTGCAGTTTCTCCTCCCAGTAAAGCGCAACCCGCCTGCTGACACCCAGAGGCTATACCTGCAACCACTTGAGTGAGTTGCTCTTTATCTAACTGACTTGTTGCCAGATAATCTAAAAAGAACAGTGGTTCTGCACCAGATGTGAGCACATCGTTGACGCACATTGCTACCAAATCAATCCCAACAGTGTCATGACGGTTAAGAGCATGAGCGATTTTCAGCTTGGTACCGACACCATCAGTCCCAGAAACCAACACAGGTTCTTTATAACCACTTGGTAGTTGAAAGCAGCCACTAAAACCACCCAGCCCACCAATGACTTCTGGTCTAAAGGTGCTGTTAACAAAATTACGAATTTGATTTACAAATTCTCGACCAGCCTCAACATCAACTCCTGCATCCTTGTAATCCATTCTTCAGAACACCGCTATCAATCTAGGTTGGTCAACAATCATAAGCATAAAGTTCACGAGTTTATAGTCCAAAAAATTTTTGCCAATGACTAATGACTAATGACTAATGACTCATTTGTTTAAAATACCTCATCTTCAATACCGCGCCACCATTCTCCCAAATTCATCAGATCCTGATGAATATCTACTAACTGATGAAAATACTCACTGTCAGAAAGTGTGGCTCGACGTTCTTGAAGTTTCTTTAGCCGTAGTTGCACTAATAGCCAAGGTTTGGTAATGCTATCAGTTGCTTCCATGTATTGAGCTAGGTCGGTACTATCCATATGCTTTTTTGAATTGTCTTTTTAAATTGTAGATTTTGGATGAGTTTTACTTAAAAAACAGCCAGGAAATTAGGTTCCTGGCTCATAGCTTGAGTTCGTAAGAACCAGCAAAATTTTGATTTTTGAGTCTGTTAAAACAAACTTAAGCTATGGAATAGAAACTTGTGTGCAGACGAGTTCGGTCAGCTTATTTGGCTGCTTTGGCGTATTGTTCGGCTACAAAGTCCCAGTTAATCAGCTCGTTTAGGAAAGTTTCCAGGTAGTCTGGACGACGATTTTGGTAATCCAGATAGTAGGCGTGTTCCCACACATCAGCGGTTAACAAAGGAGTTTGACCATTGGTAATAGGATTAGCAGCATTTGGTGTTTTCACAACCTTCAGTTCACCCTTATCCAACACCAACCAAGCGTAACCACTACCAAACTGGGTTGCTCCGGCTTCTTTGAATTGTTTTTTGAATTCATCTAAGCTACCAAAGCTGGCATTGATTTTTTTAGCTAATTCGCCAGAAGGAGCACCACTGCCTTTCTTCAAGCCGTTCCAGTAAAAGGTATGGTTCCATACCTGAGCAGCATTGTTAAAGATACCAGTTTTCGCTGAGTCATTGGCAGTCGCCAATATGATTTCTTCGAGTGACTTTTTGGCAAGTTCTGTACCCTCAATCAGTTTGTTGAGGTTCGTGACGTAACCAGCGTGGTGCTTGTCGTGATGGAACTTGAGAGTGTCACTGGAGATCAATGGAGACAGAGCGTCGTAATCGTATGGTAATGGGGGAAGTTCAAATGCCATTGTGTCAATCCTCTCTTTACCGTTTTCCAGTTTAGAGCTTATACGGTAGCTCTGGAAACAAGATACCAGTGTTAAGCAGTTTTGAGTACTTAACACTGCGTGATAAAACTTAACGGTTCGATTGTACTAAGAAATGTCACCTTAATCCTACGCCGTCTGATAGTTCTTCATCACTCATGTTACCGAATGTTACCGAACAAACGTCCACACCAAAGTTTTTATTGGTGCTGTCACAAGTGCTTGCGTGAGTTCATCGTTACTGTCAAATTTCAGTTGCTCTAGGTAGCTAGCTTCTACATTGACAGTAAACTTTTCTTCTAGAAAGGGCCACGGTTGTACTGTGACACCATCGCTAGACTGTATGACATCATAGCGTTTACCGTCTGAAAGAGTCGCAATTTCTAACGCTCGTTCACCAACAGGTAACTCACGATTGCACAGGATAAGTGAAAGGCGATCGCACCATTGAAAAAACTCATAAGCTTGTGCGGCTTCATCCTTCGTAACATTCAATTCATGACGCCATTGCTCCTGATTCTGGAGTTGTTCGTCTAAAAAGCTATTCAATTCTGGTGATTCTCCACGCTTACCCTCACTGAGAAAGCTCATATGCATAGAAATCAGCATTGCTACCCATCGTCCGCGATATCTAGCATTTTGCGTCAGTCTACGCACCTTACTTAAATCGGTTTCCTTGGCTAAGGTAAAATCTAGCGGTGCGCCAGCTTCAGTGAGGTGATTGCCTTCCCATTCCTTTTCCAAATCATCGTGATGGGAAATAGCAGCAATTGTCTCTAACCAGCGTAGCGGACGTTTTTCTGGATGCCAGTGTCCCGCAATTTGAGCAGCAAGTAAAGCATGGGCGCGATGGTAAATAACTTCCCATCCTTTCTCATATAAATTAGCAATCATGAATGAAGCTTAAAGGCTCGTGTAATATTAATTTGCTCTTTCATCTTGGATTTATCCAAGCTGGAATTCATCCCTCAACAGCACGAAAAAAATCTTCCTATGAATAGATTGACAGCCAAAGATTGGGTGCTGATCACACAGCGTGTGACTCCCTACTTGTTTTTACTCCCTGCTCTGTTTATCTTGGGATTAACCGTCTTTTGGCCAGCACTGCAAGCGTTTTACCTTAGCTTTACCCGCTACGAATATGATTTAACCCAGACACCGCAATGGGTTGGTTTTGCTAACTTCCAGCGCTTGTGGAATGATAGAGTTTTTTGGCAAACCTTGTTTAACACCTTGCTTTATCTTGTAGGTGTCGTCCCAATCCTAGTCATCGCCCCCTTAGCACTAGCAATTTTAGTCAATCAGAAACTGCGTGGAATGCACTGGTTTAGAGCCGCGTACTATACACCAGTCGTGATTTCAATGGTGGTTGCGGGGATTGCTTGGAAATGGTTGTATGCCGAAAATGGTTTACTCAATCAGTTGTTGAAAGGTTTTTTCCCAGAAGGAATTCCTTGGCTGACGAGTCCCAGCTTTGCGCTATTTAGCGTGATGGCTGTGACTGTGTGGAAAGGATTGGGCTATTACATGGTCATTTATTTAGCTGGGTTGCAATCCATCCCCAGTGATATCTACGAAGCCGCAGCAATTGATGGTTCAGACGGTGCTCGTAAGCACTGGGATATTACTGTACCTTTGATGAAACCATATATAGCTCTAGTTGCTGTGATTTCGGCTATTTCTGCCACCAAGGTGTTTGAAGAAATCTACATCATGACTCAGGGCGGACCACGCAATAGCTCGAAAACAATTGTTTACTATTTATATGAACAAGCCTTTAACAATTTGGAAATTAGCTATGCTTGTACGATTGGCTTAGTACTATTCCTAATTATTTTAGGGCTATCCGTTGTGCGATTAACGATTGACCGACAGGGCGGTGATAACATTAAAGCGTGATCAAGGAATTACGTAAAATAAGTTGTGTCACTTTTTAGCTGAAGTTCTTAAATTGGCTACATTCTAGGAGCGCACTTTCTCAAGTTATTTTTACACGCCTCCTAGCACCTTTTGGGTTGGAGGAATTTTACAATTAATCTTATCTAGCAAGCTGAAATTATCGAGTTACAAAAAGCTTAAAATAATCTCAAAATGACTTATGACTCAAGCCCAAGTCGAACCCAAACTATACAGCTTCGATGAATTTATAAGTTGGTATCCCGAAGATTCAGAAGTCCGGTACGAACTCCACGATGGAGCTATTATCGAAATGCCCAAGCCAAAGGGAAAACATTCAAATCTAACAGGTTCCCTTATCGAGCAGCTATTGATCATTATCAGGCAGATGGGCAAAGGTGGCATCTGGACTATTCCCAGAGAATCCATCGTTAAACCCAAACGGGAAAAATCAGGTTATGAGCCGGATATCATCGTTTTGAACAAAGAAGTTCTGGGGGTAGAACCCCGGTGGGAAAGCGAATCGATTATCCAAAATCCGGATTCGGTTAAATTAATCGTCGAGGTTGTTTCAACTAATTGGCGTGACGATTACTACGATAAACTTCGAGATTATGAGGAAATGGGCATCGAGGAATATTGGATTCTCGATTATGCAGCACTGGGGGCAAGAAAGTTCATCGGTAACCCCAAGCAACCCACAATTTTTGTTTGTAACTTGGTTGACGAAGAATATCAGATGACTCCATTTACGGGAAACACTCCAATTGTTTCCCCAACTTTCCCCCAATTCAACTTGACCGCACAGCAGATTTTTGATTTGGCTTCGTAGAAAAGTTTTACCAAGGTAGAGAGACTATAATATAGCAGTTTTCAGTTGGGTGCAATACTTCAAAGAATTAAGGAACCGCACCCTCGACGCAGATGAACTTGTACTTGATCCAAATGAGAACCGCTATATTTTCGATCGCACAGGACGAATGCGATATTTGAAAGGAGGGCAAAGTGAGTTGGGAAATCATGCCAGCCAGTACTTTTCCCATCTTTGAGCATTAAACTTGCTGTGATACCGTTTGTTGAGATGAGGAGCCAATAGACAAAGGTTGAACTGACCGCAACACGGCGTCCAATAATCCTGGAAAAAGTGCGTCCAAATCGTCTTTGCGCAACATATTCATGTGCTGTGTTCCTTCTTTGTGAGTCAAGACGACACCTGACTCTCGCAAAATTTTGAAGTGATTAGACATGGTGGACTTAGCAATGGCAAAATCAAAGTCAGCACAGCATTGCTCTCCCTTAACCGCCAGCCGCCGCACAATTTCCAACCGCACTGGGTCGCCCAAGGCGTACAGCACTCCTGATAAAGAAATATGTTTTCGGTCTGGGTGATGTAAGAATTTCATACTTGCATTATCTCATCAAGTTGACTATATTTCAATTATTCGATATTATCGAAATAACGAATTAATGGAGGGCAAGTATGTCATCCGTTCCAAATGTGACAGAAGCTACATTCAAGCAAGAAGTTCTTGAAAGTGAAATGCCAGTGTTGGTGGACTTTTGGGCACCATGGTGTGGACCTTGTCGTATGCTTGCTCCCGTGGTAGATGAGATTGCTACTGAATACACAGGACAGGTAAAAGTCGTGAAGCTGAACACAGATCAGTATCCTACTGTTGCTAGTCATTATGGGATTCGTAGCATTCCTACGCTCATGGTGTTCAAAGGCGGTCGGCAAGTTGATACGGTCGTGGGTGCAGTTCCAAGAACAACCTTGAGTAAGACATTAGCGCAGTATCTGTAGTTCAATTGGTTATTCGTCATCAATAACTCAATGACGAATTAGAATTTGAACTGGTGTAAACCTATCATTTCCTGGAGTTCAAGCAATGGACTTGAAATTGCATGGTAAATCCGCGCTGGTCAGTGGTTCAACTGCAGGTATTGGTTTTGCAATTGCTCAAGGGCTTGCACAAGAAGGTGCATCAGTGATCATCACTGGACGTTCTCTTGAACGAGTGGAACAGGCGATTAGTAAAATTCAACACAGCAACTCAGAAGCAAAAGTTTCTGGTATCGTTGCTGACCTTGCAAAAAAGGAAGGGGCAGAGCAAGTCTTTCAACAAGTTTCTAGCATTGATATTCTAGTTAACAATCTTGGTGTTTACGAGCCAAAAGCATTTTCAGATATCACTGATGAGGACTGGTTTGACATCTTTGAAGCTAATGTTCTGAGTGGGGTGCGCCTGAGTCGCCACTACCTGCCAAAGTTGTTAGAGCAAAACTGGGGACGTATTATTTTTATCTCTAGTGAGTCTGCCATTCAAATTCCTGTCGAGATGATTCACTATGGCATGATCAAAACAGCCCAGCTTGCAGTTGCCAGGGGTCTAGCAGAATTGACTGTTGGAACTCAAGTCACAGTAAACTCTGTTCTTGCAGGACCCACTCGGTCAGAAGGTGTAGATGAATTTGTAGTAAATTTAGCAAAAGACCGTGGTATTAGTCCTGATGAAGTCGAAGCTGACTTTTTCAAAAATGTTCGTCCAATCTCCCTGATTAAACGTTTTGCAACAACTGATGAGGTCGCAGCGATGGTCGTTTATCTATCCAGTCCGATAGCCTCAGCGACTAATGGTGCAGCTTTGCGGGTAGATGGCGGTGTTCTGCAGTCAGTATTTTAAGGCAATTTCTTGCCATCAAAATTCAACTACCTAAAAATAAATGATGTTGTTGGTCAATTCGTCTGGGGTGATACCCCTTACTAAGCTCGTTTCCAGCCTGAGGCTGGAAATGTAGGCGGCGAGGCTCTGCCTCGATCTAAGTACCGGAGGCGGAGCCTCTTA
>JAAUSC010000157.1 GCA_012031965.1 Scytonema sp. RU_4_4
CATTTGAGGAACCTGTGAGGAAGTTTAAGAAGAACGCAGAACACAGAACGCAGTCACGGGGTCTAACACGAAATTTTTTGCAGTCCTGTTTCGTGGTTTCACTGTGTTGCCGACGAGTTAATAATGTTAGAGGACTGCCAAAAAATTAGGGGACAATGCGTCATCAGAATATCCCCACGGATGGAATCGGTGGGGATTTAATCCCCGCTCATTTATTTATTTATAGTCCCCGCCATTAATGGCGGGGTCTTATTGGGGAAGAATTGCTGTTAGCGTAGCTCGGCGTAGCCCGTTCTGCGTTCTGACAACTGAGTTCTTCTTAACTTCACAATTTCCTCAAACTCTTTTCATAAATTAAAAGTAGAGCCAAAGCGTTAATTATTTTGACTCAGCATAAGCTGATGAAGAGCGAGGGGAAGAAGTATGGATACTGCTGTCAAATATGACATAGAAGTGATCAAAGACGAAGCGCGTCAACTTGTGAACAAAGGAGTTGTGAGCCGTCAAGCGCCAATTTATGCTTTGTGTAAGTACATTCCTGGTCGCGAGTGGATTTGTGTTGAGCTTGAGTTAGAGAAGAACGACTTTTTACTTAGAGATAAGATTATTGACTTGCTGGGTCGTGAAGACTGGTATGAAGACTGAAGCACAAACAGAAGACATGCGTTTAAACCCAACCTTAGTCATACGAGGAATATCAGTACAGAGAAAAAGTCATAAGAACAGAACGCTCATTGAGTGAAAGCAGCCTTCGTAAATTGCTCCATCTAAATCAAGGAAGCTTTACCATGCGAAAAATACTGATCCATCAAAACACTGAACGCCGTGGTGTTCTAGACCAAGCTCTTGTGTTACCTTTGGAAAAAGTAGGGATTGCAGACATTCCTACAGTCGGAGGCAAAAATGCTTCTTTGGGAGAAATGATTCAGCAACTGAGACCCAAAGGCGTGAAAGTCCCCACAGGATTTGCTACAACCGCTTACGCTTATCGCTACTTTATTGAAGCAGCAGGGTTAGAAGCGCAACTCAAACTGATTTTTGCAGACTTAGATGTTGAGGATGTGAATAATCTGAGACAACTAGGTAAACAGGCACGGTCTTTAATGCTACAAACCTCGTTTCCTCAAGAATTAGAACAAGCGATAAGCCGGAGGCTTGACGCTTCGCGTATCGCCCAAGCTTACAAGAATCTCTGTCAACAGTACGGTGACGACACAGATGTCGCAGTTCGCTCCAGTGCGACCGCTGAAGACTTACCTGACGCCAGCTTTGCTGGACAGCAAGAAACTTACCTCAACGTCCACGGACTGCGAGCCGTCCTGGAAGCTTGCCACAAATGCTTTGCATCAATTTTTACAGACCGTGCTATTTCCTACTGTCAAATCAAGGGCTTTGACCACTTCAACATTGCCCTCTCGGTAGGTGTGCAAAAGATGGTGCGTTCTGACTTGGCTGCATCCGGGGTGATGTTTTCTATCGACACGGAAACAGGTTTCAAAGATGTCGCACTGATGACTGCTGCCTATGGGTTGGGTGAAAATGTCGTTCAGGGAGCCGTTAACCCCGACGAATATTTAGTATTTAAACCAACTCTCAAACAAGGATACCGTCCAATTCTTGAAAAGCGCCTTGGTACTAAAGAAATTAAAATGGTTTATGACTTGGGCGGATCAAAATTAACCAAAAATATCCCTGTTGCAGCGAGCGATCGCTCCTCATTCGCCCTCAACGATGACGAAATTTTACAACTGGCACACTGGGCATGCATAATTGAGGAGCACTACTCACAAGTGCGTGGTGTCTACACCCCAATGGATATTGAATGGGCAAAAGACGGCATCACCAATGAATTGTTTATCGTTCAAGCACGTCCAGAAACAGTGCAGTCTCAGAAAGTGAAAAATGTCTTGCACACCTATCATCTTCAAGAAAAGGGTGAAGTGTTGGTGACAGGGCGGAGTGTGGGTGAGATGATTGGGCAAGGAAAAGCCAGAGTTATTCTCGATGTGCATCATATCAATGAGTTTCAGCCAGGAGAAGTCCTAGTCACAAACCGCACAGATCCTGACTGGGAACCAATCATGAAGAAAGCAAGTGCAATTGTGACCAACTCTGGTGGACGCACCTGTCACGCAGCTATTATTGCCAGAGAAATGGGAATCCCAGCAATAGTAGGTTGTGGTTATGCCACCACTGTTGTGAAAACTGGGCAAGAAATCACTGTTTCTTGTGCTGAAGGCGAAACTGGAAGAGTTTACCAAGGTTTATTGCCTTATGAAGTGCAAGATATAGCATTGAAAACATTGCCCCGCACCCGCACAAAAATCATGATGAATGTGGGTAACCCGGAAGAAGCATTTGGCTTAACTGCTATACCTAATGATGGAGTCGGGTTAGCGCGGATGGAGTTTATTATTGCCAACCATATCAAAGCACACCCGTTAGCATTAATTCATTTTGATGAATTGGAAGATGAACTTGCTAAATACAAAATTGCTGAATTAACCGCTCAATATGAAGACAAATCTCAATTCTTCATTGATAAACTTGCACAAGGAATAAGTACCATTGCAGCTGCTTTTTATCCCAAACCTGTCATTGTTCGTCTCAGTGATTTTAAGAGTAACGAGTACGCCAATCTTTTGGGCGGTAAACAGTTTGAACCAAAAGAAGAAAATCCGATGATTGGTTGGCGTGGTGCTTCTCGCTACTATGATGAGCGTTACCGTGAAGGCTTTGCCCTTGAATGTTTGGCAATGAAACGAGTCCGTGACGAAATGGGTTTAACCAACGTCATTTTGATGATTCCCTTCTGTCGTACTCCCCAAGAAGGTCGTCGCGTCATTGCAGAAATGGCGAAAAATGGTTTGGTGCAAGGAGAAAACGGATTACAAGTCTACGTGATGTGTGAATTGCCCAGCAATGTACAGCTAGCAGATGAGTTTAGTGAGGTGTTTGATGGGTTCTCGATTGGCTCAAACGACCTCACACAGTTGACGCTGGGACTGGATCGGGATTCTCAGTTAGTTGCACATCTATTTGATGAACGCGACGAGGCGATCAAGCGAATGATTGCAAAGGCAATTCGTACAGTCAAACAACATGGACGTAAGATTGGTATTTGCGGTCAAGCACCTAGCGACTATCCAGAATTTGCTCGCTTTTTAGTCGCACAGGGAATTGACTCTATCAGTCTCAACCCTGACTCGGTACTCAAGACGCTGTTAGAAATTTCTGCGGCTGAACAAGAGGGTTATGAGTTATTCATTCAAAATTGATAACTCATAATTGACAACTTTTGACTAATAACTAAGGAGTTAATAACTAAGGAGTTAATAATTATGTCTTACAAAATTTTAGTTGCAATAGATAAATCCGAAATCGGTCAGCACGTTTTTGATGAAGCTGTATCTTTAGCAAAAGCTCTGTCTGCAGATCTTAGGTTGCTGCACGTTTTAAATCCTTTCGAGCAACCTTACGTATACCCTATAGCTCTTCCTCCAACTCTTTTGTACCCAATGTTACCGACAGAAAATGCAGCCAACTATCCGGAATCATGGCAAGCACTTGAACGGGAGGGAATGGAATTTTTGACATCATTACGAAATCAAGCACTAGCTTCAGGTGTGACTTGTGATATGACACAACATCTTGGCGATCCAAGTCGGATGATTTGTGATTTTGCTCGTAGCTGGAACGCTGACTTAATTATTATGGGTCGTCGGGGTTGTAGCAAGCTCAGTGAGTTTTTCTTGGGTAGTGTCAGTAATTACGTTACACATCATGCACCTTGCTCTATTCTGATTGTGCAAGGTCATGTTCCAACAGAAGTTCCTCAACAAGCGCAAACAACTTCTGCTTAACTTCTTACCCTGAGTGACTTATCAGTTGCTATTAGTTGATGAGGATGATGAGGAGAGTGATTGCAATGTCCAATAAATCGTGGGACATTTGGAACATGAGGGAAACTAAATTTCCGAAAACAGGTACGCCAAATGAGCAGCTACAGTTTCTTTTGAACTATGCTGTGCTGGCTCCATCTAGTCATAACACCCAACCTTGGCTGTTTAAAATTAAAGATAAAGCTATTGATTTCTATGCTGACAGAACTCGTATTTTACCTGTTGCTGACCCTCAAGGTCGAGAATTGATCATCAGTTGTGGTACAGCACTGTTTAATCTCCGCATTGCTCTGCATCACTTCGGGTACAAAGGTAAAATTACGACTTTTCCTGACCCAAGCAATCCAGATTTCTTAGCCCGAATTCAGTTTGGTTGTCCGATACAGGAAGACGCTGACGAGCATCTGCTATTTAAGGCAATTCAAAGACGACACACCAATAGAAAAGACTACGAAGACTGGGATGTTCCCCAATCACTGCTTAAATGGCTACAGACGGATGCCGAGCAAGAAGGTGCATGGTTGTATATTGTCAAGCAAGATACTGCACGGAACGCAGTTGCTGAGTTAGTAACGCAAGGTGACCACTTACTAATGGCAGACCCTAATTATCGTCGTGAATTGTCAGCATGGATTCGTCCTGGAAATAGTACAAGCCATGATGGTATTCCTGGGTATGCTCAAGGCATAGATGAACACTTTGATTTTGTGACACCTATACTTGCCTTAGTATTACGAACCTTTGATATGGGAGATTCGATTGCTGAACGCAGTCGTAAACTTGTTGAACACTCACCAGTCATTGCAGTTTTAGGTACAAAGGGTGACACGCAAGCCGATTGGTTAGCAGCAGGACAGGCGTTAGAGCGGTTGTTACTGCGAGGACAGGCTGTAGGACTCTCAGCTTCCTTTTTAAATCAGCCAATTCAAGTCCCTTCTTTGCGATCGCAACTGAGTCAGATTCTCCATGAACCAGGCTACCCACAAATTCTGCTGCGTTTGGGCTTTGGTGTGGAAGTCAAACAGACACCGAGGCGAGCAATTGATGAGGTGTTATTTTGATTCTTTGGGTTGGGCTAAACCTGCTCAAATCTGCCCAACCTTTTGCTCGAATGATGTATCATATCAAGTTCGCCTAATTACTTACAATAAAAAGACCTCACCCCCGCCCCTAATCCCCAACGCCAGATGCTCCACTTGGGGAGCCACCCCTGTGGGCGGGTCTCCCGACTTGAGGGGAGTGGCGTGAAACCCCAAGACCGCACTGGCTCCTCCGTGGGGGTCCCGAGTTCCCCTCTCCTTATTATCGAGAAGAACTCAGGAGTCAGGAGTCAGAATGGGCTGCGCCCCGCTGCGCTAACAGAAGGAAGAAAGATAGAATGCTCATACTTTTGTACACAAGAGCGCATCTTGGTAGAAGGGTCGCTCAACCCCTCCCTTGTAGGGAGTCTTTAATTGGGAGGGGTGGGAATCCCTTCCCAATTTCTTATTCTGACCGGAGGCGGAGCGTCTGGTGGCTCCGCTCCTGTATTCTGACCGGAGGCGGAGCGTCTGGTGGCTCCGCTCCTGTATTCTTCTTCAAAAGTGTTCATCCGAACATGATATCAATTTCAATCAGCGTTAGTGCCAACCACTCCACACTGGAAAACCTTTGTCGTCTCGCAGCGTCAGTACTTTATCACCTTTTTTAACAGAAGCAGCAATTATTGCTGGTTTTCCTCCAAAGGTAACTCTTGACCCTCTGACCTCAATTTTGTCTTTCGGTTGAATCTGGATATCCTGGTTCTCTATATACCATTCTGGTCCTAAATGTACTGAAACGGTTTCTTTGGCTGTTTTCAACTGCAGATGTACACCGTGAGACATTCCTCGCATTGGCATCATTTTGTTAATACTAACCACCTCTCCACTTAAAGTTTCGATGGTTTGAGGATTGTACATTTTGCTGTAATGGTTTCCTGGACCCCAGCCGCCACCACCTCTGCCTCGCATTCCCCCTTGAGCTAAAGACTGAGTTGGAAGCAGCAAGATAATTGATGTGAATATTGTTATTGAAAGTTGTATCTTATTCATAGTTGTCCTTTTCACACAAAATTGTCTCATAACTTATGACTCAAGGCTGAACAGTTGAGACTTGTTCATCCACTACACCAGTTGTCATACACTCGTTCTTTCATCGCCTCTGGAAACTCCTCACAAAATTCTTCAAAGGCTGTTTTTTCTATTGTCTTTGCACTTTGATAGGCAAGTTCGGATTGCAATTCATCAACCACATCCCAAGCGGCTGCACACTCTTCGGAACGAGGGGAAGTCTTCGCACAGGCTTCACGCGCTTTTTTTATTGCATCCTGCAGTTCTTGTTCCAGGACAATTGTCCGAGGTAGACCAACAAAGTTGCTGTGACTGATGATATCAGTTAGAGAGATAATGCCTAACAGTTCCCCTTGGATAACTGGTGCCTGTAGCAGATGATGGTCAGCAAATAACCGAGCTACATATTCCACACCTAAGTCAGGATTAACCACAATGCAAGGCTTGGTCATGACTTCATAGACGCGCACTTTACAAGGGTCTTTACCGTAGGCTATGACCTTGTAGACAATATCTGATTTGGTGATAATGCCGTAAGCATCTTGATTATGGCGACGATCAACGATGAGCGATCGCCAGTCTCTTTCTTTCATGAGTCGAACAGCCTCAGCCACAGTTGCTGAACTACGAATTGTGGCAACATCTTTAGTCATGATGTCTGCTGCTGTGAACATATCAACCTCCTGTACAGTTTTCAGTGAGACTGCTTTCTGGGTGGTTTCAGTCGCACAACTAAAGCAATGCCTGTCATTATCCCAACTGTTGTACCTATCGTGGCTCCGTTTGCTGCTGTCAAGAGGGCAGTTTGAATACTCAAACCTTCTTTGACTATACCCGCGCCTGTAAATGCCACCAGTAAACCAAACACCCACGCCAGAACATTCGCGAAGAGCCACCACACAGAAAAGCGAATCTGAGTTTAGAGAACAAGCCATTGGCAAAATCCCAGTACTGTCCCTCCAGCTTTTGTTATGGTAGGCAAACAATTTGAGAAACTTGTGAGGAGATTAGAGACTTTCACGGAAGATGGGGCTTCCCCAAATCCAACTAGGTACAAGGACGGGAATTGCAGCAAGTATTGGTTTGTTATTTCCCTGGCTGCTTTACCGTGCTGGCAAAGACCCAGCTTTTGGCTCAGGACCTGTCGCCACAATCATTCAAGATGTATTAAGTTTGCTAATTTATTTTACAGCGTCGGAGTAGAAAGCCCATCCCCTTCTAGGGGTGGGATGAATACGATGCAACTTTAGTTGCAGTCTAAATATCCGTGCTACAATTACGCTATAGAATTGAGCGTAAACAGATAGATGTTGGTATTTGAGGCAAAGTTGGAAGGAACAAACGTTAGCGTTTGCGTAGCGCCCCTACGGGGCTAGCGGACCGTAGGTCGCAACATGGAAAGCTGGATGAAGCTATCCGTACTGCGAGGTTTGTTCGTAACAGTTGTCTCAGATACTGGATGGATAACAAGGATATTGGGAAATACGAGCTTTCCGCCTACTGTGCTGTCCTTGCGAAAGAGTTTGAGTGGGCTAATAGCCTCAACTCTATGGCAAGACAGGCTAGTGCGGAAAGAGCGTGGTCTGCCATATCTCGTTTCTACGACAATTGCAAAAAGCAAAAACTAGGTAAGAAAGGATACCCACGATTCAAGAAAGAGCAGACACATGGTAGCGTTGAGTACAAAACCAGTGGTTGGAAACTTTCCGAAGATAGACGGTGTATCACTTTCTCTGATGGATTTGAAGCGGGAACCTTCAAGATGTGGGGAACCCGCGACTTGCATTTCTACCAGTTGAAGCAAATTAAGCGTGTCCGTGTTGTTCGGCGTGCTGACGGGTATTACGTACAGTTTTGCATTGACCAAGAACGCTTGGAGAAACGAGAACCAACTGCCCATAATATCGGGATTGATGTTGGGTTGAACCATTTCTATACCGACTCCGACGGGAACACGGTTGCGAATCCGCGTCATCTTCGTAAAAGCGAAAAGTCCTTGAAACGACTGCAACGTCGTTTGTCTAGAACCAAGAAAGGTTCTAAGAACCGTGTCAAAGCACGGAATAAAGTAGGAAGAAAACACCTCAAGGTAAGTAGGCAGCGTAGAGACTTTGCTGTAAAGACGGCAAGGTGCGTAGTCCAGTCTAACGACTTGGTAGCCTACGAGGACTTGAAGGTGCGAAACATGGTGAGCCAGCACGTTGGGCGGGTTCCCCGACTTGAAGCGACTGGCGAACCCGTAAGGGTAAGGAACCGACACCTTGCCAAATCGATTAGTGATGCAGCATGGACGCAATTCCGCAGTTGGGTTGAGTATTTTGGCAAAATATTTGGAGTAGTAACAGTTGCTGTTCCACCCCACTACACAAGCCAAAATTGTTCTAACTGCGGGAAGGTCGTCAAGAAGTCTTTGAGTAATAGGACACATACTTGTCAACATTGTGGACATACTCAGGATAGGGATTGGAACGCTGCACGAAACATACTTGAGAAAGGACTCCGTACCGTGGGGCACACGGGAACGTTAATCGCCTCTGGAGACATCGACCTCTGCGCGGGTGTTAGCGAAGCGGGGCGAAGCCCGGAAACTCCTCCGCTTAAGCCGAGTCGTGGGAAGAGGAAGCCTAAGAAGTGATTCTTGGAATCCCATCGGCTTTTAGCCGTGGGAGGATGTCAAGATAGTTCAATTGTTTGTAATTTAAAAGCTAGCACTTCTTGATTCTCACAACTTCCTCACATTTAATATGTAGCTTAAAGTGGGGTTAACAGTTCAACGACGACTTTCAAATGGCATCTACATCAAATATCGAGCAAGTTGGAATACCTGAAATTGTCGAAGGTATCACAGCAGCCATCCTTGCACCTGTGACTCTTCCTCTTAGCATGGTATGCCTTCGACAGTTTTACGAAGCTAAATGAAACTGATAAATTGCAGCTACCAATTCATTATCAGCTAACCGACTCATGTCATGAAGCTAGTTTGTCAAGCAAGAATCCATCGCTGTACGAGAGTTCTAAACAGATGCACACTTGAGTGTCAAAATGACTGTCTTGTACTTACAAATCGTACAGGAGGAGGATTTTTGTGTTTAAAGCAATACATACCAATGTGAAAGGTAGAGCCAGGTACAAAGTTTATGGTCTTTACCGTTCGGAATCTCTCAAAGAACACCTTGAACGATCGCTTTTGGAGGAGCCAGGTATAATATCTGTTTTTGCCAATACTTTAACTAGCAATATTCTGATTACTTTTCATACTGATATTAGCCATGCTCAAATCTGTCTTTCGCTTAAAGAAATTATACTAAGTTATCAACACAAACTAAGTAAATATCAGCAAATAAATACCTCTAAAACTGGCATAAAATCAAGCCAAATGATTGCTCATACGGAAAACAAAAAGTTAGAAAATGGGCATCTCATGTCAGTAGATTGTGTTCTAGAAGCGTTGCAAACTTCAAGAACTTTAGGATTATCTAGTGAATCTGCGCTTGAGAAGCTAAACAAATATGGGCATAATGTTTTACCTGAGGCGGCTTCGCGTTCTGAACTTAGTATTTTAATTAACCAGTTCCAATCTTTGCCAGTTGCTTTATTATCTGCTGCTGCTGTTCTTTCAATTGCAACTGGAGGACTTGTCGATGCGCTAGTGATTATGGGTGTTGTGGTTATTAATGCTGGTATTGGTTATGTTACAGAAAGCCAGTCAGAAAAGATTATTCATTCCCTCAAAAAACGCGATCGCCCATCCACCCTGATCCTTAGAAACGGTAGCCAGACAGAAATCAACACCAAAGATATCGTTCCAGGAGATATTTTAGTTCTTAAACCTGGCTGCTATGTAGCAGCCGATGCCAGACTGATTTCGACGGAAAATTTGAGCATTGATGAATCGGCACTCACTGGAGAAAGTCTACCAGTTACCAAAACGACAGCATCCCTGATTGGTCAAGATATCTCTCTTGGCGATCGCACAAACATGGTATACAAAGGCACTTTAGTCACTGGTGGACAAGGTGTTGCTGCTGTTGTGGGAACAGGTTCATTTACGGAACTGGGCAAAATCCAAAAACTGGTGGGTGAAGCAAGTGCAACAGATACTCCTCTTTCCAGACAACTAGACCAAGTTGGTAGTCAATTAGTTTTACTGAGTGGGGGAATTTGCAGTATTGTCTTTCTTATTGGGCTATGGCGGGGATATGGTTGGCTGCAAATGCTTAAAACATCGATATCTCTGGCTGTAGCGGCGGTTCCCGAAGGGTTACCGACTGTCGCGACGACGACTCTAGCTTTAGGAATTCGAGATATGCGACAGCATAAAGTTTTTGTCCGCAGTCTCAACGCCGTAGAAGCTTTGGGTTCCGTGCAGAAGATTTGCCTGGATAAAACCGGGACAATTACAGAAAACAAAATGTCTGTTGTAGAAACCTACACCGATAACCAAGTCATTCACCTATCTGACGGTCAATTTATAACAACAGAACAAAGTATCAATCCCTATAGTTGCGATGAACTGCTCAAGCTGATTCATATTTTGGTTCTCTGTAATGAAAGCGAACTCATGCAACAGCCAGATGGTGAGTATGTCGTCCAAGGTTCTGCAACTGAGAACGCTTTAATATACATGGCAATGAGTGCTGGAGTGGATGTTATGAGTCTGAGGGAAAATTATCCACTCATCGCAACTTATCAGCGCTCAGAAAACCGTAATATCATGAGTACGCTTCATGTGACTCGCCATCGCCAAAAGCTTGTTGCTGTTAAGGGAAGACCGACAGAAGTTCTTAAAGAGTGCAATTGGCAGATGAAAGACGGGGAAGTCGTTCCGCTTATAGATGATGACAAGTTGATTATTGAAATTGAAAATGAGCGTATGGCAGGGAAAGCGCTGCGGGTACTGGCAGCAGCTTATACTCATGTAGATGATATAACACCAAAAGTCAATTCTGAGCAAAACCTTATTTGGCTGGGTCTGATTGGCATGGCAGATCCGATTAGAAAAGGGGTAAAAGATTTGATGTATCAATTCCATGACGCTGGAATTGATACAGTCATGATTACGGGCGATCAAAGTCCCACCGCTTATGCCATTGCCAAAGAATTGCATCTTGCAAACAACAAGCAGCTGCAAATCCTTGATTCCTCCGACATGGTCAGTATTAATCCTGAAACGATGACAGCGCTTTTTGATAAAGTCAATGTGTTCGCCCGGATTAGTCCTGCCAACAAACTCCAGATTGTACAGGCACTCCAAGCAGCTGGAAAAGTTGTTGCCATGACTGGTGATGGTATTAATGATGCTCCGGCGCTGAAAGCGGCTAATGTTGGTCTGGCGATGGGCAGTGCTGGTACCGATGCAGCACGTGAGGTTGCAGATATCATCCTTGCAGATGACAATTTGGAAACCATGATTATTGCTGTGAGTCGAGGACGAACTATCTACAACAACATCAGAAAATCCGTTCATTTTCTGCTCTCTACTAATCTGAGCGAAATCATGGTGATGCTAGCAGCTACATCAATTGGTATGGGTCAACCATTGAATGCTATCCAACTCCTCTGGCTGAATTTAGTCACAGATATCTTTCCTGGTTTAGCCCTTGCTCTCGAACCTCAAGAACCAGATGTATTGAGCAAGCCACCCCGCAACCCAAACGAACCGATTATTAAGACATCAGACTTTGAGAATATTGCCTTTGAGTCTGCAACACTGTCTGTTTCCACCTTGGGCGCTTATGGATATGGAATTGCAAAATATGGCATCAGTCCACAAGCAAGCACCATTGCCTTTATGAGCTTGACAATGGGACAACTCCTTCATGCTCTCAGTTGCCGTTCTCAAGAATACGGCATCTTTGATGCTGGTAAATTGCCGCCGAATCATTATTTGAATATTGCACTTTTTGGCTCAATTGCTTTACAGCTCCTTTCGCTTGGAATTCCAGGACTGAGGATGCTGTTGAGTCTCGCGCCAATTGATGTTGTAGATAACATTGTCATTAGTAGCAGTGCATTGTTACCTTTAGCAGTCAATGAAACGAAGAAGAAATTGATAAGTCAGTCAGTATCATCTAACTCAAGAAAATTATGAAAAAAGACTTTATGTTTACTTCCGAATCTGTCACCGAGGGGCATCCTGATAAACTGTGTGACAAAATCAGTGATGCGATTGTAGACCGCTTTCTTCTGCAAGATCCCTACGCCAGAATTATCACAGAATGTGCCGTCTCTACAGGCATTGTCTTTATTGCAGCGAGATTTGAACCTAACGCCAATGTTGATTTTACAAATATAGCCAGACAAGTCATTGATAAAGTTGGTTACGACCAGCCTGATTTTAACGGCAAAACCTGTAGCATTTTAACTAGCCTTAAGGAATTACCGCCTTATCAGGTACACGCATTTGATGAAAGAAAATTATCTGAGGAAGAGATAGAGCAAATTAGTGTCAAAAATCAAGTCACAGTTTTTGGTTTTGCGTGCAATCAAACCCCTGCTTTCATGCCAATGCCTATTTGGCTAGCACACAAATTAGCAAGACAATTGAATACTGTAAAATTGCAAATAATACTGCCTTATTTATCTCCAGATGGCAAAACTCAAGTTGCAATTGAATATAGAAATCGTCAACCCTATAGAATTCATAGTATCACAGTCATTGCTAGTCAAAGTAGTTCAGATAATCCTAATTTTGTGCAACTACAAAATGATATTAGAGAAACAGTTATTCAACCTGTATTTGAAGATGAAGAAATTCAACCTGATGAAAAGACAAGAATTATCATTGACTTTGATGAGCCGTTTAACGTAGGAGGTCCTTCCATTCACTCTGGATTAACAGGAAGAAAAAATGCAATTGATACTTATGGAGAATATTCTAGACATAGTGGTGCAGCTTTAAGCGGTAAAGACCCAACGAGAATAGACCGAATAGGAGCTTATGCTGCTCGTTATGCAGCTAAGAATATAGTAGCAGCCAACTTAGCTGATGAATGTGAAGTTCAACTTAGCTATTCTATAGGATTTTCTAGACCTGTTAGTATTCAAGTTGAAACATTTGGTACTGGCAAAATCTCTGATGAAGAAATCACGAAATTACTTGAGAAATATTTTGATTTCCGCTTAGCAGGGATTATCAAGCAGTTCCATTTAAGATTTCTACCATCGCTAAGAAAAGGTGAGTTCTATGAAAAATTAGCTGCCTACGGTCATGTTGGTAGGATGGATATTAATTTACCGTGGGAGGTAACAGATAAAGTTGGTATTTTTTAGCGTTCGCGTAGCGTCTCCTCTGGAGAATCGCCAAGTACTACAAAGGCGGAAACCAATGACAGGCTCGCTAATTTTGGCAGTATAAAAAATTATTTCATCACATTTTCTTCAAAATTTTTTGTTAACTTTAAATTTGAAGATACTCATGTATAACCAAGGAGAAAATATGCCAAGATTAACATTCACTCACATAACTTGCTATCAAAAGAATGATGATATACGAGAAAGTGACATGACAAAAATATGAAATAATAGCCGAGAAAAACAACCTCACCGATGTCATTTATTGTTGTCACTAATACTTGTTTTTTTAGCAGGCTTTGGTGTATATGTTTCCAATATATGTGGAGAAAATATAGCTAAATATTGGACTGAAGGTTTAAAAAAAGAATTGATTAATACAATCACAATGCCAAAGTGGCAAGTATTAATTAATCAGAGAAAATTAATGTCTTCAGAAGCAGAAAAAATTCGATTACAAGACCAAATTAATACTATAAAAAATAGAGAAATGACATATTTAGTAATCGCGAAAGATTTTTATAAATGGTTATTCGCAACAATTATGTTATGTTCTATCTCAGTTATTACAGCGTATTGCAGGTTTATGAGGTACAGTAACAACAGTTTGTAAACCAGTTTTTGAAATGCACGGGATTAATCAAATCGAGTGCAGTTGCAATTAAAACATCAACCATTTTTGCAGTAGTTGGAGAAAATTGACGTAAAAAAGATTTTAATTGTGACCACCAATGTTCGATTGGATTAAAGTCAGGAGAATAGGGTGACTGATAAAGAACACTTGCACCCTTAGATTTAATTAAAGATTCGATTTCTTTGACTTTATGTGCTGGGACATTATCCATAACAACTACAGCACCCGATGCATTGTCCCCTAAAAATTGGGCAGCCTTTATACAACGAATACCCGACTCCGCCGACTGATCAACAAAACTAAGGCTGCCCAATTTTTTACGTGTAAGACCCCGTGACCAAAGTTGAGGAAGCAAACACTTTTCGACAAAGACTTTAAATGCGTTTCCATTCATTGAACCATTCAGAGTCATGACAGCCAAAACTTGTTTCAAGCTAATTGCCCCAATTACTGTAGTCTTTGCTCCTCTATAAAATGGTTTAAAATCATACGCCCTAGTTCCATGAGGGCTTCTGGCATGAGTTCTTGTCAAACCCAATAAAACACCCATTTCATCTATGAAAACTAAGTTTTTTGGGTCTACTTGCTTAACTTGCTGCCAATACTCTGTTCTCAATTTTTGGACTCTTTCTGTTTTCGCTTGGCTGCTGCGTAACGTCTTTTTTTTAGTGTTAGTTTTTGTTTTTGCAATGCACGACACATCGTACTTGTACTTACCCAATGATTATGAGTTGTACCCCAATACTCACAGTATTCTAATAAAGTTGCATCTGGGTATTGTTCAATCATTGTAGCTAGTTGCGCTTCATATCCATCCAACTCACCCTTCATTGCTCCACCTTGTTGTCTCGGTTTTACATGACCTTGAGTCTTATTCATGGAGAGTAGTTTTTGTACAAAGCTTTTGGCTACACCAAATCTCGAAGCAACTTTTCTGACTGAGGTCTCACCTTGAGAGTAAGCCTTTACTATTTTTTCTCGCAAGTCGATTGAGTATGCTTTCATTTTACCCGTTGATGCACTGATATGACTGTACCTCATTTACCTGCAATCTGCTGTATATTTTGGATTGCGACTTGTTGGTTAGCAGCCGGACTTTACTTTGCTCCGCGTTTCGGTGGTTATGAACCCAAAAATCAAGCGCTTGGTAATACTGTTCTCCTCATTGCATTAACCGTGGTTGTTATCGGTTCAATGATTGGCACTTGGGAAGCAGTTACCGGAGTTTTAAACATAAAAGATAGCTTTCTTTGGGGACACCAAGGCTATGAATATATTGAATTAGGGCGGGTTTGGCAATTGCTGCTAATTGGTGGCATGGTGTTTTGGTTATGGCTAATGTACCGTGCTTTCAAACCTGCTTTACAAAAAGAGAAAAATCCCACTGGTTTGAGTCACTTTTTCCTCTACAGTGCGATTACTATTCCCTTGTTTTATTCAGTGGGTTTGGCGTATACTAATCGCACCCCTTTGAGTATTGCTGAGTATTGGCGCTGGTGGGTTATTCATCTGTGGGTTGAAGGCTTCTTTGAGGTTTTTGCTACGGTTGTGATTGCTTATCTATGCAGTGAATTGGGTTTCCTTAAAAAAACCTCAGCTTTGCGTGCGACTTACCTGACGACAATTTTGTATTTGGGCAGTGGCGTTATTGGAACATTACACCATCTGTATTTTTCTGGTACGCCGTCTTTTATTGCGGCTATGGGAGCAGTCTTTTCAGCTTTGGAAGTGGTTCCCCTAACGCTGATTGGTTTTGAGGTGTTAAAGACTCTAAGACTCTCTGAGGAAGCAGAAGGATTTTATCGTTGGCCCTTGCGCTTTTTTATTGCTACTTGTTTTTGGAATTTGGTAGGCGCAGGTGTGTTTGGTTTTTTAATTAACCCTCCGATTATTCTTTACTATTCACAGGGTTTAAATACCACGCCAATTCATGCTCATGCTGCTTTGTTTGGTGTCTATGGTTGTTTGGCTTTGGCACTGATGCTGTTCGCTTTGCGAGAATTTGTCCCAGAAAAAGCTTGGAATGAATCTTTGCTGCGTTTTGCTTTCTTTTCCATCAATGGTGGCTTAGTGGTAATGCTGCTGTTTGGTTTGATTCCTAATGGCTTCTACCAGCTGGTACAGTCGATTAATTATGGAACTTGGTATGCTCGCAGTGCTGAGGTGATTAGTAGTCCTTGGATGCGGTGGACTGTGTGGTTGCGAATTCCAGGAGACATTATTTTTGCTATCGGGGCGCTGACGATGTTTGTGTTTACAATAAGAGCTATTATTGCTATCTTCCGTTTTCCGGTTAAAACCACTCGACCAGAAATCACTGTTGACATGAGCAACGCACAGTCCTGACACTTATAGCGGATTGCAACCGGGTAGAATACAGTAAGGAAGTACAGGATGTATAAAAATGAAGGCGTATTCTCTTGAGCTTAGAGAAAAAATAGTTCAAGCGTATGACAATCATGAAGGCTCTCAACGTC
>JAAUSC010000381.1 GCA_012031965.1 Scytonema sp. RU_4_4
TGCTCGGTGCTTTTAGTTTTCGCGTGGTTACTGGGGTTAGTGGTTCCAGGAGCACCTGGTGGCTTAGGCGTATTTGAAGCCACGGCGATCGCACTTCTAGAGCAACACTTTCCAACTGCGATCGTCCTCAGTGCAATTGGTCTGTATCGTTTGGTAAGCATTCTCGCTGAAACTGCTGGTGCGGGCTTATCTTGGCTCTACGAACGCCTCTTTTAGTCTTGAGTTCTCAAGCAAGACCATTTTTTTCTAATGTACAGTGACTTATTATCTGTCGTCGTGACAAATTGTTGTCGTCGAGAAAATCCTTACATAGCAAGGCTTCAAAAATTTAAGAGACTCAAGCTAATATTCTTCTTTCGGACAAATTAAATGTCATTTTCCAGATAAATGACAAAATAGCTGTCGCTACATGTATAGACAAAAGAGAGCTTGTAAACTTTGATAATGACAAATTGCCTGTCGTTATTACTTCATTTTAGGATAACAGTATGTATTCATAAAAATTTTTAATTATGAATAGGCAAGAAGCTCTTGATTCAGAAATACCTACAAAAGAGCTATTGGAAGAAAGTAACAACGCCACTGAGACAAATGTGATTGTGACAAAGCTCTCAGAGGAGGCTCAACTTAAGCTAGAGGTTTGATGCACCGAGTTCTGGGGTAGTGGCATTAGCACTGCGCCATGCAATTTTACCTAAGCGGTACGCTTGGGAGTACAAACTGCATTGCGAGTGGGGAACCTATGGTAAGCCAGAACAATTTTATACTGATAGCGGTAAAGATTTTCGCTCTAACCACTTGAGTCAGATTGCGGCGCAATTAGGGTTTATATGTCATTTACGCGTTAGCGAAGCGGCTCCGAAGGAGCTTCGCCCTTCTGAAGGTGGAGTAGTCGAACGTCCGTTCAAAACTTTTAATGACCAACTGTTTTCAACACTCCCTGGATACACCGGATCTAATGTGCAGGAACGCCCAGAGGATGCAGAGAAAGATGCAAGACTCACATTGCGAGAGCTAGAACAGTTACTTATTCGCTACATCGTTGACCGTTACAACCAAAGTATTGATGCGCGGATGGGCGACCAAACTCGATTTGAGCGTTGGGAAGCAGGATTGCCCACAGTGCCAACACTAATCCCTGAGCGAGATTTAGATATCTGCTTGATGAAGCAGTCTGCTGTTTGCGGAAATGGCAAAGCAACAGAAGGGATGGTAATTTTACAAAAGCGTGAAATTAGCCATCGCACAGCAAAATTATTCCTACTGTTGATGTCGTGTGAGCGCGATCATCACATCTCTAGATTAGGCATTAGATGTATAATTGCTGAGTATTTCGTATATTTAATGTTTAAAAATATTAAATGCTTACCGTTACACCAGAGGAAATTACTCAGTTTCGCAGCCAGTTGGCGGATAGTCCAGAAGCTTTAGCAGCATTAGATGCTATAGAAGAGTGTAAGGGAAATCTAGAAGCAGCAGCACAGTTAATCGCTGTTGAGACAACTGACCAAGAAGTCAGCTTGCGAGGAGATTCAGATTATTTAGAGAAACTAGCCCAGAAACTCAGCAAAATCATCTGTCAGGAAGAATTTGACGAGTTGATGACGGGGGTATTGACAGCTGCGATCGCAACTCTGGCAGCGAGTGGTAATATTCCCGTAGCCCTTGCAACACCAGTGGTCATTTATGTTGCCAAAATTGGCGTGAAGAAGTTTTGTGAAGCTGCCAAACCTGAATCCTAAATTCCTGTAGCTGTAAATCCTGCCCAGTAAAATGGTGCTGCAAAAGGGTGGGGTTTACGCTTGCATCTTTCTAAGATAGCTTTTTCTAATCGACGCTTTTCTTCTGGGAGTTGAGCAAAAATTTCTTCAATTTGTGGCTGATATTTAACTAACAGCGCTTCAAACTCCTCTGTTGTTAAATTTCGCAACCACTGCTGTGCTTGATTGAGTGCTAAGGAGACACTATTTATTGTTTGCAGGTTTTCATAAAATTTCATCATCAAAAATGCTGTAGATAAATCGCTAACAGTCCACAAACTACTCACTACAGCTTGACTCCCAGCTAACAGAAAACCGCTAGGTAAACCAATGTATTCGTCACTGGTATTGTTAAAATCAATCAATCCAGTTTCGCACGCGGAAAGGGTGACGAGGCGACATTTTCCTAATTTGAGAGCGAAGATTTTATCTAAGGTAAGGTATTTGTCTAAATCATGGGTTTCACCCAATCGCAAATTCAGATAACGTTCAGAGTCGGGTTTTGTTGGTGCGTCAGCGACGAGTGCATTTGCCAAAATTAGGGCTGATTTACCGGGATTGCTTAAGTTAAAGTAGCCGTGACAGCTAAAGTGGGTGCAGTGGTAATAGTTTAAGTCAGTATTATTAATTGCTGTGAGTGTTGCTGCTGTTTTTTTCAGGACGTTGGAAGTATTAAAGTAGCTTTGAATAACTTGTACTTCCAAATCGGTGTAATTCAGGTCTTCTGTAGGGTTTTGGATAGCAAAGAGGGATTGAAAATCAGGGCGTTGTCGCTGTTGCACTTGTTGCAGTAATTGACAACTGGGTGCATAACTCACACCACGAGGGAATAAATCTAGAAGACAAGCCGAATTTTCAGAATTTTGACTTACTGGGAGTGCATGAAGGGGGAATAAGTGCAGGAACCGATGGGGGATTAGGATGAGTTGGTCGCAATGGTTTGGTATCTGGGCTAATATTTCATCAATGTGCAGAATCGAAGCTAATTTGTTGAGTTCTTCCCCTAATCTATTCTGCCACTGGTCTTTCTGATTGTAGTAGTTCTGCAAATATTGATTTATCCAATTTCCCAAAGCTTCTCGGTCTTCTGGTTGGGATTGCCAAACAGTAGCTTCTCCTTCTTGTGTGAAAATAAACGCCACAATTTTATTTGCGAGAAAATACCACTCGATAATGGCTGTACGCTCATCTAAAGTAGCCTGGAATGAGTCAAATTGGAAACCAGAACCAACGGGTAAGTAGTCGTCTTGCAATTTATTACGCTGCTGTCGCAATTCTTTGAGATGTTGTGTTAGGACTTTTGGATTTTCAGCTTTACCATTTTGGATTTTATCTTGACCTATGGCTATTTCATCCCTGTATGTTTCTAGTTGAGTGACTACTTCTGGGGGGAAGATGGTTTTAGAGTCACGTTCGAGGAGCAGTTCAACTAAATTGCGGGTTTTGCTACGCTCAACATATTCAATTGCTTGGTTGATATTACCTAATTCCAGGCAAACTTCTACCATGCCGCGATAAACTTGGCTAAAGTGTTCCGCTTGCTTGCGTTTGCTTTCTTCCCCAGAAACTATTTCTTCCCGTAAAGATTCTACTGTGTCAATGGCAGACTTAAAAGCATTGTATGCTAAATCAAACCGATTTACATCTTGGTAAGTAATTCCCAGTCTGAACAAAGTTTCTGCATGGTTTTGAGGAAAAGCTTCTCTGGTTCTGACAGTTAAAGCAGCAGTATAAGCCGCGATCGCATTTCGCATTTCGATTCATTCTCGA
>JAAUSC010000158.1 GCA_012031965.1 Scytonema sp. RU_4_4
ATGATTGCTATTGCTTTTCAGAAATTTCTAGATTTAGTGAGAATAATAGCTTTAATTTTCTTCCTCCTTATGGAAGTTTTGCTTATTCAATTACATGGATTAGTATGAAGCAACCGTCAATTGGATGGTTATTTTTAGGTTGCTTAATAGGTGGAACTTCAGGCTTTTTTCAAGCACTCAAATCTATTAAACAAGATGATATATTTAAAATAATTAATCTAGGACGTTTTATCACTATTGCTTTGGCTTTATTGATAATAATAAGTGGTTACGTTGCAATTGTTGTTAAAACTGATATCTGTTATATAAGAAAAAGTTAAATCTAATGACAACGTTTAAGAAGCTGTCTCGCTTTTAAACTGAAACAAAATATTTTCCTAATGGTAATGGTTTTACTAACCGACCACCCAAGAAATACAAGACTACATTGGTATCCAACAAAATGAAAACTTGTGTCAACTCCACTCATCCCTCATTTGCTGTTGATACTCTAAAGGATCTTGAGTCAGTTTAATGACACCTGCATACTTGTTGATATCAAACTCTTCTTTTTGTTGTGATTGATAAGCCTCCAAGATTTGCTCAATCTTTTGCCAGTCCTGATAATCAATCAACACTGCCACTGGACGCATTGCTTCATCAGTTACAATTTTTTTGTGAAAAGATAGCATTATAGTTTTCTTCCAACGCAAAGTTTAACTCTTACAGAGTATCTTGAAGAAAAGAAATACAAGATAGGAATTTTATCTTTTACAATTCTCCCTCAGATATTCTCTCATTGAGAACCTGCTGAAACTCTTCTATAGAACCAATCGTAATAGCGCTGGTGAAAAGCGTTTGCAGCACAGATAAATTCTCAATTCCATTAATACTTTCTACAACTTGTTCTGGCACTACTCCAAAGCGAGTCTGTAGAACTTTAATCACATGTTCTCGATTTGTTAGGAGCATTCCTTGCTCAATTCCTTCTTCCTTTGCCAAACGCTCAATACTTGTCACGTACCGCATTCTATCTGCCTCCTCGTCACTTCTCAATTCTTGTTTAAAACTACGCGCTAATTCCTCTGGCAATACCATTATCCAGTCGATAAACCGAAATAACCCCAGAATATCTTCTCGACTATATCCCCGTTCAAATAATCTTCTTACTAGACTCAATTTCCACTGTAGCCGACTTTCTGGATTTCGGTGCGTAGCCTTAGTTTTCAGATGTGCCATGACGACTACACTGAAAGGATTGGTGCTTTGTTCTAGAGTTTCCCACTGCGCTTCATAGTCCAACAGTTTCGCCACAGGAAACTCCAAACTAACGCGACATCCTCCTAGTAAATACCCGTAACTTGAAGGTCGCCAAGAAGCTTCTTCGTCTGCCAAAACTGCTAAACTAATAACTTGCTTTTTGTGGCGGTCAAATAACCGATAATTGTACGTGTACATCCGTTGGGCAAATTCACTGTCATACTGTCCTTGGACTTCCACATGAACTAATACCCAAGCTTCGTCACCATTGAGTAGCCAAACTTTTGCCACTTTATCAACAAGTCGCTTGCCAATTTCTGCATCAGGTTCTAGTTGTTGCAATTCTGTATCGAGAAATTCATAGCCTTGTTCCCAGTCAATGACAGCGTAAGCCAGAGGGAAAAAGAATTCCAAAAAACGAGGAAAAAATTCTTCAATAATGTCCTTCCAAGGACTGTCGTAATCAGTGCGTTGCTCGGTCATTCAATTTTTTATTGTAGTTGTTTGAAGGCGATGCTCTCAAAGGGAGGCTCCCTTTAGGAGCATCACCCCTTAAACATCACAACCGTTCCCACTCGTCCTTCCCAATTCCAGCTTGTCGTAATATCTCAGCCAAAAGCCCCTTACCAATGTCACTTTTGTGAGGGTTTGGTATTCGTACTGTAATATGGTCTTTGACCATATACTGATGCTTGCTACCAGAGTACGGTCTTTCAAATCCAAGTTGTCTCAAATACCGAATTAAATCTGAGCGCTTGATAAGTCCGAAGGAAGGCATTATGCTACTTGCTGGATTGACAGTTTCATGCCATCAATTATGGGTAATGGCAGATTGCGAGAAACTCGTAATAAAATCCACTCTTCCAAAACCTCTGCTAATTCTTCTCTACAAGCTTCCAATGTATCCGCGTTAGCCCAGACTCCCTGAAATCCCGGAATCTCCCCGTAAAATGTGCCATCTTCCAACAAAATCTTATACTTAGCTTGATACATCGCGGCTTGTATGTACTTTGTGAACATAAGCAGAGTGTCTGAATTGTTTAGACATAGTTTGACCAAATTAACAGTTATCATATAACATTTAAGCCCAGTTGTTATGAGTAGAGACAGTCAAAGCAAGTCAAATGCATGCCCTTGTTAGCGCAGCGTGCCGTAGGCAGCGATAGCGTTGCGGTCAAAAGTCAAAAAAAAGAAATTTTTCTTTTGCCTTGTTCAGTCATGAAAAGATTGCCCCTAAAACACCAAAATGTAGAATGTCAAAACAAAAAGTATCTTTGCGCCATCGGCAAAAACGTCGCAGGTTCACATATTAGTAACTCTCCATCAGCCCTGACTTCATATGTTTCGGGATCGACTTCAATATGAGGTAATGCATCATTCAGCTTCATATCTCGCTTACTCAACTGGCGTGTCCCAGAAACTGCAACGGCTTGCTTGTGCAAACCCAACTGACTGGAAATCTCTCTTTCCATAGCTGCTTGCGAGACAAAAGTCAACGATGTGGCGTGACGCGCACCTGCAAAACTACCAAACATCGGTCGCATATGTACTGGTTGCGGTGTGGGAATACTTGCATTCGCATCACCCATTTGTGACCATGCAATCATCCCTCCTTTTATAATTATCTCTGGTTTCACACCAAAAAACGCCGGACGCCACAAACACAAATCTGCTAATTTACCTTCTTCCACTGAACCCACATACTGAGCGATACCGTGGGTAATTGCTGGATTTATAGTATACTTGGCAACATATCTTTTTGCCCGGATATTATCATTAGTCGTTACATCCGTTCCTAGTCGGTTGTTACCGCGTTGCACTTTCATTTTGTGTGCGGTTTGCCAAGTACGAATTATCACCTCGCCGACTCGTCCCATTGCTTGGGAGTCAGAGGAAATCATACTGAATGCACCCAAATCATGCAGAATATCTTCAGCGGCGATGGTTTCTCGTCGGATGCGCGACTCTGCAAACGCCACATCCTCAGCAATTGCTGGGTCGAGGTGATGACACACCATCAACATATCTAGGTGTTCATCTAACGTATTGACGGTGTAAGGACGTGTAGGATTAGTTGAAGAAGGTAGTACATTGGCTTCTCCACACACTTTAATAATGTCTGGTGCGTGACCGCCGCCTGCGCCTTCTGTATGGTAAGTATGAATAACACGATTCTTGAAAGCGGCGATGGTATCTTCCACAAACCCAGCTTCGTTCAATGTATCCGTGTGGATTGCGACCTGAACATCATATTCATCAGCAACGCTCAGACAGGTATCAATTGCTGCGGGTGTGGTTCCCCAATCTTCGTGCAGCTTTAACCCGATTGCACCTGCTTCCACTTGTTCCACGAGTCCTTGGGGTTGACTGGTGTTACCTTTGCCTAAAAACCCTAAGTTCATAGGAAAGGCATCAGCAGCTTGCAACATTCGGTAAATATTCCAAGGTCCAGGGGTGCAGGTAGTCGCATTTGTACCCGTAGCGGGACCAGTACCACCGCCAATCATGGTTGTGATTCCGGAAGCGATCGCCACTTCAATTTGTTGGGGACAGATAAAATGAATGTGGGAGTCGATACCGCCAGCAGTCAGAATCATTCCTTCTCCAGCTAGCGCCTCAGTACCTGGACCAATAATAATATCTACATTGTCTTGAATATAGGGATTTCCAGCTTTACCAATTTTGAAAATCTTACCGTCTTTAATGCCAATATCTGCTTTGACAACACCCCACCAATCAAGAATCAAAGCATTCGTAATGACTAAATCTACCGCACCATCGGCGTTAGAAATGGGAGACTGTCCCATCCCATCACGAATGACTTTACCGCCACCGAATTTTACCTCATCGCCGTAGGTCGTGAAGTCTTGTTCAACTTCGATAAATAATTCTGTATCGGCTAGTCGGATGCGATCGCCTACTGTAGGACCAAAAGTCTCCGCGTAAGCGCGGCGATCCATTCTATAACTCATGTTAACTCCTCACAAACTGCGAATTATAAATTTTTCAAACTTCATCGAAAAACCATTTCCTTCAGGAGAAGCACACATAACACCAACATTGACTGTTTCCACGGGAGTGAGATACGCCAACCTCACCATCGTGTAATCATTACCATCCAGAGAGTATTGAACTTCCACAGCAGTACTACGTCGAGTGACACGTACCCAAATTGCATGAGGGTTTTCTGGGATTGGTAGAATAGACCAATCCGAGTAGTCGCGTGTGACTACGGCGCTGACTTGTTGAACACCATTAACAAATTCAATACCACATTTCAACCAAGTAGACTCATTTAAACGCACCATCAATCCAGCTTGGTCATACAATTGTTGATACTCACCACTGACTTTGACCTCAACAACAAAGTCACCTTGAATTTGTTCATAAAAAAAGTGACCATTATCTCTAATAAAGCCGTAGTGAGTTTCACGCCAAAAGTCCGTTTTCGATCCAGAAGTCATGTGAATCGTGTCACCCTGAACATTCCAAGCAGGCGCTTCATTGTACCATTCCATCGCGATTAAATCCTTGAAATCAGTGAACAGTGAACAGTGAACAGTGAACAGTAAACAGTGAGCATTAACTGATAACTGGTAACTGGTAACTGATAACTGATAACTGATAACTGATACTACTTCATCCTTTAAAAGGTTTCAGGTCATCCCAGTCAGCTATTTGTACTTGGTTGCGGTTGCGAAATATTCGCTTTTTCAGGCGCGGAAAATCTGCGATTTCAAACTCACGGCGTTCGCCACCCATGATGTAAACCAAGTCTTCATGAAAGGGGTTGCGTAAATGGTGGGCGACGGAGGGAGTGGGGAAACCCATAAAGTCGCCTGCTTCCACCTCGAATTCTTGCTCATCAATCTCAGCAATACCATGACCGGAAAGGATATAGATGAATTCCTCCTCAAATTCGTGAGAGTGATAGATGAAGGACTCTTTTCCTGGCGGTATACGCACTAAATGAAATCCCAGCCTTTGCAGACCAACTTGTTCGCCAAGGAATACTCCGCTAATTTCTGAGTTAGGATTCAAGGAATGGGAAAAAGTCTGTTCCGGAAGTTTCTTTATCGCATCTGCTTTCAGCAGTGGCTTTGGCTTGTGATTTTCACTCATTATTAAAGTCACCTTTTAAGCATTCTTGAACTTTACTAGGCGCAACAAGACGCCGCAGGAGAGTTTTTTAGGTGTCTAATTGTCCGTTCACTTTGGCGTTAAAACCATAGACTTGGCGACTACCAACTAACGGGACTAATGTGACTTCCTTTTCATCACCTGGTTCAAAACGGACTGCTGTCCCAGCAGGAATGTCGAGGCGCATTCCCAGCGCTTGTTCTGTGTCAAAGTTTAACGCGGTGTTGACTTCGTAAAAATGAAAGTGGGAACCAACTTGTATCGGTCTATCTCCTGTATTTGACACTCGCAATCTTACAGTAGAACGACCTGCATTAAGTTCAATTTCCCCTTCTGGCGTGATGATTTCCCCTGGAATCATGTTAAGCATCCTTTCTATTTCATCTCAAGCAGTTATGATGCTAATAAATATAGCGGTTTGCATTTGAGTGTAATACATCAAAGAGTTAAGGAACCGCAGATGGACGAGCCAGCGCCTTGCGGAGCCAGTGCGTTGCGGAGCCAGTACTGCAGGAGGGGAGCCCCTGCGTTGGGCGGCTTTGCCGACTTGAAGCATGTGGCGTTTTCCCTCACTTGGTATCTGGCGTTGGGGTTTCCCCTTACCTGAAAATTGCTGTAACCGAGCAGTATTGGGATAGCGAGCGACCCCGAAGGGCGACCGAAACTAACGGCGCGACCGCGCCTACAACTTTGTACTCTAGACGAGTGGACAAGGTTAAGGGAAGGCGACCGCCATATCATTCTCACTCGCATCATTAGCAGTCGGGTGCATTTTTGTTTTTTTCCCTAACCCCTAGAGTCAGCGATTTTTCCGTCCAGTGAATAAAAATCCTTTAACCATGCGGTTTACAGCGATTTAAAAATGTGCTAAAAAAAGTTCGATTTGGATTTTTAGCACTTTTTAGCACAAAAAATATTGATATTATCTCTCAACAAGTTCACCTCTACTTGCGAATGACCACACCCCTACACAACAAAACCCCCACAACCATATCGGTGAAGCAGGGGATGAATGGGACTGGCTACCGATAAAGGTTATGATTCAGTTGAACTTTGATTTTTGAATTGTTTTGCTCATTAATTTTCTGAAAATTTAACATTTCTGCGAAATATCCTAGTCATCTTGATACCCGTCACCAGCATAGTTATCAATCCCAAACCTACTAAAAGTATATAAAATGGTCTGATAGCTGCTCCTAAATATGTACCTTGATGGATTCTTAAAAAAATAGCAGCCTGTTCGCTAGGCATTCCAAACCAACTTGTTCCAAGTCGGAAAATTATACCCGTGACTGCTGTCACAGCTAAAGGTAGAAATGTAATGGGTGCAATCAGGCGATGAACTTTACGAAAAACAAGTTTAGAGCTTTTTGGTAGAGGACGATTTTCACTAAATAATCCGTTCATAGTCAAACCAGTGATAACCATCCCCAAAAGTCCCAAACCAACTAAAAGTACATATAAAGGTACGAGGGGCTTTCCTAAATATTCCCCTTGATGAATTACCATTAAAAAATCTGCTAATTCATTTGATATCCCAAACCAACTTCTTCCCAAACGGTAAGCAATACCAGTTAGGGCACTAGCAAATAATGGTATGAACAGAATCGGAGCTATTTGACGGTGAATTTTCCGAAAATTTAATTTCATTAATTTCCCTCAATTCCTCTCAATAAATCATTAATTTGGAACTATGTATTGTTTATAAATCAGCCCATTTTCTCAGCAGATTAGTCGGTATTGCAACACTTTCCTAACAAGAATGGATATAGTTGCATCTTGTCAGCTACAAAGAAAAATTTGAGATGTATTCACTTTTGGACTAATTAGATTCACTCAATTGCTGTATGGCTTAGAGTCAAGAAGGTTTTTGATTCAGTCCGATACTAAAAATCAAAATTACTACTTACCTTCGCCGCCTTTGCCACCTTCTCCTCCTTCGGTGATTTTAGGTGTAGGCGATGTAGTTATTGCAGGTGTTTGAGTTTGCTGGGTTTGAGGAGGAGTTGTACTACCTTCTCCCCCTTCGCCTGCTTCGCCACTATCCGATGCTGCACCACACGCACCGATGGTTGCTGCTAAACCGAAAGCGAGAAACAAGGTTATGGCTTTGCTAGAACCCATTTGTGATACTCCTTACTCTGTAATTTGAGGGTAGTAATTCTCTTTTTTGCCAATTATCTCTGCCGTTGCAGAATTTTTGAGATGCAAATATTAGGGTAAGGCATTAAAGGTAAAGAACTCGGAAATAACACTCGCTAGAACTGTTATTTGTCAACTACTGGCAAAAATACTCGAAAACAACTTCCTTGACCTAATTCACTATTAACGGTAATTTCTCCCTTATGCAGTAAGGTAATAGCTTGAGCAATAGCCAGTCCCAACCCCAAACCTCCATCACGCCGAGTCCGTGCTTTATCTGCTCTCCAAAAACGGTTGAACACTAAAGGGATATGCTCTTGTGCGATACCAATACCAGTATCCTCAACACTTACAATTGCCCATCGATCAAGTGTGTCAAGTTTTACTACCACTTTTCCCCCAGATGGCGTATATTGCAATGCATTTTCCAGTAGGTTAGAGAATAAACGATGAATCTGGGAAGCATCACCATTGATAAACACTTCTTGTGATATTTCTGATTCCAGAGCAATTCCCTTTGTTTCGGCTTGAGGTAACATTAAATCAATTAAATCTTCTAATAATTCATCTAAGGGAATAGATACCCACTCCACAGTCTGTTTTTCCACTGTTCCATCGCTGCGAGCCAGCAAAAGTAAATCCTCTACTAAATGAGTCATCTGTTTAGTCGCAGATACTACAGCATCCAATTTCTTCGCATCTGCTGGATGAATTCTTTCTGGATGACTCTGCATTACTTCAACGGATGTTTTAATTACTGTTAATGGACTACGCAACTCATGGGAAGCATCCGCAGTAAACTGTTTTAACTGCTGAAAATTTTGTTCAATGGGTTTTAAAGATAGCTTAGTCAACCACCAACTACCAACACCATTCAGAATTACAGCAATTATCCCTCCCCACTCTAACCACCAGGCGAGTTGGTCGAGTTTTTCTGCTAAATTTTCTGTAGATTCGCTGACTCTAATGTAGCCAATCAGTTTTGTTCTTTCACCACCCGGCTCATACACGGGAATCGTCAGGCTACGAATTTTTCCTTTTTGTAAAATCTGAAAATCTTTAGATGGGGAAATTTGCGGAAATTCTTTCCCTGCCTTGACTAAAAGTCGTTGATTTGCATCAAACCATTCTACACTTTGATTATTTTCTCGCAAATCTTGCCAGGGAATATCAAGGTCGCCGTCATTATCTACAGTTCGGGGTAATCTATTATTAATAGCAGCAAGATTTGCTTGAATCTCTAGTAAATTATGTGCTGCTGCGTCTCCTAAATTTACTAGCTCTCGGTCTATTTGTTGGTAAAGATTATACGCAGCGAACTGATAAACGGCAACAAAGGATGTTCCTACAATTGCCACCATCACACCCAAATATGATAATAAAAGCCGCCAGCGTAAAGTTATAAATATCGGATTATAAGGCTTGTTTGAGTCGATAACCCAAACCATAAATTGTTTCAATAAAGTCAGCATCAGCCCCGGCTGATTTCAATTTTTGTCGTAAACTTCTAATATGAACCTTAATCGTTTCTTCTCCTGGGGGTTCATCAAATGACCAGAGATGTTCGAGAATTTCGCTACGGTTAAATGCTTTGTGAGTGTTGCGTAGAAATAGCTCTAATATTCGGTACTCTTTTGGTGTCAGATTGACAATCTTTTCCTGATATCTTACTTGACAAATATGAGAGTAAAGACGTAAATTTTCCCATTCTAGTACCAACAGTAAAGTTGTATTTACTCGACGTAATAAAGCACGAATGCGAGCCATCAGTTCTGATAAATCAAAGGGTTTGACAACATAATCATCTGCACCCGCATCTAACCCAATCACTTTATCTGTACTTGTATCTTTGGCTGTCAGCATCAAAATTGGCATGGAATAACTCTTTTGTCGTAACTGCTGACAAAGCCTAATACCATCCAGCTTGGGAAGCATCAAATCTAATACAATTAAATCATAGGGAAATGTTTCGACAAACTCCAATCCCACCTCACCATCCGAGGCGATATCAACAGCATAGTGTTGGTCGGTTAGTGCTTCTGCGAGTGCTTCTGCAATGCGCTCATCATCCTCTACTAAAAGAATTTTCATCGAAATAAAGGTTTATCAAGTTACCGCGATAGAACCGCTAATTATGAGCTTGACACTTTTGTTGGTAGGAAACCCAATCCTCTATCGTCGCTAACATGGGAAGCAATCGCGCACACATCCCATTCTAATTCTGGCATGAACTGCATTGTTTTCAATCTAGTTATAGGGTCGTAAACCCCAATCAAATCTAATGCAGTCATTCCCTCGTAAATAATAAAAGCAACTTTCATAACTTGTCTTGTCACTAACGAATAGGATTATGCACTGTCACCAACTTTGTCCCATCAGGGAAAGTTGCTTCCACCTGCACCTCATGAATCATTTCTGGGACACCTTCCATCACATCATCCCGTGTTAACAGCGTAGTCCCAAAACTCATCAATTCCCCTACCGTTCGCCCATCTCTCGCACCTTCCAAAATAGCAGCAGAAATATAAGCCACCGCCTCTGGATAATTCAACTTCAAACCTCTTTCCTTCCGCCTTTGGGCTAATAGCGCAGCCGTAAAAATCAATAGCTTATCCTTCTCCTGCGGCGTCAGTTGCATCTTCCACCTCTTCCTTCGCGTCCTTCGCGCCTTTGTGGTTCATTCAAATCTGCCAAACTCGTGGTATACAACTAGAACGTGTCAAAAATGATTGACGTAATAGCTGCCAAACACCAATAAACCAGTTTCTCACCTCAGACGTCAAAGAACCACGATAGCGACACAATAATCCACATGGAAGACGAGTCACACCTGCTTCTCCTTCGCCATCCCACAGAGAACGCGCTTTTTGTACCAACTCCGGTGAAACTTCTTGTCCAAGATACACTAGACTACCTACCAAAGGTTCTCCAGCCAAGGCGTGGGGACTTTGAAAAACCTCTGTGTTACCAGGTAACCATTGTCTATCAATCCACAAAGGAACTCCTTGCTGGCAAATTTCGGTGTGCGATCGCCATTCTCCAAAACAAAATTTCTCTCCTCTGGCGCTGCGTCCAAATCGGGTGATTTCCCAGCTGATCCAGTTCGCTCCTGTCGCTAATTCTACCCGTAAGTCTTGCTGATAAATCGCACCATCAAAAACAATTGTTTCTTGGGGTAACCACTCCAAAGTAGCGCCTGTATCAACTTGTATCTCAATGCTTTGTCTTGCTTGAGTGCTGTTACTACGATATATCTTACTTGCTGCTGCTGTTGTGATGAGTGCTTGGGCGTCGGGCTGGAGATGAAAATTGCAAGAAAGGCGATCGCCTCCCACAACTCCCCCTGCTGTATGTAAAATCACGCTATGACAAACCTTTTGCCCTTCTGGATAAAACGGGCGTTGCACTTTCAGTGGTGCTTGATTTTGATTGTGAATGAGCGTTGTTGTATTTTGGCGATAGGCGTACACTAAGTTAAGTTTGCCATGCCAGCCAGCAGGAATTTCTGTTTTTGAAAGGTCACTCATGGTGGATCATTCTTCTTGGCATTTTGGCTAATTTTGTTAAGTATCAAAGGATAGATTAGGTCAGTAAGCCGTCATGTACATCGTGGTTGAAACACCGTTAACCCCAGGTGAGAAACCTGGGGCTTTATTTTGTTTATTATTACCTGGTGAATTTGGCAATTTGGCAATGACTTAGATTGAAACAAGTCTATTTTATAAATTAATGCGGTCTTGCACAAAAGACTCAAAGTACACGACAAAACCCCTTTTCCCCCGGTTAACTACCGGGGTTCCTTACAAATTGTGGTCAAGGTTAATGTTTTAGTCAGAGTCGATTCCAAATTGGGATTAGTGGTGAGAGTCTACGTCAAGGTCAATGATGAGGTTCTTGTTAAGGTCAGAGTTTTGGTCAATGAAAGGTCAGATTGAAAAATCCACGTTTAGAAAGCGTGGATTTTTTTCATGGGTCAAGCTATTTATTGATTTTCTCTACCATTATTTTCTTAGCTGCTTCATAATCGTAGCTGTAAGTAGCTCAACCTAATTAAACGTGAAATGTCATTACGTTAGCGCAGCGGGCAAGGGAGGGCATACGGAACGCAGTGTAGACGCGTTTGCGCAGCGCCCCCGAACGGGGCTAGCGGCTTCCCGATAGCCGTAAGGCGTGGCGTAGCCATAGGGTAGCGAAGTAATCGCAAAGACTCTATTTTACGTTTTTCAATGTTGACCTACTTAGTACATTTCTACTATTTCGTTGAGTTTGTTGAACCAGAGTTATCTAAAGTCTGTACTGTCAGCACTTGTGGTGGGGTGGCGTCTGGCGGATAAAGTAAGTCTACTTGTACTAATCTTCTTTCACCTCCCTTCATATTTAGGATGACCAATGGTTCTCCTTGTTGTCCTCGTTTTTGTACCAAATGCAAATACTGAGTTTGGGGTAGACCTTGGTCATCTTTGTAACGTACTCTTACCGTACCCCGGAATAACACTTGCGGCGCTGGTGGATTCAAAAAGCGCAATCCTGCTTTTGTTAACTGGTCTTCTTTTATTGGTGTCTGCATTGACACAGTAACTGTTTGCATTTTTTGTGTTTTATTATACAATGGTAAGGTCAGGCTGTATTGTAAACCATAGTTTCCATGAGCACGATATGCAGTGTCAGGATAGCGCACCAGCATTGATGCACTTTGTATTTGACTGGTTCCGAAGGTACCGCGATGTAGGGCGCTCAGAGCGTAGGAAAAGGCTTGTCCGGAACTAGGTATGGTCAGATGTTGAGCTTTTGGATCATCTATGAGTAAAGCTTTCCATTCTGATCCCTGTGCGACTCCGGAAACGCGACCATATATGATTGGTTTATTAGTCTCTTCAAGAGGGGTGGGTGTTTTATCGCGTGGTCCTGATAAATCACCATTATTGAGTAAATTTTGCCATTCTTCTAAAGTAGGCGATCGCTCAGAACCATCAGGATTCTTTGGTGCAAACATTGCTAGGCTGGCTGCATACACTGTGTCATGACTCCACAGTCGCATGAGTGTAGACCGACCATTTAAAGGTGGTGTCAGTCCGTTCACAGGAATGGGTGTATTCAGCAACATTCGGCTTTCACCTGGTGGAATGATAATTTGCGGAGGAAATGTGTCTTGTCTTCGTCCCCGCAGGACATCATACATGACGCGATCGCCTGGTCCAGCAAAAACTGTACCTAGAATATTCTCACTTGTTAATGGCAACTCTGTAAATGGTGCATCTGGTTGGCTTAAATAACTCGCCGCCTGCAAGATATTTACTGTCACTGCTTTTTTTCCTGGGTTGTGCAGGATTATCCCCAGATAAAGTGTCCGCAAATCTTCTGGTGTGGGTGCTTCAGCAACATGGTGAGCAAAAACATCAAATCGTCCTTTCAAAGGAAAATTCAGGTGTGCAGTTGGGACTTTTTTGCCTTTTGGTGGAAGAGTGGAAAGTAAAATTCCTTCTTTGAGAACCTTTTCTGGGCTATTACTGTTAAACATCGGGATGCTATCGAGATTCCCAAGTAAAGGACGTACTTGTTGCTGTTGAACAATTTCTTCAGGCGGCGGTGGAGGGGGAGAAGTGATTTGAGCGAGCGGAAAAATTAGTAAGAATGGAAACATATCTCTACATATGTTTTTCTTCAAGAAGACGCAAATAGATTTACCAAAGTGCCAGCCTGTGAATAATCAACAAAAAATCATCAAGAATTAAGGGGAGATTTTCTTCAGTCAAAATAGGAACGTGGACAAAAATGCAAGGGGTTGTGAGTTTGTGCTGGTGCAGTTCATCTAAAACAGAATAGTAAAGTCCTTCGCAAACAAATTTACCACAGTCGTGACTAATCTCAACTGCTCTTGCTCGGGACACTAACTGCTCTAAATCAACCGTTGTCTGCAACACACTTTCCCCATAACTAGCACCTACTTCCACACTTAATAGCGTTCGTCTTTGCGCCATACCACAGCAGATGATGCAGTCTGGTTGGAGTTCATGGATTTTTTCTATAACCCGAAAACTGGCAAGCTGCACATCCACGCTCAAGAGTCGCAAGAAGGTTAAATCATAAGGTAGCGAGTTTAGTCGGGAAACTTCTGCCAACAAATCATCAGAAGAATTTGATTTTTGCTCGCTTAACCAAGTGTCAAAAGATGTTAATAGAATGCTTTTCTTCATAAGAAATATTATTTAAAATAGAAGTACTCTCCATATAAATTAACAGGGAGCAGATAAATGGCGGTGATTGCAGTCGTAGATTACGACATGGGAAATTTGCACTCGGTCTGTAAAGGACTGGAAAAAGCTGGGGCAACTCCCAAGATTACTGATTCTGCAAAGGAATTAGAAAAGGCAGATGCTGTCGTTTTGCCGGGAGTAGGTGCATTCGATCCAGCAGTGCAACACCTGCGATCGCGTGGTTTGGAAAAACCAATCAAAGAAGCAATTGCATCTGGCAAACCTTTTTTAGGCATTTGTTTAGGATTACAAATTCTGTTTGAGTCAAGTGCAGAAGGCGCGGAATCAGGACTCGGAATTATTAAAGGAACAGTCAGGCGATTTCGTCCAGAGCCAGGAATTGCCATTCCTCATATGGGTTGGAATCAACTCCAACTAACTCAACCAAAAAGTCATTTGTGGGAATACCTACCCTCTCAACCTTGGGTCTATTTTGTCCATTCGTATTATGTTGAACCACAAGAAGAGCAAGTTTGTGCTGCAACAATCACCCACGGTCATCAAACGATCACAGCGGCGATCGCCCGCGATAATTTAATGGCTGTCCAGTTTCACCCCGAAAATCTTCCAATATTGGACTGCAAATTCTGTCCAACTTTGTCTCCCAAGTTTGGACAACAGTTGCTGCCTAAATACAATTGTGGATAAATCCATAGTCCATAGTTTTTAATTCATAGTCAAAGGGTTTTGTGAGAATTGATTGTTAACATTTGTAAATTTAATAGAGGATGGGCATTACCCACCGCTACAGGTGATTGGTGGGTAATGCTTACCCTATAAAAATAAGGTTGCCAACTAATGACTAATGACTAATGACCAATGACTAATGACTAATGACTAATGACCAATGACTAATGACCAATGACTAATGACCAATGACTAATGACCAATGACTAATGACTAATGACTAATGAGTTTAAGAATTTACGGTAATCGACCATTAAAAACTTTACCAGGAAAAGAAACCAGACCCACCAGTGCGCGGGTACGGGAAGCTGTATTTAATATTTGGCAGGGAACAATAGAAGGCTGTCGTTGGCTCGATCTATGTGCTGGTACTGGTTCAATGGGCGCAGAGGCTTTGTGCAGAGGAGCAAGCCGAGTCGTGGGAATTGAAAAATCCCATCGCCCTTGTGCAATTATTCAACAAAACTGGCAAAACTTAGCGAGTGCCGAACAAGAATTTAAAGTCATGCGGGGAGACGTTGTACAGCTTTTGCCAAAATTATCAGGACAGCAATTTGACAGAATTTACTTTGATCCGCCCTATGCGAGTGGATTATACCAGCCAGTGATAGAGGCGATCGCTCACTCTGGACTTCTAGACCCTAACGGCGAAATAGCAGTCGAACATAATCCTCAAGATTGGACACCTCCAGTGATTCCCTCTTGGGAAATCAGCCGTGAAAAAGTTTACGGAAACACGGCTTTGACCTTTTACAGCATTGTGGACTGAAGGGAGAAGGGGACAAGAAAACAAGGGGGCTTTTGGCTCCCCTTTCGCAGCGCTGACTCCTCAGCTACTCTATAAACCGAGTTGATTACCGCGCTTATATTGCTCGTAGGCTTTGTAAAACAACCCAGCCAAGGTTACAAAGATTAGACCCAGCACAATGCCGTCAAGCAAGGGTTCAACCACCTTAAATCTCCTTTTTGCTACTATTTCATGTTTTGTTCCCGTCCTTGATTCTACCAAATTTGGCATAATCGCTTCTTCCAAAGTACGAGTTAGGCGTGGTGAATAAACAAAAACAAAGAGCGCACCGTCCATGTGCAGCGCATTTATGAGGACAGTACTGCAGTCCTTGTCTCCCTCCTGAGTTAGCAAAAAAACATTTGTCTGTGCTTGCAGACACAATCAAGAACTTTTAAGCTATGTGTATGAAATGAAAACTTTTTGTACACTTTGACTTTAACAGCAAACATTTGGATAACCAGATTACCAAACCTGAAACTTTGATTTGGCGAATCATATTGACGGCGCTGACGATTCTGCTGGTAGTCGTTTTGAGCATTTTTACTGTTCGCATAATGAGAACTGCCGATCCATACGTCAAAAGCGTTCTATCGCTCAAAGGGGACCCAGCAGTCGGACACGCTATTTTTCAAATCAACTGTGCGGGCTGTCATGGCTGGGAAGCAGATGGGCGCGTCGGTCCCAGCTTACAAGGAGTCTCAAAGCACAAATCTCCATATGGTCTGATTCACCAGGTCATTAGTGGTGAAACTCCACCCATGCCGAAATTTCAACCAAACCCTCAAGAAATGGCAGATTTGTTGAGCTATTTAGAAACCCTTTAACATGCAGTTACCAAAGATAACTAACTAATTGTTAACGAAACTCAGTATGACGCGATATATTTCATGTACTTGGTCTTACCGGAGTTTCTTGTGAAGGTTCACTACTCGCTGGTGACGTTGGACTACTTGTTGATGTTGGTTGTGTTGATGTTGGTTGTGACGACGGACTTGCAGGATTAGGCGTGCTTGTTGATGTTGGTTGTGTTGATGTTGGCTGTGTTGATGGGCTTGCAGGATTAGGCGTGCTTGTTGATGTTGGT
>JAAUSC010000382.1 GCA_012031965.1 Scytonema sp. RU_4_4
ATGTTCTTCAGGTTATTGAGCAATTTCGCCGTGAAGGTCGCTCGTTTTTAATGCCATATACCGGAGAAATAAATTCTAAGGATGTGATTGATATTTCTCATGAAAGCTTGATACGAGTTTGGCAAAATTGAAAGATTGGAGCGATGAAGAAGCAGAGAAAGCTGAAGATTATCATCGATTAGTGGAAGACTGGAAGTTCAAAAAGGATGGAAAAGGCGGTTTTCTGGGCGATCGCTCACTACAAGTAGCTTTAAATTGGCGCGATAAATATAACCCTAATGAAGCTTGGGCTGTAATGTATGCTGACAAACCTGGGGGTGCTACTGACTTTCAAGCCGTGATGCGCTTTTTAGAAGATAGCGAAGAAAAAGATGAACAAGAGAAAGCAGAGAAAGAGCGTCAGCAGCAGGATAAAATTAGAATTAGAAATCTAATCATAGCTATCATTACAGTATTATTAATTTGTGTACTAGGCAGTTTTGTTTTTGCTTTATGGTGGGCTAGAGAAGCAAAAAAAACTGAGTTAAAAGCCATTAGTTCTTCTGCAAGAGCTTATTTTGCTTCAGACCAGCAGCTTGAGGCATTAATAGAGAGTTTGAAAGCAGGTAGGGAACTGAAACAATGGTATTCTCAGACGATAGATTCAAAAACAAAATTGCAAGTATTAGCTGTACTTCGAGAAATAGTTTATAAAGTCAATGAACGCAATAGACTAGAAAAACATAAAGATTCGGTTTCTTGTTTATCCTTTAGTAAAGATGGAAAATTACTGGCATCGGGCAGTGAAGATAAAACTATTAAACTTTGGAAACGGGATGGTAGTCTTTTCAAAGAAATAGATAACAAGAGCCCTGTTAAAAGTTTGGCTTTTAGTCCAGATGGAGAAGTTCTTATTTCTGGAGATGACGATAAAACTATAAAACTTTGGAACATTCGTAGCAAAGCTCATCCTATAAAGCTTCCAAAGCAGGAAGATTCAGTTAAAAGCGTTGACTTTAGTCCGGATGGGAAGCGATTCGTTTCAGCTTCTGGGTGGGGAATTACACTTTGGGAGCAGAATGGAAAACTCACGAAAAATTTTCCTATTTTGCATACTGCACAGGTAAATAGTGTAAAGTTTATAGATAATAATACAATAGCTTCAGGAAGTGACGATAAAACCATCAAAATTTGGAGAATTGATGGTAAAGAAATTGCGTCTTGGGAAGATAGTAATCAGGTTGTAGATATAGCATTCAATTCAAAACGGCAATTAATAGCGTCAGCTAGTGGAGACGAAATAAAGCTTTGGAGTCGAGACAGAAAACGAAAAGAAGAATCCCTTAAAGAACACAAGAGCAAAATCTTCACACTGAGTTTCAGTCATGATGGACAATCAATCGCCTCAGCAGATGAGAATGGTAGGGTGATAATTTGGAACTTGGACACTTTAAAACCAATTGCAAATCTTGAAGGTCATAGTAATTCTGTTGCCAGTATCAGGTTTAGTCTTGATGATAGAATACTTGCTTCGGCAAGTTACGATAATACCATCAAACTTTGGAGTCGTGACAGTAAAGAGCCGTTAACTATCCTTGATAAACATACAGATACTGTCAATGAAGTCAGCTTCAGTCCTGATGGACAGAAAATTGCATCGGCTAGCGCTGACAAGACTGTTAAACTTTGGAGCCGTGATGGTAAAGAGCTGAAACACTAGATAAGCACGGAGATTCAGTTTATAGTGTCAAGTTTAGTCCGGATGGTAAACGAATTGCCTCAGCTAGTGGAGATAAGACTGTTAAACTTTGGGATACTGAGGGAAATTTACTTAAAACCCTTGATAAACATACAGATGCAGTTCGTCATGTCAGCTTTAGTCCTGATAGGAGTATACTTGCTTCAGCTAGTTCAGATGGTAAAATTATACTTTGGAATCGAAATGGTAATCTTTTCAAAACTTTGGAAGGAAACGACGGTGCAGTCGTTAGAGTAAGTTTTAGCCTAGATGGACAGAGAATTGTTTCCGCTCATGAGAAAACTATCAAGATTTGGAATCGTGAAGGAATTTTGCAAAAGAGTCTTCCAGTAGCTGGGAGTATACGTAGTGTTAATTTTAGTCCTGATGGCTCAATAATTGCCTCATTTGATAATGGTGAAGCCATAAGACTTTGGAATCATGATGGGAAAAATATCCGCTTTTCCACACCCATACAAAATGAATCAAATGTTTGGGACGTAAGTTTTAGTCGTGATGGACAGATGATTGCTTCAGTTAACTCAGTGATTCAAGGTAGGACTACAACAAAAATATGGGATCGCAGCGGACACTTACTTAATGCTTTTGAGGGACACACAGATACTCCCTACAGCGTTGCTTTTAGCCCTGATAGTCAGCTTTTAGCATCAGCAGGTAACGATAAGACTGTAATTATATGGCATTTGTCACTAGATGAATTACTTATTAGAGGCTGCAACCAAGTCCATGATTACTTGTCAACTCACACTAACAAGGAACAATACAGTTCTCTTTGTCAGGAATAAGAGTTCATAACTTAAAGGTTAACTTAAAGGTCAATTTTAATTGTGACACTTTAAGGTGCGTTTGCCCTGTATCAGTATCCTAAAAGTCGTATTACGTTGATTTGAAATCATTCTAGTTATCATCGTTCTGCCGAAATTCGAGAAGACTTAAACTTAGTAAACACATGAGGTTTCTAGAATGAAGAACAGTTCCAAGATGTATTTGAATTTAGTCATAATAACTTTTCAGATATTGGCTTTACTACCGATTACGTCTAGAGCTGAATTACCGCAAACAGATACAAAGCAATCAAGCAAGAAATGCTTTTTTCAAGATGAATCGACTAATGATGGGAAAAAACTATATCAGGAGAAACTGATACTGATATAAATAATATAAACAAGAGCTTTGACCACTATTTTAAAGGTAGTGACTATTATGAGCAAGGAAAACTCCCAGAAGCAGTTGAGAGCATGAAAATAGCGATACGACTTGCTCCTAACTACTGGTTATGTGAATTACAACGTGTTCGTGATCGCACAGATGATGAGAAGAAAGGAAAAGAATCTTACCAAAAAGGTGTAGATGAATATAATGCTCCATCTAAACGGAATAATGATAAAGCAATAACATATTTGAATCTAGCACTCCGCGCTTTTCAGAAAGCACCGAATAAAGACTGTGAGAACGAAGTTAAGAGTTTACGTGATAGTATACTAAAAAGTCCATCACCGAATAATTCTAAATTAAAAAACCCTAGCCCTAAGTGTCGCCCATAAAAATCAAAAAACTCAAATTATAGCGGTTCTCACTTGAATCAAGTATAAATTTATCTGCGTCCATCCGCACGCCAGTCGCCACAACGGGGGGCTTTGGGGTCCCCACGGAGGAGCCAGCCGCGTGGGCGGGTTCCCCGACTTGAGCGGACTGGCGTTAGGGGTTGGGGGGAAACCCCCGCAAGGCGCTGGCTCGTCCATCTGCGGTTT
>JAAUSC010000159.1 GCA_012031965.1 Scytonema sp. RU_4_4
ACACCAAATAACAGCAGATTGTACTCTGCTAAATTGATGTTGTTAGGAATAGCATAAGTTTGAGCGCCACTAAATTTTGTAAGCGACCAAGGATGATATAATCTCCTTTTTTTAATGGATAGGATGGTGGTTTAGTAGAACCAATCACGTTATCTGAACGATGCAAATAACGACCAAATCTGGTCCTGAGTTGGAAGTTTTAAACGACTTTTCAAGCTCTAGAAATGATTTGCCATTTTTGGTAGTAATACTGACTGTTCCTTGAGTTGTATGTTCCCCAGAGACAAAGGTGCCAGACTTTTTAGCTGTTGAAATCTGCGATTTTGCTAACTCAACGACAGGATTCGCTTGAGTCTTCACAGCAACATGAGTTTCAGCAGAACGAACTTCTCTTGCACAACTCACTATTACCAGAGACACTATACTCGACAGTAAAAAATCTTTCAATTTCATGATAATAAATCCCTCAAGGTAACATCAATGAGCGGTGAAACTTTTGGCTTGAACTTTAAATTGATTGTTGCTTGAAGAATTAGTCTACAGATTATGATTATCTAAGGATTTCTGTCTAGAAACCTTATATTTTGTTTAGAAAGCTCTTATGACTTTCTCAGCTAATTCTAAGCTTTTCAATCAGTCATAATATAAAATTTTGTATTTGTGTGTAAATTTTTTGATAATTTCTGTATACAAACAGAACATATCATGAGTAAAATCTTCGTACCAAATCATTCTGAAACCAAAACTTAGTTCTGCTAAACCACTAAACAATGAGCAAAGCCGATAAAGATGAAATGTCGTTGCAAAATCAGCCGTGGCAACGGGAGCGTCGGGCAATGGCACTTTTGTCCTCTTTGAACTATCGGACTGGGGAATTAAGTAGTTATTTACACAACATTGCTTGTGGAGTCAGCGAACTCATTGAGGTAGATTGGTCGGTGGTAACGCTTTGCCAGAAAGGGTTTGAAACGGTGCTAGCAAGTAGTATTGACATGGGCGAAGGTGAACATATTTATTCACTACACGGTTTACTAACTGGCACTGTCATTCAAATCGGTTGTTCATTAGCGGTGGAAGATGCAAAAGAAAACCCAGAATATGGGGAGCCTCCAGAAGGTTATTGCTCGTATTTAGGGATACCGTTGCGGACTGCTCAAGGTGAAGTGATTGGTACTATCTGCTCTTTTCATCAACAGCCACGCAAGTTTACTCCACAAGAAATCCAAATTGTGGAATTATTTGCAGAGCGGGCAGCTACAGCAATCGACCATTACCATCTCTACCAGCAGCAGTGCCAATTTAATCATATTCTGGAGGCTGAAGTAGAAAAACGCACCGCTCAACTGCGGGCGGCGCAAGCCAAGCTTGTAGAACAGGAACGGCTGGCAGCTATTGGTGAATTTGCTGCCATGATTGTGCATGAGATTCGCAATCCCTTGACAACAATTATGATGGGATTGAAGTATTTCAAGAAAACCATTCTGGCTGAACCTGCTGTTGAGCGATTATCGTTAGCACTTGGCGAAGCCAGTCGTCTGGAACGTCTGTTGAGTGAAATTTTGCTCTACGCTAAGCCCCAGGTGTTGCAACTGTGTGAATTGGATGTGAATGAATTCATTCGTGAGTTGCTTGTACCAATCTGCGAGATGCCAGAAGCGTTCTCACGGCAAATTAAATTTCTTCCCGCTATTCCGGCGTCACCAACAATCAAAATTCTGGGTGATAAGGATAAGCTAAAACAAGTGTTTATCAATATTGTTCGCAATGCCTGCGAGGCAGTTTCGGATGGAGATGTCGTCACATGGGAAGTGGACAGTTCACCCACAGATAAAGTCTGCATCAGTGTCTGCAATGGTGGCGAGCCAATTCCCCCAGAAGTCCTCTCAAAGCTAACTAAGCCATTCTTCTCCACGAAACCTGGTGGTACTGGGCTGGGGCTTGCCATTACCAAACGCATTGTCAATGCTCATGGAGGGGAATTATCCATTCAGTCTGACGCAGCGACAGGTACTACAGTTAGTGTTCAATTACCTGTGGCTGCTCTTCACAGCCTCTGATACCAGGAACGTATAAAGGACAAAAAGACCTCACCCCCATCCCCTCACGCCAGGTGCTACAACGGGGGGAACCCCCCGCAGTCGCCACAACGGGGGGAACCCCCGCAAGGCGCTGCTCTCCGCAACGCACTGGCTCTCCTTAATAAGGAGAGGGGTGCCCGGAGGGCGGGGTGAGGTTCTTCGTTTTTTATAAGTGTTCATCCGAACATGATATCATACCTATTTAACAGCTAATATGCTTGCCAGAATACGCCGTCTTTTCAGACAATTTTTTCGTAAGTCAAGGACAATCAACAATGAACCCCTCAATAAAGTGAGTTTGATTGTCATTATTTTGATTGATATTTTTATCTTACTCAATGTTTTTACAGGACTCGATAATATTAGCAGATGGCATATCAGTCCTTCGCAGGCTTATCCATGTTATTCCGAGTGGAACAATTACCGAACACAAACTGCCAAAGATAAAGACTATGAAATGATAAAGCTTTCATTGTCTAACAGAAACAATCCACCATTCTTTCAACGAAATTATCAGCAACTTAAAGAAGCGCATTTGGGTAATGTTGCTGAAATATGTTTGAAATATGCTGAATATAAGGATAAGATTTACAATTCTGAAAATCGGCAGATTATAAAAACAATTAACCAAGAACAAGCAAAAATAAGTACGCTTGAACAAGCTAATCGTAACATTCGCACTCAATATGAGTCTACAATCTTAGAAAAAATAGCAGGTCAACCTCGCGAGCAATCAATTAATGTAGTCGGTGCTGAAAAAGCTAAGCAGGAATTAGATAAAAATACACGCAATATTTCTACGTTTGTCCGGGGAATATCTCAGTTAAAAAATCAACTGCTTGCTAAACCAGAAAGTGGTAATTTTATAGCCTTTCTTAAAGATGAGGGAAAATTTAGGGCAGTTGAAAAAGGCTATAAGCAGGCGTCATTTTGGTATCCAAGTATCCAACTTGCGTTTCAGTCTATCTTTCTCCTACCGTTGATTCTCGTCGCCTTATTAGTTCATAAATTTGCAGGAGCAAGAGGATATGGACTCATCTCGCTAATTAGCTGGCATTTGCTAGTTCTCTTTTTTATTCCACTCATTCTAAAAATCTTTGAATTTTTGCAAATTGGTGTCATATTTCAATTTCTCTTTGATATCATTAGTGCTATTTTTGGTGGATTGCTTTTCCTGATCAGTTATGTTTATATATTCTTGATTCCAGTCATTGGTTTTGTTATTATTAAATTTCTCCAAAGAATTGTCTTTAATACTAAATTCCAAGCAGCTAATAGAGTACAAAACTCACGTTGTATTAAGTGTGTCAAGAAAATTCGTCATCATGACATTCACTGCCCGCATTGTGGTTACAATCAATATATTGAATGCCCAAACTGTCACAATTTTACTTACAAACATTTGCCATACTGCAAAGAGTGCGGATATTCTCAATAGCTTGAGGTAGAGCCTCAACATCATTCAGTAGGAGACAGAGCCTCCGGTAGTGCGTTCCTATGCGGAGCATAGGAACGAGAGAGCTTTACCGACCGTTACATGTTGCATTAAAATACTGTAGTCACTAAATTATCATGGCAATATTGTTGAGTCACCTAAATTCCACTCCTGCCAACTGGTACTCGACCACACAAGTTTTGACAGGTTATCAGAAACCGGGTTTCTAGCCCTCACGATCCATCAAAATTAATGTGGCGGACCACGAGTTGAAGAGTCAGTAGACAGCGTAAAAAGTATTGTCAGAATACCGTTCAAATTTATGAAGGCTAATGGAGAAGCTTCAGAAAAAGAAAAGTTGAAGACACCCAGTTCAGATAAAGTGCGGGAACATTTAGCAAATGAGCGTACCTATCTTGCATGGATGAGAACTGGAATTTCCTTGATGGGGTTTGGTGTTGTGATTGTCCGCTTGCGTCTCCTTCGTCCTCCTCTTGCACCTCAATCGCCTGGTCATGGTTGGAAGTTAGGTTTAGCCTTTTCATTAGTTGGTCTGTTGACAGTCATGCTCTCAACCCAACATTACCTTGTTGTGCGCCGTGATATCGACGAGGATAGCTACAAACCAGCAGACCGATTAGTCATCATCTCTAGTCTTGCTGTTATGTTTCTTGGAATTGGGGTTGTCTATTACGTCTTCACAATGCCTTTGGACTCATTAAACACAGTTATAGTTGAGTGACGAAACTGGGTGTGGAGAAAAAAATATGCCGTGGATAGAGTTGAGCCTTAATACAACACATGAGGCTATTGATTGGGTCTGTACGCTGCTTGCTGAGACTATCGATATTGATGACATTAATATTGTAGAATATACTGAACCTCATTTACCCCACCCAGTTGCTCAGGATGTAGCACACCCCCGGTGGACATTCACGATTTACTTATATCTACCACTAGATACCCAGTCGAGAACACGTGTAGAAAAAATCGTTAATCTGCTCTCACCTTTGCACCGTACTGGACTAGCAACTGCGATACAGACGAGTGTGGTTGAAGAGAAACCCACTGACGCAGACGGACTCAACTCTAGAATTCATCGGATTGGGAAACGGTTCATTGTGCTGACTCCTGATGCACCTTATCAATCCCAGACAGCAGATGAAATCACCTTGAGAATAAAGACAACCCTCTCTTTTGGTAGCGGTTTACACCCAGCAACCATAGTCAGTCTCCGACTGCTTGAGCGGTACATCATCCCTACCATGAGTGTCCTTGATTTTGGATCAGGTTCAGGTATTCTGAGTGTGGCAATGGCAAAGCTTGGAGCAAATGTCTTAGCGCTAGATAACGATAGTATTGCTGTACAAGCCACTCAGGGTACTGTGCGTTGTAACGGGGTAGAGCAGCAGGTAAGGGTCATGAAAGGTAGCTTGGGATCTGGAAGTGATATGGGACATTGGATGGGCGGAAACACAATCAACAATGTGCCAAACATCAAGGCTACAGAGGCTTTTGACCTCATTGTTGCGAATATTCTGCCACGAGTGCATATTGCTCTAGCTGATGACTTTCAGCGCGCACTACGTCAAACTGATGTACGCGGGGGAGTTCTGATTACCGCTGGTTTTACTACCGATTATGAGGATAATGTTAACACGGCTCTAACAGAGGCAGGATTCGAGGTCGTTGATTGTGAACGATTAGACGAGTGGGTGGGATTTGCCCATCGCCTTGTGTCGCAACGCGATGGATAAGACAACTCTAGGCGCTACGTTTTAGCTATGGATATTTTTAATTATGGATATATCGTGTCAGCAACGAACACAGGCTTGTTTCTGTAATCTGCTTCCAACTGTCGTCTCACCCTCTCATCCCAAGTTATACCGTATTCTCGTTCAATATCTGCAACAACAAATGGACGAACAACACCCACCATCCCTACTGTCTGACCTTTGTTAATTGCCCTTTTTGGTGTTGCGACTAATAAAACTAACAAATCTTCCGCACCTAGAGAGTAGCTTTCATCTAGTGTGAACAAAACGGGACTTTGGATATTATCAACATTACCCATAACTGCAAGCCTTGTACCATAGTACTTGCTAGGGTTGTTGGTAATTTGTCCTGGTCTAGGCGCTAATAAAATTGACTTAGCAATAATTGCAGGTTTATTAATGTAGTCTTTATAGGATTCGTTCTGTAAATTGAGTTTATAATCCCGCTCAATTTTTGGAATATCTAAGTTACGAACATCACCCGTAACTTGAACTCTTGTTTGACTGTCAGTAGGTAAATCAAAAGGCAGACCCGAAGCATTCACTACTACTACAGGGTCGCCACTTAATAATCTTTGATCACTCACAGTAAAAGAGCTTAAACCAACTTTTTGAATCGGTTGGCTTCTCACCGTCACGGTTTCACCTATCAAATCTTCTGTATTTTGGCTGACTTCATATGTATCAACAATTGGTGTAGGAGCAGCTGTATTATTGCCATAACCTACTTTAACTAGCAATGCAAGCAATACTATAGAAACGATAACTCTTGCGTCCCAAAGTTTTTGAAGTAAATAGTCTTTTTCACGATTGATTTTATTTTTCATCTCTTGGTTGTTCATGGTTCAGACCTTTGTTCAGACTTTTTTATTCAAAAATTATTGTTTCTCAAAAAAATAAAAAAAAGATAAATTTCAATACTTAAATACCATACATCTTCAAGAAAAAGCAAGAACCATGAGAACTTTTCATAAAAATCCAAATTCACTTCTCCATATAGTCATGCACATGAAGAAATAGAAAAGAAATAGAAAATGAGTATTTGAATATATGCAATCTTGATATTAGCGATTCCGTGTCATTTCCTCTTCTTACTGAGGTAATATAGTTAATATCTAATCAAATGAGTTACCAATACTATAGGTAGATTCTTATCTTCCTATCGGCGATAGGTTAAAGCTTGCGGCTGCTGTACTAGCCTGAGGCGAACAGTGTACACCCCATTATCATAGATGTATCGAAGCGCGTTTATTTCCGCGTGCCCCACGGTATTTTGCTCGGTATTATAGCATTTTGACAGAGACTCAAGTCCTCTTAGAGCATTTTATCCCATCCTTAAAAGACACCAAAACCTGATTTTCAAAAAAAATCAGGTTTGAATTGGTGGGTTCTCGTACTTCCGGCTGCACCTTGTTAAGATAACTTAAATATTTTGCCGTGAGAATAAAATATCTGAAAAAATCTTCTTTAAGAGTTTCAGTCAATATTTGCGCTCAGAGCACGCCAAGTCTTTAGACCAACAACTCCATCTGGATTCAGATTATGCTTGCGTTGAAAGTCTTTGACTGCTTCCTCAGTTTTATCACTGAACTCAGCGTTAAAAGTCATTTTGTAGCCATAACGAAGAATTAAAATCTGTTGCAGGAATCTGACTCCTTCAGTTTTCAGACCTCTTTTGAGGGTTGGCAAATCATTAAGCAGTCCAGAGTTAGTAGGAGTACCTGTCGCTTGAAGTTCGGATGACATAGTTTATTCTCTTTAAAGGTTTTTTTGAAGAACACGCACAGTGAGAGCATTGAGGGTGCTTGTCCTCCTCCCAAAACCCTAGTAGATGTCATTGAATTCAACTTATGCACTTGGTTGGACAGTAAACTGCGCGAACTCGTCTACGTGTCCTATGCGCTAAGGCGCTCCCTTCAGGGATAAGGAGGATGCTTCCTCATTGATAACCCTGAAAAATTTCTAGAAATGACATGCTTAAGAATCTTGTTAATTAGATAAGGTAATAACCTGCTTTTTGATTTTTTTATATTTATATGACTATTCTACAGACTTTATCTGACCTTTTCTGACTTGCTTAACGCGGAAAAATAGAAAATCATAATGTAGTCTTTATTAAGAAACAAAATTAAAGTAAAAAATCGAAATAGTTTATTGCTATTGAGGTACAAAAGCTAACTAGAACGATTCAAGTAAGAATTTAGGAGCATTAAAACAATGATTGTTATCTTGAAATCCCAAACTCCATTATCAGAAGTTGAACGCATTTGTGAAGAACTACGTAATCAGAATAATATTACACCAGAAAAATTGGAAAGCAACCACAAAGTCGTTATTGGTTTACTAGGTGACACAGCATCTCTCAATCCAGATCAGATCCAACAACTTAGTCCTTTTATTGAACAAGTTCTGCGAGTGAAAAAGCCATTCAAACGAGCTTCTTTGGAATTTCGTCATGGCGAACCCAGTGAAGTTGTTGTCCAAACACCCAATGGAGCAGTCACTTTTGGTCAAAATCATCCTGTCGTTGTTGTTGCTGGACCTTGTTCTGTTGAAAACGAAGAAATGATTGTCGAAACAGCCTTGATTTGTAAGGCTGCAGGAGCTAAGTTTCTGCGTGGTGGCGCATACAAACCCCGGACTTCACCTTATGCTTTCCAAGGTCATGGTGAGAGCGCTCTAGAGTTGTTGGCTAAAGCTCGCGAAGTTACCGGACTAGGGATTATCACAGAAGTTATGGATACAGCTGATTTGGATAAGGTTGCGGCTGTTGCGGATGTGGTACAAGTTGGCGCACGCAATATGCAGAATTTTCCACTGCTGCGGAAGGTGGGTGCGACTGGTAAACCTGTGTTGTTAAAGCGGGGACTGTCTGCCACGATTGAAGAATGGTTGATGGCAGCTGAGTATATTCTGGCAGCTGGTAATCCCAATGTCATCTTATGCGAACGTGGTATTCGTAGCTTTGACCAAAAGTACACTCGTAATGTGCTGGATATCTCTGTAATCCCAGTTTTGCGCTCTCTGACTCATTTACCCATCATGATTGACCCCAGTCATGCGACAGGTAAATCAGAATTTGTCCCGACGATGGCGATGGCGTCCATTGCTGCTGGTGCTGATTCGTTGATGATTGAGGTTCACCCTAACCCTGCTAAAGCACTTTCAGATGGTCCTCAATCTCTAACACCTGAAAAATTTGAGCAACTGATGTTGGAAATAGCTCCTTTTGCTAAATTCTTTGGTCGTTGGACAACGTTACCATTCCCAACTGCAATGTCATCTCATTGGCTTCATGAATTTGTTGATGCAGCTAAGTGAACGCCCTTGCAAGCGCTCAGTAGGCTTTTCCCGTGAAGTTCTATAACTTTCAAAATGACAAGCTTTGAGTCCGTGACGCTCAACACATCGCGTGAAAAAAGGTAACGGGAAAAGTCATCAACTGGTGCAGAGTTTTCGTGATTGCACATTTGTTAAGAAGTTTCTAGGAAAATATTCATGTCTTTAACTACCAATCACTACACAACTAAAGGTGGAATTGTTGTTTCTCGCTCTGTTACCTCTACTTCGATAGAGAACGGAATTGAAGAAATCTTATTACGTCTTGATTCTCAACGAGGAGGTTTACTTAAAAGTAGTTATGAATTTCCAGGACGGTATAAAAGATGGGCAATTGGTTTTGTCAATCCACCTCTAGAACTTGTGACACGCGAAAACTCTTTCACACTTAAGGCGCTTAACGAACGAGGTATGGTGCTGCTTCTATATCTGGCAGAACTCTTATCTAAGCACTCGCAACTGCAAGAAGTCAATTGGAAGAATAATTATGTCACTGGCTGTGTTAAAAAAGTAGAACATTTCTTTTGTGAAGAACAAAGAAGTCGGCAACCATCAGTCTTCAGTATTGTCCGCGAAATTCTAGATGTTTTCAATAGTCCTGAAGATGAACACTTGGGACTTTACGGTGCATTTGGTTATGACTTAGTTTTCCAGTTTGAACAAATGCCAAAGCATCTGGAACGTTCACAAGACCAGCGGGATCTTGTGTTATATCTACCTGATGAGCTCATCATTGTTGACTACTACCAACAACACGCATTCAGAGTGCAGTATGAGTTTGATACTAAGTATGGTAGTACAAAAGGGTTGTTTCGCACTGGAGAAGTGATTGATTACAGAGGTAAACGCTTAACTCCAAATCAAGCTTCTGATCATGAAAGCGGCGAGTATGAACAGCAGGTTCAAAAAGCACTCCAATATTTCCGTCGCGGTGATTTCTTTGAGGTTGTTCCCAGTCAAAGTTTCTTTCAAGCCTGCGATAAGTCTCCAAGTGAACTGTTCCGAACCCTACGACAGATTAATCCTAGCCCATATGGATTCATCTTTAATTTAGGTGGCGAGTATTTGATTGGTGCTTCTCCAGAAATGTTTGTGCGTGTTGAAGGCAAACGTGTAGAAACTTGCCCTATTAGCGGTACAATTCGTCGGGGACAAGATGCGATCGCTGATGCGGCTCAAATTCAGAAGCTTCTTAACTCACGCAAGGATGAATCTGAACTCACCATGTGTACTGACGTGGATCGCAATGATAAATCACGCATCTGTGAACCTGGAGCAGTCAGAGTCATTGGTCGTCGTCAGATTGAAATGTATAGTCATTTAATCCATACTGTCGATCACGTTGAAGGTATCATGCGACCTGAGTTTGATGCTTTGGATGCATTCCTGACGCATCTTTGGGCTGTCACTGTCACAGGAGCGCCAAAACGTTCAGCAATGAAATTTCTTGAACAGCATGAACGTAGCCCTCGACGCTGGTATGGTGGAGCGGTGGGATACCTAAACTTCAACGGTGACTTAAATACTGGTCTTATTTTGCGGACTATCCAGCTTAAGGACTCTATTGCAGAAGTGCGAGTGGGTGCAACTGTTCTTTACGACTCAACTCCTCAAGCAGAAGCTCAAGAAACTATCACTAAAGCTGCTGTCCTTTTTCAAACTCTTTACCAGAATGATTATACAAGTGCTAACTTGTCAAGTCACTCAAGCCTTGAACTGCAGCCAGTCACGGAAAAATCTGGTAAGCGCATTTTACTTATTGACTACGAAGACTCTTTTGTTCACACACTCGCAAACTACATTCGTCAAACGGGTGCTACAGTAAAAACACTACGTCATGGGTTTTCAGAATCGGTTTTTGATACAGAACGTCCAGACCTTGTTATCTTATCTCCTGGACCTGGTAAACCCAGTGATTTCAAAGTTTCACAGACAATTGCAGCTTGTAAAAGACGGCATATTCCTATCTTTGGTGTGTGTTTAGGATTACAGTCTATTGTGGAAGCACACGACGGTCAACTGGGAGTTTTGAACTATCCCCAGCATGGTAAGGCGTCTCGTGTTTCTGTGATTGATTCAAATTCTGTCACTTTCAAAGACTTACCGCAATCGTTTGAAGTTGGTAGATATCACTCGTTGTTTGCTCTGAGCGATCGCCTACCCAAAGAACTCAAAGTCACAGCAATTTCTGATGATGGTGTGATTATGGGTCTTGAGCATCGGACACTACCAATTGCTGCTGTTCAGTTTCATCCAGAATCCATTATGACTCTGGGGGGAGGCGTTGGTTTAGCGATTATTAAGAATGTCGTTAGTGCGTATACAACCAACCAGTTATCAGTTATCAATTATCAGTCATCAGTTGCTTGATCATTGTTCACTTTTCACTGTTTCAATTTATTGAGTGATCAAATATGTCTACATCAGTAAAACCGCATCATATTCTCGAAGAGATTGTGTTGCATAAACAGCAAGAAGTCGCGCTCATGAAAGAGCAATTACCTCTTGTAGATTTGAAAAATCAGGTTAGTGCTGCCCCTCCTTGCCGAGATTTCCTTCTAGCATTACAGCAAAATCCTACCAAGCCCAGCATTATTGCAGAGGTCAAGAAAGCCTCGCCAAGTAAAGGAGTGATTCGCGCTGATTTTGAACCAGTCGAAATTGCTCAAGCATATGAACGAGGCGGTGCAAGCTGTTTATCAGTGCTAACTGATGAGAAATTTTTTCAGGGTAGTTTTGCTAATTTGCGAGCAATTAGACAGAAAGTAACCTTACCACTTTTGTGCAAAGAATTCATCATTGACCAATATCAAATTTATCTTGCACGAGTCAATGGAGCAGATGCTATACTACTGATTGCTGCTATTTTAAGCGATGAAACGCTGCAAAATTTTCTACAAATTGCTCAGCAATTAGGAATGACTGTTCTTATAGAAGTGCATACTTTGGCAGAACTCGATAGGGTACTGGAGTTATCAAATGTGCAGTTAATCGGAATTAATAATCGCAATCTGGAAGACTTTACTGTTGACTTAGAAATAACCCAACGCTTACTGGCAGAACGTCAGGAAAGATTAAAAAGTTTAGATATTACAGTCGTGAGTGAGTCTGGTTTATATACATCTTCTGATTTAGCTAAAGTTGCCCAAGCGGGAGCCAAAGCTGTTTTGATTGGAGAATCTTTGGTCAAGCAAGCTGATTTAGAACAGGCTGTCAAAAGAGTATTAAGTCCTAAATACTGACATTTTTTAAAAATAGTAGATTGCTTGCAAAAATCTGGTTTCAGGATATTTGAAACCGCAGATGCACAAGAGACGGACAAGAGATAAATACATAGTTGTTAACTTTCAATATTTCATCAAATATGACTTCAATTTCTGGACACTTTGAATCTTTACGCGCCAAAAACCAGTGTGCTTTAATTCCTTTTATTACAGCTGGCGATCCTGATTTGGAAACAACAGCCGAAGCCCTCGAAGTTTTAGACGCAAGTGGTGCTGATTTCATTGAATTGGGAGTTCCCTATTCAGATCCACTCGCTGATGGACCTGTGATTCAAGCAGCAGCGACTCGTGCTCTCAAAGCGGGAACTCGTCTAGCTCATGTTTTAGATATGGCTCAAGATGTGACTTGTTGTTTGCGATCGCCACTCATCCTCTTCACTTACTACAACCCGATTTTGAATTTGGGCAAAAAGTCGTTTCTTGTACAAGCTGCTGATTCTGGAATCAAGGGGTTAGTCGTACCGGATTTACCTTTAGAAGAAGCCGGCGAACTGCTAAAACTTGCGGATGAGGTAGGAATTGAAGTCACATTGTTAGTGACACCCAACAGTTCAAAAGAGAGGATTGAGGCGATCGCCCGTCAATCTCGCGGATTCATCTACTTAGTAAGTGTCACAGGCGTTACTGGAATGCGCTCTCAACTCCAGACACGCGTCAAGGATGTGCTACAGGAAATCCGCAGCGTTACAAACAAGCCCATTGGTGTTGGTTTTGGTATCTCCAACCCAGAACAAGCTCGTCAGATGATGGATTGGGGTGCGGATGCAGTCATTGTTGGGAGTGCGTTTGTACAGCGTTTGGCAGAAGGTACACCCTACCGAAGACTACACGCCATTCAAGACTTCTGTGGCGATTTGAAAATATCAATTTCAGCCCAGGTAAATAGTTTCATACCATAAATTCAGTAACGTTATTTCAAGAGGCTTCATGTTAGCAAATACATCTAGAGTTAGTCAGCAACCAGATACCTTCGGTCGATTTGGTCAATTTGGAGGCAAATACGTACCAGAAACATTAATGCCAGCATTGAGTGAACTAGAAACAGCATATCAAAAATATCGCAATGACCCAGATTTCCAATCAGAACTACAAGCACTCCTACGCGACTACGTAGGACGCGCCACCCCTTTATATTTTGCTGAACGACTCACCCAACACTATGCCAAACCAGATGGTACCGGACCGCAGATTTACTTAAAAAGAGAAGATTTAAACCATACAGGCGCACACAAAATTAATAACGCCTTAGCTCAAGTCTTACTTGCTAAACGTATGGGCAAACAAAGGATTATTGCCGAAACCGGAGCCGGTCAGCATGGTGTTGCAACCGCTACAGTCTGCGCCCGTTTTGGTCTAGAATGCATGATATACATGGGCATCCATGATATGGAACGACAAGCCCTGAATGTATTTCGCATGCGCTTGATGGGAGCAGAAGTTCGTCCAGTGGAAGCAGGAACGGGGACTCTCAAGGATGCAACATCAGAAGCAATTCGAGATTGGGTGACGAATGTAGAAACAACTCACTATATTCTGGGATCAGTTGCAGGTCCTCATCCCTACCCGATGATGGTGCGAGACTTTCAAGCAATTATTGGTCAGGAAACTCGTGCTCAGTGTCAGGAGAAATGGGGAGGACTACCGGATATTCTGCTTGCTTGTGTTGGCGGAGGTTCCAATGCGATTGGACTTTTTCATGAATTTGTTGATGAACCATCTGTGCGGCTGATTGGAGTAGAAGCAGCGGGTGAAGGGATTGATACTGATAAACATGCAGCAACTTTGACACTTGGTCGAGTTGGTGTTTTGCATGGAGCAATGAGTTATGTGCTGCAAGATGAAGATGGTCAGATTACAGAAGCACATTCTATCAGTGCTGGGTTAGATTATCCTGGTGTTGGTCCGGAACATAGTTATTTAAAGGATGTTTCACGTGCGGAGTATGAGAGTGTGACTGACACTGAGGCGTTGGAGGCGTTTAAGCGTTTGTCACAACTGGAGGGGATTATTCCGGCTTTGGAAACTTCTCATGCGATCGCTTTTCTAGATACTCTTTGTCCAGAATTGACTGGTAGTCCCAAAATTGTGATCAATTGTTCTGGACGTGGCGACAAAGATGTGCAGACTGTTGCTAAGTTTTTAAATCCTGCGTAAGGAGGATGTTTGTAAGTTTATCCCACTTAACAAGGAGTGGGATTTCACGTCCAAAGTCTTTTGTCATTAGTCATTAGTCATTAGTCAATATTTCCTTCTGCGGCTTGTACTAGTCACAACTAGAGAAGGACGGTCCTCAATTGTTGCTTAGATCCTGTTAAGTAAGAAGCACTCAGATAAGATGAATAGCATTTTAGTAAACCATAGTCCAGTAATGCTAGAAGAGATTAGTCCCGGAACATTGATTAACAATCGCTATCAGATTCAAAGACTTCTTGGACAGGGAGGTTTTGGAAGAACTTACTTAGCAGCTGATACTCAACGTTTTGGGGATTATTGTGTCCTTAAAGAATTTGTACCTGCAAACACACAAGAGCATATCCTTCTCAAATCTCGTGAGCTATTCGAGCGCGAAGCGAAAATTTTACACCAAATTCATCATCCCCAAATTCCTAAGTTTCTAGCTTGGTTAACAGAGAAACAGAGGATATTTATAGTTGAGGAATATATTGAAGGTAGTACCTACTCTCAACAGTTGGGCGATCGCCTTTTAGCAAAAAGAAAGCCATTTTCTGAGGCAGAAGTGATCCGGTGGTTGTTGGATTTGTTGCCAGTTTTAGACTATCTCCACAAACACAATATCATTCATCGGGATATTTCACTAGACAATGTGATGCTTTCCCGTAAGCTTTCTAAACCTGTACTTATTGACTTTGGAGTGGTAAAGCAAAAAGTCACTCAAATGCTGGCGGCTGATTCTTCAAATTTTTTGCACTCTGTCGCTGGCTCGGTAGTCGGAAAGATGGGATATTCTCCACCAGAACAGATTCGTATGGGACACTGCTACCCCTGTAGCGACCTCTATGCACTGGGTGTTTGTGCTATTGTTCTCATAACTGGAAAACCGCCACGTTCACTGATAGATCACTCTTTTCAGTGGCAATGGCGTTCCTATGTTAAAATCAGTGATTCTCTAGCTCAAATACTAGAAAAGATGCTAGCAGATAGACCCGCAGAGCGTTATCAGTCAGCCAGAGAAGTTTTGAATCTGCTTCAGTCACAAAGTTTATCTGGCAATATGAATGTGAGCGAGTCACATCAAAAAGTGCGAATTTACCCTGATCCTGTTAATGAGCTTGGGTTACCAAAAACTGGACAGTTTGAAAAAACTAAACAGTTGAGCCGAAAGTCACAAGCGCCTAGGCAAAATCTTGAGACAGGAACCCAATTTCAAGCAGAAAACACGACTAGCATCAATCCAGATTTTTTGGAGTATTGTCTGCGAGAATTAACGAGTTTTGTAGGACCTTTCGCTAGTTTTGTTCTTGAAGACACTTTGTCTCAAAATCCAGAAATGACACCAGAGGAATTGATAGAAGCTTTAGTAGAAAAAATCCCTTATCAGCAAAGAGCACAAGAATTTAGAAAGCGTATTCAAATACCTCGCGAGTAATAGGCTCGATTTTTGGTTCTATAGAACGGGTTGAGAACTGTAAGTTAATTTCTAAACAAAGCTACCCATATATTCCTGTTTATTCATGTTTCTTCTGGGTAGGGTCGAGGCGTGCATTGAGGTAGAGCTAGCGACATCCGCGTCTACAAAGCCAGTTCCTGACGGGGTTTTTCGGGATTTATAAGTGATTAAGCGAACTTGATATCAATTGGTCTATTGTTGGTTGCATTATTTTCTTTCACCTAACATTCAATTAAGTTTTTATACCAAAACTTGACATTCACAAATCACTACTTCTATGGTTTATACAGCCTCGTGTGTGACGTTCATCGACACCACTCGCCCGAACCTCGAAAACCGCATAACTTCGTTGACTGGTGTCGATTGCTTGTATAGCAAGGGTTTCAGCCTGAAAAATGACTGAATTGTTGAGAATAAAAGACCTCTTATTGATAATCAAAAAAGTGGTGTCGATTTAGGGGTCTGGAATTCTCTCCCAGTAAGGGTTCTAGAAGTGAACTCTTTCCACTAACTCTTCCCTGCAAAGGGATGGAAACCACTAATGCAATGAATATCTTGAATAACCTTACCCGACCTTTCCACTAACTCTTCCCTGCAAAGGGATGGAAACTTTTCATCCAGATAGCTTGCTACGCCCTTTTTGAGAACTTTCCACTAACTCTTCCCTGCAAAGGGATGGAAACTTTCTGAACTCTTCGTCAGG
>JAAUSC010000383.1 GCA_012031965.1 Scytonema sp. RU_4_4
AAGCACTAGCACAAGTGTGTTCACCAATTGCAACTGCAATCACTGCTGAAGAACTCGCAAAAGATGAACTAGCTTTGACAAACATTGTTGAAGCTTGGGGTAAAATTTATCCCAAAACTCAATTATTGCTCCCTGTTGACCAGTTTGAAGAGTTAATAACCCTTTGTAAGAGTGATGAGGAACGAGAGCAATTTCAGAAATTGATAAAAAATGCAATCACTCGATTTTCCAAACATATCGATGTCGTTGTTACCCTGCGACTCGACTTTGAAGCGCAGTTTCAAAACTCTGTACTCAAAGACTTTTGGAAAAATGCTCGGTTTGTTGTACCACCGATGAGTCAGGATGAGTTGCGAGAAGCAATTGAGAAACCTGCTTCAGAGAAAGTTGTGTATTTTGAGCCTCCCAATTTGGTGGACGACTTAATCAATGAAGTTGTACAAATGCCAGGTGCTTTACCTTTGCTTTCTTTCACTCTTAGTGAATTGTACTTGAAGTATTTAGGCGATCGCACGAGGGATAACCGCGCTTTAACAAAGAATGATTACGAAGAATTGGGAAGAGTAGTTGGTTCCTTAACCAAGCGTGCTAACCAAGAATACGAGCGGCTAGTTGCAGAAAACTCTGCTTACAAAGATACAATACGTCGCGTGATGCTGCGGATGATTTCATTGCAGGGTGGGGAGTTAGCACGGCGACAGGTTCCTAAGTTGGAACTGATATATCCTGATAAAGAAGAAAATGAGCGGGTGCAAACAGTTATCAAACGCTTTTCTGAAGCTCGCTTAATTGTTGAAGGTTCTAATTCTCAAGGTGAACCTTATGTCGAACCAGCCCATGATGCTTTGGTGCAAGGTTGGGATAAAATGCTGATTTGGAAAAAAGATGAGGAGAAAGATTTAATCCTACAACGACAGCTAACACCAGCAGCCCAAGAGTGGAAAAGTGTCAAAAGTAAAGAACAGCCACTAGGTTTACAAGCAAAGACAGAACCTGTGATTGATTGGTTGGATCGCAGACTCTACGTCGCCGAAAACTTATTTAACAACATCAATACTCAGCTTATTCGACTGTGGCAACGGAATCAGAATCAGCAAGAACGTACGAGAGAAAAACCTGGACAGTTTTTGTGGAATGCTAATCCTTATCTTGATGTATTGAATAAAAAACTCAACTCCACTGACAATTGGTTTAACCAGGTAGAAGCCGAGTTTGTGCAGCAAAGTGTTTTACAAAAACGCAAGAACATTAGTTGGCGATGGCGGATTGCGATCGCCGTCATGCTGGGTTTAAGCGGGTTGACTATTGCTGCTTTAATTGGTCAGAGACAAGCATTGATAGGTCAAATCGGCGCTTCTAGACAGTCTGCAGAAGCAAACTGGCGTTCTAATCAAGAGTTAGATGCGTTAATTGACAGTTTACATGCAGCAAAGACCCTTAAAGACTGGCCTTGGTTCTTACTCAAACCAGACAAGGAGCTAAAAAATCAAGTTTCTCAAACGCTGCGAAGACTCTACTACACAACGAAAGAACGCAACCGTAACACAAAACCGCAGGGGATACTAGTCGGAATGACTCCCGATAACAAGCTACTAGTTTCCGAAACCGAAACACTTGTTAATCACCTTTTGGACTCAGAGGGTAACCAGGTTATTCCATTCTCAGGGTTTCAAGCTTCGTTTAATCCTGTTAACCATAGTCCAAACGTAACTTATAGTCCCAATGGAAAACTACTAGCAGTTGCAGATATTTATGGGGCTAGCTGGAACGCTAATAAGAATGGTACTGTCAGCTTGTGGGACATTGAAAACAAAAAGTTGATCCAATTTCCAGGACATCAACGTGGAGTCAAAAGTATTAGTTTCAGTCCAGATGGCACAAAAATAGCCACTGCTGACGCCAGTGACACTGTTCGTCTATGGAATTTGAAAAATATACAAGAATTCAAAGAATTCAAAGATAATACATACAAAAACATAGTAGGTATCGGTTTTAGCCCTGATAACCAGCTACTGGTAGCAACAGCAGATAATAATGAAAATAAATTAAGCTTGTGGGAGATGGAAGGCAAGCAGAAATGGTCAGAATTAAATGGGGATGGAATTAAAGAAAAGCGTTTCTCTAGAGCAATTTTTAGCAATGATGGGAAACGAATTGTGATTGACTATGGGCTGGAGCCTCAATATGGTACAGATGAGACAAGAAATATAAGCATTTTCTTGTGGAACTACTTAGAAGACAAGCAAAAGAACGATATTTTACTATCTAATTTGTACTCATTTTCATTAGAACAAAACGATATTTCTATGTCCATGAGTCTGGGTGGAAAGACACTTGCTACTGCCTTATATGATAGCAACATCCGCTTTTGGAGCTTAGAAGATAAAAAGTTAGAGTGGGAAGAATTTCCGCATGAAGCAATAAGCCTCAGTTTGAGTGCAGATGGAACAAAAACTAGCCACTACAGACAAAAATGGCAAAGTCGGTATATGGGATTTAGATAGTAGACAATTTGTCTCAATTCCAGAAATTCCAGGTCTTGTCAAAAACCTCAGTTTGAGTGCGGATGGCAAAAATTAGCCATCATTAACCAAGATGGCACTGTTGGCTTGTGGAACTTGGAGAGCAGAAAGTTTGTCTCGTTAAACAAAAAGTTTTCAGGCGGGGCTTTGGAGAGTAAAAATGTAAAATCTATGAGGGTCAAATTTAGCCTTGATAGCCAGCAACTAGCCATAATTTCACATAGTAGCAAGAATCCCACAGTAGTCAACTTATGGGACTTAAAGACCGACAAAATGCAAATTATCACAGACATCAACAACAAAATTGATGTTATTTTTAGTCCGGGTAACCAGCTACAGAAACTAACACCAGATTTAGTGGACGAAGAAACAACATTATCGGACTTGAAAGATATTTTGTTGTTTAAATTCCAAAAAACTAGATGCTCGTTATCTTTACTAACTAACACTGTCTCGGAGGATGCTGACTTCCTTCCAGTGAGTGTGAGTGAAGATGGTAGCTTAATGGCTTCCGCATCAAGAAGCTACGATTCTGTTTGCATATGGGATTTAAAAAACGGCAATGAGTTGGCTAGATTCAAAGTGCCTCAAGGTCAGATTAAGAGTATAAGTTTGAGTGGTGATAGTAGCTTAATAGCTGTTGCAGTAGATAACGGTTCTATTTTGCTATGGCAAATTGGCTCATTCAATAAACTGATCGAGCTAGGTTGCGATTCGGTGCGTGACTATCTGAAAAATAACCCCAATGTCGATGAAAGCGATCGCCACCTCTGCAACAATATACCAGTTCCTTCTACAAAGAATAGTGAGCAAATCTCATTAGCCCAATAAAACCACTCACTCCAACGCATAAAATCCCAAATGATTACCAACAGGACGCTCACGCATAGGTATTCTAGTATGTATTGGAGCGTTTAATACCTTTGAGCCATTATTGGTTCCCATCACC
>JAAUSC010000160.1 GCA_012031965.1 Scytonema sp. RU_4_4
GATCAGACTACTTCTATGGCATTTCTTAAGTAGATTCTACGAATTGCTAGATTTTTTTTGGAAAAATTCGCTTCTAGCATCAGTAATCTATACAAAAACTCATGCTTTTTTGAGGAGGAAGAATGACAAATACTCCAAAATCTATAGATGAAACACAATCGTCTCCTATCGCCTCAAAAGATATGCCTTTTTTAGAAAAAGTAAAGGTCAAAGGCAACCTGGAGGACATCTACGACGCTAGGGATATTACTGAAGTGGTTTATCGTGTGATGCGTGACCTCATGACCACGGAAGCTGCAGATCGAGTTGCTGAGGAACTAGAAAACAAACCAGCAGAAATCACTGATGATAAAGCGCTGCAAATGGAAATTGTAGACCTTTGGAAAGATACAAATCCAATTGTGGGCTTCCTGAGTCGCGTTCGTCCACCTTGGCAAGGTCCTGGAATTTTTAAGATTGATTCTGACCGCTTTTTATTCCGGGTCGCAAATGAAGGTGGATTGCCACCTAATGTAGACCGAGAACAGGTTGTTAAGGCTGTATTCTCTGCCACAAAAGACGAATTATCTCAAGAAAGAATTCAGGAAATTGCGAGCTGGTTGCCCGATAAGGTTCGCCAACTTTGGGAAGAAGCATAACAAATTCAAAAGTTAGGAGTTAAGAGTTAGGGGTGAAGAAGCTAATTCTTGACTCCTATATTCCACTGTATCTACTTCTCTAATACTTGTGGTAGAAATGCCTTTTTTACTTGCTATGAGTTTTCATGCCTATAGTTAGAGTGCGAATTTATTAGTAATTGTTATATTATGATTGTTTAATTTTAAAAACTTTTAAAAAGCAAGCATTGTCTAAACAATAGGTAAGCCAGTCTTCTATATTTCCTCAACGAAGCTGCTTCTTGTTGCAAGAGTTTTCATGTGATTTAGAGATTCAAATTACTTTACTAAGAGGTCATTATGAACCAGCGATACAAAAAATTCAGTCAGTCTGCTAAATTTTTAGGAGCTATTTGTGGTGGATTACTTATTGGCTTACCTGCAATTCCTCAAGCAATAGCTCAGCAATCTGTACTTCAGCAACCTCAGCAACAAACTAATTCCAAAACTAACCCCTGTCCCGGTATTTTCTACGAAGAACCTCACAACAGTAGAGTCTTGGTTCCAGAGGGATGTAGACCTAATGCCATTACTCGACAATTAGAACAGCAAGGACGTCTGACTTCAGGGAGTGTTTCTACTGAATCAACGCCAACACAACAACAGGTAGAGCAGGGTGTAGGCGGCGATACACCATACAATCGTTCTGACAATAGTTCCGAAAGCTACAGCAGCCAGTCACAGTCAACGACGACGGGTTCTGGACAAGACACGAGCAGTTCATCATCAGAGGTTCGGACTTATAGCAGCCAAGGATCGACAGGTGACTATACCGTCAGGACATACTCTCAATCTCAAAGTAATCCTAGCAGTCAACAAAGACAAAATTCTGTGATCACACCCCCTTTACCAGAACAACGCCAAGCTCCAATCGCTCTGGTCACTCCTACTAATGGAAAAGTCTCTGTAAGGCTCAAAAATAACACGAATGCTCGAATCAATTATGAAGCAATCGGGTATACAGGGCAGCGCATTCTTTCTAGTCGTGGAGAAGTTCTCCTGCAAACCTGCCACTCCCTGTGACTATTAGCACTGTTCGTCAAGATGATGGTTTTGTAAAAGTCACTCCAACATCTACCGAATCAGGAATGATAGAGCTTTCTTTGAGTGAACAAAAGAATGCTAGTGATAATCAGGGTGTAGTTAGAATTCGAGAAGATGGTAGGGTCTTTTTGAATTAGATTCCTGCAATTCTCAACCCTACAGACAGCCAGATTAGTTAAATACAGGACTTACGCAAAGTTACCCGGTTTCTACAAAAAATCGTCTGTTTCGTAACCAAATACGAACGAAGAAACCGGGTTTCAAGGGAGGTGCTGCATAAGTCCTAAAATACTTAAATGGCTGTCATTTGTTTTTATTAAACATATTAAACCGCGTTTCTACGCAGCCCCTGGTTGAAGAAGATTTTCACCTAAATAAATAACACGAATATCTGTTGGTAATTTCTCCTCTAGCATACGATAACCCTCTTGAAGTAAATTTGTTACTTCGTTTGGATGAATGGTTTCTCCTTCAGCTTGCAGGTAAGCTGCGATTCTAGTTTCGCTCCAGCGGAACGTTTGAGCCATCAAAACCATCAATCGTAAAATGGGTGGTAATTGGTCTAAAGCTTGTTCTACATAACACCACAATGGTGGAGAAGTCTCCTTAAGAGAATAATGAATTGCTTCTGTAGGAGGAAGTTGAATCTCGTTAATACAGTAAGCTGTGATATTAATCAGCCAATTTTGTACAGTTAGACCTTCTTTAGCAAATTGACTGCTATTTAAATCAAGTCCAGCGATCTCGTAGTAAATATGTCGCCAGGTTAGCGCAAAAAGATAATCAGCTTGTACAGGCGATCGCGCTGAATGCCGAATCAAGGTGTAGACTATTGGATTATAGCGACAAAAAATCGCCGTGAAGTATCTACCAGCATCCGGGTTTTGCTGAACAAGAGTCAGCAGTTCTTGGTCAGCGTAATGAAAGAGTGACTTAATCAGTGGGTGATTAGCTTCAGGAAAATAAGGAATTTGCACCATCCGAAATTAAGGAGGAATAAGCGTGTTAATTAGAGATTCGATTATCTGTTACACGTCTGTTTAAACTAGCGGTCATATTTTCTTGGTCTTGATACACTAGAAACACGAGACTATACTAAGTCCTAATCTAGGAAGATTAAAGGCGATTTTTTTTATACATTATCTTGATTTGTTCATGGTTATAGCAGTTAGCATGTCACAATTCCTGCTTGAGCCTTTCATTTTAGGCTCTTTTTTGCCATCCCTGCCATTAGATAGCCTTTTATCCACCCAAGGCATAATGGTGATGTTACTAGCAGCCTATGCTGGTGCCATGTGGATGTTTCTCACCAGCGCCCCAAAAGTACATACTGTCATGGTGTCAGATTTAGAGGTAGCACGACAGTTGTATGAAGGACTGCTAGATTTACCAGCAGCTGAAGTGCCCTTACACTACTACTACAACTACGAGCAAACTTTAGGTGCAACGGGAGTTGATCCGCTTTACCTGTCTAGCAGTACCACCTATCCCAGCAGCAGAATGAACAATGCTAGCGAGGGGCTTTGGTATCAGTTAAAGAAAAATACTCAGCTGCACGTTATTATGGGAGCGAGTTTAGGTAGTAAAAATCAGCAACGCCACGTTTGCTTTGACCGCGATTGCCTAGAAATGATTTTAATGCGAGTAGAAACGCGGGGCTTGAAATTCAAGATTCGTAACCAGAAACCCATGAATTTTCTGGTCAAAGATTATGAAGGGCGCATTATTGAAATGGCTGAAGTTGCGAATTAGTCAAGTTTGGATGGTGTAGCAGTTTGTATTTGCTGTAGTGGGTGAGCATCGTGCCCTCCTTATTTTTATTGGATGGGTGTCTCACCCATACGACAAGAAAGTTACTAGCTTTGTGGACGTACTAATTTCAAAGCTTCGTGAGCTGAAATTCCTTCGCCTTGAGTACCGAAATACCACAAAACGGCGCAAGCTTCAACGCGAGTGACTGGTTTTTTGGGTTGAAATAGCGTTGTATAGCCAAAGACTCGACGAATATTCGATTTTTCACCATTTTGGAAATCTGCCAGAACTGCCCGTAGTGCTTTGGGGTCGATTTTCGCTGCATCTTGAAAACCCCAAGTTTGCTTAACAGCCTCTAAATTTGCAGAGGGTAAAGCCTGACGTGTGTCAAGGGGAACTTTCCAAAAAATCACCTGTTCCCGTGTTAAAGGTGCATCAGGTTGAAATAAAATCGCTGTGGAATCTCCAGATAGAGAACTGGGAATTAATCCGGCTTCGGCTAATCCTTGAATTGCCTGAAAATCAGGGTCAGTTTTTGGTACATCCCGAAATGCTGGTTGAGAGCTTTCTGATGCCAAACGAATCTGCTTGGCTGGGTTATTGACATACATTGCATTGTTAGCAGCGACTAGCCAACGTGCAAATTGCCGACGAGTCACAGTTTTACCCGGGTCAAACTGGTTGGTTGTGCTACCGCCATTGCTTTTGAGTGCATTCGATTCTATAGTTAAAACTCCTAACGCTACCAAATCTTGGATGTATTGCCGAAATTCTTGAGGTACCTTGTTCAGGTCGCTGAATTCTTGAGAATTGGGTTGAGAACTGGGAATCGGTGTCGCATTTTTGTTATCTGATGTACCACTTGGTTGTGTGGCTGAGTCCTGTGATTGTACCGGACCAACAAACTGTGGCTCACCAGGTTGTACAGCAGCATTGTCAGTCGCTTGAGGAGTTGGAGTTGGGTTTGCTTGTGTTGTTTGGGTGGAATGACGTGAGTATGAGATTTGTATTTCGGTGGATGTTTGTGGTTGATTGGGTGCAGCGTTAGTAACTGTTTTCGGTTGGATAGAAACTTTGAGCTGTATATCATTGCGCTGCGCTTCAAAAGAGCTTTTCGGCTCATCTAAGGTGGAAGCTCCCTGCACAATCTGCCAATTGTTTGCCTGAAACTGTTGGCGATAATAGCTAGCAATAAAATTGCTGGGGTCAGAACTCAGCCAGCGAGTTGAGACACTGGAGTTCTCGTTACTTAATGGTGTGACTTCTTGTAGAGTGGCATTAGGATACAACGGGATATCTTTAGGAAAATCAGTTGGTAATTGAACTGTTGCTTGAGGGGTTTGCGGTTGTTGGCTACTGCGTACCTCTTGAGCGCCAAAGGTGACTGGGTTATTCTTTAACTTAGGATCAGCAGCCAAAGACTCCTCAAAGTTTTTAGCAGCAGGACTGTTGGCACAGGCTGTCAATGAGGTGAGTAAAACAGCCAAACTCACTAATACAACTGGATGTTTACAGTACACCACGCTTAATTACAATTCGAGTGTTAATTCCTACACTAGCAAAATACTATGCGAAGAGCCCAGAACTCAGCACTCATAAAAGCTGCAAGAACTAGAAAAATGACCAGTCGTTTCATTCAAACTTGGACAAAGTTCCCCGACCGCTGCAAAGGAACTGGTTTGAACGATTAGTATTCAACTACCTTAAATGCTAAGCTGAAAGTAAATCCCCTGTTTTCCTCACTCAAGAACGGAAAAACATAGCAATTGCGCAAAATGCACCGCCCCAAAAGGCGATTGTGCAAAGTGCCCCCTAACTAGAGGGCTTGCCTACTTTCCTATGCAGCCGATTTTGGACAGTGTCCAGCGGACAAAAATAAGCTGAATATAGCAACACTTAGAGCACGTCCGTGTTGGACTTTGAAAAAAGTTAGCATAAATTTGCGGTTCTTGAGGGTCAAGGTTGTAGATCAAGTAGTCTAGCACTTGCGGCGGTCTCCTTCGGTCTTGAGATTGTTGAGTTTCAACAAGGGAATGCTGCTGTGGCTTTGGCTATGAGTTGTCTAGCGGCTTCTTCAAGTGCTGCAATTTGAGAAGGCAGTGCGTTAGGGAGAACAACAGTGCTCTGGTGAAGTGCTGTCTTACCGCTACCTTGTCTACGCTCTGCGAAGTTCTCAATTCTGCTCTGTGCTCCTGCTATGCATATGCCTGCAGCACACTTTGCGTTTACGGAGGGTTCTTCGTGCATGCAAACTGCTGTCGTCTTTGCCGAAAGTCGGTGCAAGTACCGTCTGACTGGCGTGAGGTTTCCTTGTTCAGTGCAAGTAGCGTGACAGAAAAGGGCAAGGCAGAGGTAAGCTTGTGATCCACTCAACTGGTCCACCGAAAAGAAACTACGAAAGCTGAAGGTGATGAGTGACTCGAAGCTTCAGGACTATTGTACTGGTGCTTAAAAAACTTTCTACATCATCAAGCAGCAGTCGTATAAAAACTTTCATTTGGACTTGACGAAAGAGTTTATGAGCACGAAGATTGCAACTTAGCCAAGAGCGGTAAATGTCTTTCCTAAAGGAATTTCCATCTCAAAAGGAACCAAAAGGTTAAAAACAATTTATCTGATTTCAAAAACCTATATGGGTTAGGAGTCTGAAAAATCTAAAATAGATATTAAATTCAAAAACCAGAACGACCATTGCATCGACAACCGCCAGTCAATTTCTACTTTCTGTAAAGCGTCGTCAGTTTGTTACCAGTGCTGAAACACGATTACATGCAAGTTTCCCAGAATCAGCCTATTTCTTCTGAGGCTCCACTACAGCTGTTACTTTTTGTCGATGGACGACCAAAGTCCAAACAGCAAGTACAGCGGATTCGCTCTTACTTAAAAGAGTTGGAGGCTGACTACAACTTTGAACTGCAAATTGTTGATGTCGGTCAACAACCCTATTTGGCGGAACATTTTAAACTGGTAGCAACACCAGCCTTAATTAAAATTCACCCAGAGCCAAGGCAAATCCTGGCTGGTAGTAATATAACTGGTCAATTGAAAGCTTGGTGGCCCCGATGGCAAGCCGCTGTGGATGCCTACTTACAATTACAGAGTGGTTTACAGGAAAATGATGAGAACAGTCATGTCAAAGAACTCAAGTCCTCCATTCGTTCTGTTGCTGTTTCTGCGGAACTTATCAGACTCTCAGATGAAATCTTTCGCCTAAAACAGGAAAAAGAGAAACTCCAGGAGCAGATCCAGTTTAAAGACCGGATAATTGCTATGTTAGCTCATGACCTCCGCAATCCCCTGACTGCAGCTTCTATTGCTATGGATACCTTGCAATCTAACTACAACGCAGAAAAAGGTGCATTCGAGCGTCTGACACCAAAAATGACAGCGCACTTGTTTAAGCAAGCCCGTAGTCAAACTAAGACAATAGACCGTATGATTACTGACCTTTTACAGGTAGGTCGTGATAACGAGAGGGAATTTCCTATCCAACCGCAAAAAGTAGATATCGGCAAACTTTGCCTTGACGTCTTAGAGGAATTGCGCGATCGCTACACCGCCAAATCTCACAAAATAAAGAAAGATATTCCCAAAGACTTACCAAATGTTTACGCTGATCCAGAACGCATACGCCAGGTTTTGATGAACTTACTGGATAATGCTATCAAATACACACCTGAAAGTGGAGATATCAGTGTTTCTGGACTTCACCGTACTACCCAAAAAGTTCAATTCAGTATTGGCGATACTGGTCCTGGTATTCCTGAAGAAAACCGCGATCGCATCTTTGAGAATCACTACCGTCTGGAGCGCGATGAAAGTAAAGAAGGCTACGGGATTGGTCTGTGTTTATGCCAGCGCATCATCCTGGCACACTACGGTCAAATATGGGTAGATTCAGCCCCTAATGGTGGAGCATGGTTCCATTTTACATTACCAGTGTATCCAAATTAACTTAACGAAACACTTGGTGTTGTAGTGCAGCAATAATTTGAGTATTTGCCTCAGGAAAAGTATACTGCTCTAACTCATCCAAACTGACCCAGCGAATTTCTTCACATTCAATTGCTTGAGGAGTACCTGCAACGTAGCGGCAATTATGTACTGTGAGAGTAACGCGCAAGTGTGTATAGGTGTGGTCAATGGTGACCAGATGCTTTCCCACTTCAATTTCTATTGCGAGTTCTTCAGAAATTTCCCGTATAATACATTCTTCGATACTTTCACCAGGCTCAATTTTACCTCCAGGAAATTCCCACAAACCACCCATCAAACCCTCGCAACGACGGCGATCTATAAGAATTTGTCCCTTGTTGTTCCAAATAACGGCAACGCCAATGATTTTATGAGGTAGAACAGTAGTTTCATTCATCAGATTCTTGACCACAACTAAAGTTGCTGTGACTCATCATCCCACACCTATAATAAGTGGGCTTTCTGCTTCAATTGTTGTAATGATTTGAAAAGAGGATAGGTTTGGATCCCACATTCCGCACCCTGCAGTGTCACACAGCATAATCACTGGAATTTTTCTTGTTTTTGAGCTACAAATTATGCTTTGAAATCGTTCTTTATCCGTTAATTCCAGGAGTAATGGTATATGAGATAGCTTTATCTCTTTCTTAAAAACAGTAAAAATCGATTGTGACACTTGAGGGTGCGGAATATCAGTTGGATTGGTTCTTCCGTGATAGTGACTATTGGGTATGAATACAGCAATCTGACATCTCCAACAGCAATTTCAAATCGCTAGTCAGCTTCAGTATTGTTGCTTTCAGAACCTTGCAGTGCTATTTCAAAGTTCATTCTCTGTTCAGCGTTACGCAGGAAATAACCGCTGATCATAGCTGAAGCAAGAAGACGACCTAAGTTTTCTCTGCTGGTGGTAATACTGATACCAAAGTGTTCAGAAGGTAGACTACCCAAAAGTCCTACAATATTACGTTCTATCACCTGGAAGACTTCGGGTGAAGTCGGTTTAGATAACTGGTTCACTGTCTCTGGACTTAATGATTTTACATACTGCCATAGCAAGTTACCAATTTCTGAGTCACTATGAAAAAATTCTGATTCTGAAACTCGATTCGATGGGTTACTCACGTCATACCTCCTTGACTTCCACAACTGCGGTTACTGTGGTCAATTTTACTTGAGTCGTAAATGCCTTTAGTGTGTAAGACAACACTTTTGCTTTTTGTTCTTACAGACTAATGTAACAGCCGAGTTACAGTCTGGAAGTGAGTGTAACCGTACCAAAAGCAAGGGATTGTCTCACCTGTTTGCCATTTGTCGTACTCTACGGGAAGCCGAAGAGCATGTTCTTTGTCATTAGTCAATGACAAAGAACCCTTCAGGTATGTCCTGAGCCTTATGCCTATGGCTTGCGCCACGGCTATCGCCCCCAAGTCCTGCGGAGGCTTGCGCTAACAAAGTAGCGTCGCTTTGCCCTTACGTCAGTCGCCGTGACAGTTGAAAACCAACTTGGGTACGCTGGCTCACAAATGACTAACTAGCCAGATATTCATTTATATCGGCTTTTACTTTACGAAGTTTAGTCAAGGCTTCCCGCTCAATTTGCCGCACTCGTTCACGGCTAATGTTGAGGATTTCACCGATACTCGCCAGAGTATGTGCTTGCCCATCATTTAAACCAAAGCGCAGAGATATAACTTCCTTTTGTTGTGGGGTCAGTTCCACCATGAGACGTTCTAAGTCATATGATAAGGAAGATTGGGCAACAAAATCTTCTGGAGAAAGTCCTGGGTCCTCCAACATTTCCCCTAGTTCTGTATCGTAATTATCTCCCAACCGCAAATCCAAAGACAAAGGCACACGCGCTTTTTCCATATATTCTCGCACTTGTCTGGGAGTCAATTCTAACTCTTGAGCTAACTCAGAAGCTGTAGGCGCTCGTCCTAGGTTTTGAGAGAGCTGTCGCTGTGCTTTTTTGATTTTATTCAATTTCTCAGTTATGTGGATAGGCAATCGTATGGTGCGACCTTTTTCGGCGATCGCCCGAGTGATAGCTTGACGAATCCACCAGTACGCATAGGTCGAAAATCTGTATCCTTTGGTAGGGTCAAACTTTTCTACACCCCGCTGCATCCCTATGCTACCTTCCTGAATCAAGTCGAGTAAATCTACGTTGCGCTTGATATATTTTTTAGCAACAGACACGACCAGTCGCAAATTGGCTTCTACCATCTTACGTTTGGCAATTTCACCGTCTGCAATTGCTTTATTGAGCTCTTTTGGTTCTAGCTCTGTCGCTTTTGCCCACTCTTCTAGAGTCGGTTGACGACCCAAATGGATGGCAACAGACTCCCTTACTTCCTGTAGTATTGTTGCACGTTGCACCTGTTTGCCATAATGTATTTCCTCCTCATGGGATAAAAGTGGCACACGGCCAATCTCACGCAGGTAAGTCCGCACGAGGTCTGTGGCTGTCTGAGCGGTCTTCATGGCACTACTCTTCGGTATTGACGAGTTTGACAGAACGGTCTTGGACTAAATATAGATGCCTTTTTTTTAGATGTTTACCCAGTTGACTGGGAATCTATGCTGTATTTCACTGCTTACGCGCTCGATAAACAAGGGCGGCTAATGGTCTGCAAATTTCATTCCTAATTGCTAGAAGTTACAGTTCTTTCCCCCTTTTCTCAAGTATCTGCGGTTAGATAGAAAGTGACCAGTCCAAACATTTTTTCTTTGACTTTTATTAAAAATTGTAACATTTATGAAATAGTTTGACTAGTTGTTCTGCTGTTATTATATGGCTGCTCTATGTGATTCAAGCCTAATATATCTTCCCATTATTGTCTATAAACCTCTTTAATAAATGTATCCGTAAATAGAAAACTTTCTAAGAATTTTTAAAATAAATCAATAGTAACCATAACAATTTTGTGTATGGCGATTGTCTTATTTTTATCTCAACAGGAATATATGAGCATATTTCAGTTATTCGTTATTTAATTTCAGTTTAATATACAGTAAATCTTTCGACTTACTGTATATTAAGTAGTTTATGGTCGAATACGGTTCAGTCACTGGTTGGGTAGTTGACTTTCCCCTTGCCCAAAGGTGCTATTAACTCACATTTGTGTATTCTTGGATGACCCTCACATCTAAGGTTGTATTTTGCAAAGAACGGATAGCAGCGACAATGGCTTTTGCTCCAGCAATTGTGGTGGTAATAGGAATTTTGTAAGCCAGAGCCGTGCGACGAATGAGTCTACCATCACTTTGCGCTTCTTCCCCAGAGGGCGTGTTGATGATCAATTGAATTCTATGGTTCTTAATTGCATCTAAGACGTGGGGACGACCTTCATGGAGTTTCAGCACCAACTCCACATCTAAGCCATGATCCTGGAGAACGCGACGTGTACCATCCGTCGCCATCACAGCAAAGCCCAAATTGATCAATTCTTTAACCACAGGAACCGCAGTTGCTTTATCGCGATCGTTCATCGAGACAAATACTGTACCACTCAAGGGCAAACGCTCTCCAGCAGCCAACTCTGCCTTAGCAAAGGCGCGTCCAAAATCATTGTCAATACCCATGACCTCACCAGTAGAGCGCATCTCCGGTCCTAAAATGATATCAGTACCAGGAAATTTGTTAAATGGTAAGACTGCTTCTTTGACTGCAATGTGGCTGGGAATAATTTCTTGAGTAAAGCCTAACTCTTCCAATGTTTTGCCCGACATAATTAAGGATGCGAGTTTTGCCAGTGGTACGCCAGTTGCTTTAGACACAAATGGTACAGTGCGAGAGGCGCGAGGATTTGCCTCTAAAATGTAAACCTGGGGCGAATAACCTTGCGTGCCAATAACAGCAAACTGAATATTCATCAACCCAACAACATTGAGTGCTCTTGCCAACTGCACAGTCCAAGTACGAATTTTTTCTAAAACGATTGGTGGTAGAGAAATCGAAGGTATCGTGCAAGCAGAGTCCCCAGAGTGAATTCCTGCTTGTTCTATGTGTTCCATAATACCACCAATCACGACTCGTCCGGTGTGGTCGGCTATGGCATCTACATCGACTTCGATGGCATTTTCTAAAAACTTATCAATGAGAATAGGATGTTCTGGTTCCACCTGCACAGCATAGGTCATGTAACGTTCCAGTTCAGCATCAGAGTAGACGATTTCCATCGCCCTTCCCCCTAACACGTAGCTAGGACGCACAACCACCGGGTAACCAATGCGTTGCGCAACGACCAAAGCATCTTCGTAGGTGCGGGCAATACCATTCGGTGGTTGGGTAATGTTCAACTGTTGGAGAATTTTCTCAAACCGTTCTCGGTCTTCTGCTATATCGATAGAATCTGGTGAAGTCCCCCAAATTTGAGTGCGAGTGCTGAGAGCTTTTTGTAGAGGAACGGAAAGCTTTAACGGCGTTTGCCCACCAAACTGAACAATAACCCCAACTGGGTTTTCTGCTTCAATGATATTGAGGACATCTTCTTTTGTGAGCGGCTCAAAGTACAGGCGATCGCTCGTATCATAGTCAGTCGAAACTGTCTCCGGGTTCGAGTTAACCATAATTGTCTCATATCCCGCGTCTTTTAAAGCAAAGGCGGCGTGACAACAACAGTAGTCAAACTCGATACCTTGCCCAATGCGGTTGGGACCACCTCCCAAAATCATCACCTTGGGTTTGGTGCTTGGAAGAATCTCCGTTTCTTCTTCGTAAGTCGAATAGTGATAAGGAGTTAATGCCTCAAATTCCGCTGCACAGGTATCCACTGTTTTGTACACTGGAATCACATCCAGTTGTTTGCGATATTGCCGGACTTCATCTTCGGTGGTTTTGGTCGCGTAGGCAATTTGGCGATCGCTAAATCCCTGCCGCTTTACTCCATACATTCGTTCTTTTGTCAACTGCTGTAATGGTGTTCGTTTCAGAAACTTCTCCACCTCCAGGAGTTCCTGCATCTTATCCAAGAACCACGGGTCAATACCCGTCAACTCGTAGATTTCCTCAACAGTCATGCCTAGCAGCATGGCGTGACGCACAGCAAATATACGGTCGGGGTTTGGTGTCCGCAGATGAGCGCGAATTTGGTCACCACTGGGTAATTTTTCCTTTTTGTCACAACCCCAGCCAGCACGTCCGGTTTCTAGGGAACGCAACGCCTTTTGGAAGGACTCGTTGAAAGTCCGCCCAATCGCCATCGCCTCTCCTACCGACTTCATTTGCGTTGTCAGTACTTCTTCCGCACCGGGGAACTTTTCAAAAGCGAAGCGGGGGATTTTTGTGACAACATAATCAATCGTCGGCTCAAAAGACGCTGGAGTTTTCTTTGTGATGTCATTTTTAATTTCATCCAGCGTATAGCCTACCGCAAGCTTCGCCGCCATCTTGGCTATAGGAAAACCTGTCGCTTTGGAAGCCAAAGCCGAAGAACGAGAGACACGGGGGTTCATTTCAATGACAATCGTATCTCCATCGACGGGATTAACGGCAAACTGGATATTGGAACCTCCAGTTTCCACACCAATCTCGCGGATAATTTTAATTGCCATATCCCGCAGCCGTTGATATTCTTTATCGGTGAGGGTTTGAGCCGGGGCGACGGTGATAGAGTCTCCGGTGTGGATACCCATTGGGTCAAGGTTTTCGATGGAACAGATAATCACAACGTTATCTGCTAAATCACGCATCACCTCTAGTTCAAATTCTTTCCAGCCAAGTAGGGATTGGTCGATGAGAATTTGCGAAACGGGACTTGCGTCTATACCTGTTTGCGCCATTTCTGCAAATTCTTCTTCGTTATAAGCAATACCGCCTCCCGTACCACCCATTGTGAAAGCAGGACGGATAATCAAGGGATAACTGCTAATTTGTTTGGCGATCGCCTTGGCGTCTTCCAGAGATGAAGCTGTCCCACTAGGACACATCTTCACTCCTATTTTTGCCATCGCTTCGTTAAAAAGTTTCCTGTCTTCAGCTTTCTCAATTGCTGGTAGTTTCGCGCCAATTAACTCAACGCCATATTTCTCCAGTACTCCACTTTTCGCCAAAGTCACAGCAATGTTAAGGGCAGTTTGCCCTCCCATCGTCGGTAGTAGGGCGTCGGGACGTTCTTTCGCAATGACTTTTTCAACCAATTCCGGTGTCAGCGGTTCGATGTAGGTACGATGAGCTGTTTCCGGGTCAGTCATAATTGTCGCAGGATTTGAGTTGACCAGCACCACTTCATAGCCTTCTTCTCGCAATGCTTTACAAGCTTGGGTGCCAGAATAGTCAAACTCACAGGCTTGTCCAATCACGATTGGACCAGACCCGAGTAGCAAAATCTTCCTGATATCGTCACGACGGGGCATAGTTGTTGCTTTGGAGTAAAAAAGTATAAATCTTGATTATTTTAAGGGTCTTCAACCATCACTGTACTTTGTTTATTATCAACTTTTCTTAGTTTGCTTGTAGATAGGAGGATAGACGACAGGTTATGGGTTACAGGTTTTTTTCTATACCTTATCCCAGTTTTTGTTCTTTTATCCCTTTTTTTAGAAGTTTTCTTTGATTCATTTATGATGAAATATTGATATTTTATATTTTTTTTTGCAACTCTTTTCTATTTACTATAGAGATTTTTCTCAATAAGGAGATAATCACTTTTGATAAATGTCTGAATTGAAAATTTAGTCTTTTCTTAATGTTGAGATTTTTTTAATAAAAAAAATTGTTAACTGTCTTTTATTGCAACCATAAAGGTTAAAGATTATATTTTTTTGTTGACTTATATAAAAAATGACAGAGAGATAAACAATCTTTCTCTCTGCCACTTTTTATAGTTATTTAAGAACTAGTACTTACCGTGTTTTTGCCAATCTAGTACCAATCTAGTTAAACCACTCTCTATTTATGAGAGTATTCGTTGAGTTTGTTAGTTTTGAGCAGGTTGAACAAATCCCAAAGTTAAGCTATCCTTCGCTAGGAAGTGAGCCAAGTGGTAAGCTCTTTCTTCTGTTTTTAACAAGATTTTTTCGTACAAATAGCGGGTAGCACGGTCGCCTAAACTCTCTGCCTGTGCGGCTTGTCGGCGGATAACGCTAATAAGTGCTTGTTCTGCCTTCAGGTCATTTTCTACCATCTGACGACAAGAATAGACACCATCAGGTTCTTGCTCAAAGCAGCATAATTCTACCAATTTGCTCAAGTTTGCAACAGGTACTCCACCTAGTCCATCCAAGCGTTCTCCAATGTCATGAACATGTTCTTGGACTTCATCATAACTTTCGTTAAAGAACTCATGCAGAGAGTAGAACTCTGCACCTTCAACGACAAAATGATGCTTTTGGTACTGTAAGTACAGTGTCTGGAAACTAGCTAAGACAACATTAAATCCTTCACAAACTGGCTCGGTTACACTTTTGTCCAAAAGGATAGGGTTGTCATAGACATGACCAAAATTTCGTAGCAAAGTTTGCGTTTCAGACATTGTAGTTCTCCTCGCTTCCGGTAGTTGTAGTTGCTAACTGTATAGTCTCTACATCTTAACATTGAAAAAATGATAACAAACCTAATCATTCTCAGAAAATTTTGACCTTTTTATGAAAAAGAAGCCTGAAGTTTCATTCTTTTTGCAAGACTTTCACACAAATATCGCAAAATGTTATAAACATTATTGACAATTTTTGATAAATATGAATGTACTATTCTGTAACATCGGATAGTTTAAAAATGCTTATAGGTTTTATTTTTTTTCAAAAATTACTGAGAAAAGTTTGCACTTAAGTTATTCTGGTTTAAGAGGCTAAACTCCCAACAAACAAAAAATTATGGGAGTTAAACCAGTGAACAGTACACAGTAAAAGCGTGAACAGGCGTATGGTGAGGGGCTGTTACCCGCCACCAATGCCTATGCCTTTCGTCGTCTGACGACATACGACCAATTGGTCGAGGGACCGCTACCCAAGCTGATAACTGATAACTGATAACTGATAATTGTTAACTGTTAACTGTTAAAGCGTGTACTTACTGCAAGGCTATTGCACTATTAGGGGGATTGTCTTGAAACCGTTCATTCTCAAACCGCAAGAAAAGTACATCATTGAGGTAAATAGAGTAGATCGCTGGCAAATATATCGACGCTTGCAGGAACTAGACATTCCTTGTTGGTGTGAGACGAACCAGCCATTAACAGTTGAAATTAGCAATCCTACAGCAGCCATACAACTTTGGAGTGTTGTGCAGCAATTTACGACGAACCGCCAAGACTTGATTAGGAATCTCAAGAAATGTTGGCGATATTGCACTTGAAGCTTAGTGTCGCAATAACTTAGTCAAAAATGAGTCAATAAATAATTGGTCAAAACAAATGAGTAAATCCTACATAACTGACGTTTCAGAATTCTGCATAGAGGGAAAGTTTCTCGATTTTGTTATCAAGGATGGTTACAAGCTCAAAGGCTTACGACTGGAAACTGTTGATGGTGAATGCTACATCAAACTGGCTAAACATTTACGTGCTGCTTTTGACTTACGGTTACCACCAGGTACATGGTTGCAAGTTGTAGGCGAGAAAAAGTGTGACTTGAAAACGGGAGAAATGAAATTAAAAGCACAGCAAGTGATGGCGGCTGATTGGAAGACAAGGAGACAGGGGGACACGGGACAAGGGGACAAGGGGACACGGGGACAAGGGGACAAGGGGACAAGGAGACAAGGGGACAA
>JAAUSC010000384.1 GCA_012031965.1 Scytonema sp. RU_4_4
TCCAGTAACGTGCTGTTTCTTGAGAACACTTCAGCGCTTCACAAATTTGTGTCTGAGATTGACCTATATCTGCAAGCAGCATAATTTCAATGCGGCGGCGGTATTCTGGACGCAAGTCGGTTTCTAGATTTTTTAGCAGTAGTTGGCGTTGAAATGGTGTTAAGTATTGACCTGGCTTTTCGTTAGCCGTTATATGTTCATCGTTTTTGAAAGTTTGACTCTGCATAGTTTTCAGCACTTGAGGTTATGGATAAGGTGCGATCGCACAAGCATTTTTGTGAATCTTTGCTTTTACTCTGTGCTTAAGTTGGGGAATTATGTGATTTTTACAAAACTTTACATTGAGGGGGTGAAGGGTTAGGAGTATTGCTGTAGAGATATGGTGCAGTGATAGGGTATAAAGCACCATCTGCAAATATTAAGTATATCGCCGCACTTCTTTAAGAGAAAAGACCAAGTTATTCCTAATTTTAAGCATCAAAAGATTGAGTTTTCAAAACATAAATCAATGATTTATGCAGAATAAAAAAGACTAAAAGACTGGAAAAATGAGATGTTTTATCCGAAGATTAAATCAGGATTATATAATCCAATGACTAATTGGATTCAAGACAATAACCACTTCAAACAGGAGAATTGTACAGATGGCTAACATTAAGATTGCTGACTTAAAACTTACTGATTCTGAAATATTTTTTGATGCTGAACTTTCACCCGAAGAAATTGCTGCGATCATTGGAGGTGGATTTTGGGGAACTGTCATTGGAGGTGCAGTAGGCGCACTTGGATTATTTGCAGGCCCGGTTGGTGGTGTCACAATTATCATGGGAATGCAGATTGGGAATGCCGTGGAAGATAAATATTTTGATTAAAAATTAACAACTTTAGATAGGAGGAATATACAAATGGCTAACATCAAGATTGCTGACTTGCATACTGCGGATTCTGATATGTTTTTTGATGCTGAACTTTCACCCGAAGAACTACAATCTATCAACGGGGGGGGATGGTTTAAATATTATTTTGCTGGTTTAGGTGCTACTGCTGGTTTCATTGTTGGTGGACTTAGTGGTGCTGCAACAGGATGGTCAGCTGGAATGATAGTTGGGGAACTTGTAGAAGATCATGTCATTGTAAAGCTCGACACTAGTGGTTTACCGGAAGAGAGCTAATGTTAAGGCGATCGCCATTCTCAAAAAAGAACAGATGATATCATAACTGATACTGTCACAGAATTCTAAGCTCGACTGTTTGATCAAGTCGAGCTTAGCTTGATAATATGAATTTTTATTTGTCCTGGAGGTTAGATGCATGTTCATGAATGAATTCTATTGCTGCACCTAATTGTTGTGGATTATGTGCTGCTGCAAGAATTTCCTCAACACAACACAAGTAAACTTGCTTAGTTCTTTCATTTATAATGCAACGGTTACGAGGATACGCAATTGAATAGAGAAGTCGTTGTGCAAAGAAAAAGGGTAAAAGCTTCACTTCATCATTTTTTTCCAAAGAAAAAATGATTCGTACTGCCTCGGAATAATAACCGTAAACTAATAACGAGTGAACCCATGCACACCAATCGATGAATGGATGATAATATCCGCTAGCTTCCCAGTCAATAAGTCCAATTTTAGAAGAATCTAGAATTAAATGTTCCAAAATTGGTTCACTATGACAAAATGAGAATTGCTCAACATGACTTAACCGTGTTAACCATACACTTATTGCTTTTTCTTGAATAACAATGCCTACTTTGTTGAGTGCCCATAAAAGATGATTTATCTCAAAACTGCTATATGAATCGCTACATTTTCCCAAGGAACCCCAATGAGTTGAAAGATTAGAGTGTAAGGTGTGCAGAGTTTGTTCGACCATCAGTAACTGATTGAAACTTAGGTTCAGCAAGTTTCCTTGGCAACCAGTCATTCTTTGAGTGACAAGATAAAAATAGTTACGCGAGTCGAAATAAAGAACTTTAGGAGCTAGTGAAAAACCACCCTGGCTAAATCGAAAAGTGTTAAAAATCTCGCCGGTATTTGAATATAATTTCTGATTTCGCAGAAAAATTTTCAGGTACGCTTCAGATTTAGGACTGTCTTCTGGATAGATGCCAATGACTTGATTATTGTAAGTATTGCGCTGAACACGTAGCTTAACACTATTGCTAAAACGGTAGAGTGTTTTGATGATATTGTTGAGTTCTGAGTTGGGGAGAACACACTCACATTCTCCTGAAAATAAAATATCTGGCATATTTGGAATATCGCTAATTTTTAAGTGTTTCCTTGCGCCGTAGAAGAAGTTGATCCGTATCCAACAATTCGAGCTGGTAGCGCTTGTCTAAGCCACGACGCTTCAGGGCTTTCAAACTGGCTCTGTAACCCCATTGGAGCGCTTCTTGCCTCTGGTTGCTCATGTTTCCTGCATGGCGACGGTAGTAGTAGAGGGGCTTTTGAACATGGTATATGGCTGTAACTTCTGAAAGCCTCAAACACAGGTCATAGTCCTCAGATTGCTCAAAAGACTCGTCAAGACCTCCAACTTGGTCATAAACACAGCGACGCAGCAATCGGAAGTGGAAGGTCATGAAATCAACCAGCATCCGGTCTTTAGAGTACGGGATGTAGCAACGCGCTCCTAGTCCTCTGTCTTGCCCATTCTCGTTAATGACATGGTGGTCAGTGTAGACCATACCAACTTCTGGGTGTGCATCTAGAATTGCAGCAGTTTCTTCAAGAGCGGTGGGTGCTAGTAAATCATCACTATCTACTGAACCGATGTAGCTTCCCGTTGTAGCAGCAAATGCAGCTTTGAGAGAAGGTACATATCTTTGATGTTCCGCTGCAATTACACGTATCCGTGGATCAAGTGCAGCGTAATTACGAGCGATTTCTAGTGAGCCATCGGTAGAACCGTCATCCCAAATTAAAAGCTCAAAGTCACGTCTTGTCTGGTTCAAGATGCTTTCGATAGCCGCGCCAACATAACGCTCCCGATTGTAGACAGTTGTAACAATAGAAATTGTGGGGGTCATAGTATTTCTCTTAGTGAACAAACTTTATCTTCTAATTTCTATAGCAATCCAACATGATTTAGAAGAGCAACGGTAGTGCGGGCATCTTGCCCGCGTGAGCAAGACACTCACACTCTATCAATATTTTCAAAGATGAAATCTAATAAATACAGTCTTTGAAACTGCTTCTTTGAACATAAATAAGATAATTATGTTTTTTCTTCACCGCCAAGCATTTCAGAGATTAGTTGATTAAGTGTATATTTGAAAATTGAATAATAACGTGCAAGTTTTTTACATATTAAATGGGGAGCATCCCAAATGTGTAAAAACATCTTTTGTCATTGCGTTAGCGCAGCGTGCCCGGAGGGGCAGCGTAATGAAATGGAGCGAAGCAATCGCAATATCTGGACTTTGCGATTGCTTCATTCCGCTTC
>JAAUSC010000161.1 GCA_012031965.1 Scytonema sp. RU_4_4
ATAAGCCCATACTTCTTGTCTCGGACAGCCCAAACCCAGAAAAACCGCATTTGCTCCTGAAGCCTTTATTCGCTCTGCAAGTTCTATGCACTCATGCGCCTTTAGCCTGCGGAATTTTGAAGGCTCCATCCCAACAATCTTTAAATCAGGAAAAGAGTGCATCAGATTTTGTGCAAACCTACTCAAAGTTTCTGCCTTGCTTCCGTAAAGATAAATCGATAATCCGCGCTCGGCAAAAGCTTGAGCAACACGCACTGTGAGATTGGGACCATAGACGCGATCAGGCAATTTCTTTTTATATAGCCACCACAAAGCCCAGCGTACAGGTTGACCATCTGGAACCACCAAATCTATGCCATTCAATCGGCGTGCATGAACTGGATCTAAAAAACCCGTCATGACCCCATGCACGGCTAAAGCGCTAACAGAACAAGGGTGTTTTTTTTTCGCTGCTGAAACAATTGTCGCCACCGCAAAATCATAGTCTACGGCGTGTATATTTATGCCCAGAATAGAATATTTGCCTTGGTTAATCATTCTCTTGTCCACCTTTCAATGTTGTATTCGTAGATTTCACGCAGTATTTGCTTAACGTCATATTTAATTGACCAGTCTGGATATTGTGCTTTGAACTTGGATAGATCGCTGATATACCAGATGTGGTCACCGATACGGTTTTCATCTGTGTAGGAGTCGTTCATCTGCTTACCCGTAATTTCTTGGCAAATATCGATCGCCTCTAGCATTGAACAATTGCTTTCACGACCACCCCCGATGTTGTAGACTGCAGCTACACTAGGGCTTTTATAAAATTCATAGAAGGCAGAAATCAGATCGGATGAATGAATGTTGTCACGTACTTGCTTACCTTTGTAACCAAAGATGGTGTACGGCTTGCCAGTCACCGCACATTTCATCAGATATGCTAAAAATCCGTGCAGTTGCGTTCCCGAATGACTTGGTCCAGTTAGACATCCTCCTCTAAAAGACACAGTTTTCATGTCAAAGTAGCGACCATATTCCTGGACAAGAACATCTGCAGCAACTTTGGAAGCTCCAAAGAGAGAATGCTTACTTTGATCGATGCTCATGTCTTCAGAAATACCTGAGTCATATTTATGAGATGGCTCGATTTCCCAGCGCTTTTCTAGTTCTACTAAGGGTAGGTAGTTGGGCAAGTCACCATAGACTTTGTTCGTGGATGTAAAAATGAATGGAGCTTCTAAACAATAATCACGGGTTGCTTGTAACAGGTTGAGCGTACCATTTGCATTCACGGAAAAGTCTGTGAAAGGGTCACGAACAGCCCAGTCATGGGAAGGTTGAGCGGCTGTATGAATAATCAGCGATATAGCTTTGCCAAAGCGTTTAAAGATTTTCTCTACCTTTGTAGAGTCTCGAATATCTATGTCACAGTGTTCGTAATTTTTAACTTCTGCTTGTAATATCTGACGGTTCCATGTCGTTGACGCTTCGTCTCCAAAGAAGAATTTACGCATGTCGTTGTCAATACCCACAACATGCATACCGAATTTGGCAAAAAAGCGTACAGCTTCAGAACCGATTAAACCTGCTGAACCTGTGATAATGACTACACTCATAGTGAATTCCAAAGTATGTTGATGACAACATGACAGTTGTCTATAAAGACAAAAGTCCTTAAAGCTTTTTCATTTTCTACTCATCGCTTACGGCTCAAAACTTGCTCATAAATATCCATTAACATCTGGTAATTCTGCTGGGCTGTGTATTTGGTCTCGAACTCTGCTCTAGCTGCTTGGCGCATTTGAGCCAGTTTTGCTGGGTGAGTCAAAGTCCACTCTACTTGTGCTGCGAGATCGGCTGCATCACCAGGACGAAAGTGCAATCCTGTGCGACCATGTTCAATGAGTGAAGACTGACTACCAAGATTAGCAGCAATGATCGGCAGTCCCACTGCATAAGCCTCTACGATGACTAAAGGAAAGCCTTCATACCAAAGAGAAGGAAAAACCAAAACCTGAGCGTCTTTCATCAGATCCAGCACTCGAGTCTTGGGTTGCTTGCCTAACCATTCCACATCTGTGAGCCTCTGAGCCGAAACGGCTACCTCATCGGACAGTGGTCCTTCTCCGACAATCTTGAGTGGTATTTTTCCGGCAAGTTTCTCCCATGCCAAAAGCAGTGTCTCTAGCCCTTTTTCGGGTGAAAGTCTGCCTACAAAAAGAGCATAATTGCCTTGACCCTTACCCGGTTTGGGGTCGGGGTAAAGGAAGTTGGGCTTGACTACTAGCTTCGAGGCTGGCAAGTTCCCCTGAATGTACTTGTGTCGAGCAAATTCCGTTACTGTAATATACATATCCACCACCTTGTCCCAAGTTTGTAAGGTTCGGTGGACAGATTGCATAGTAGCAACAACAGCACTACCTGTTTTGCTGTCGCGATAGCAACTGTTAACAACACCTGACCAAGCAAAAAACTTTCCGAAACAGTCTTCACACACCTTACCCTCTCGAAAGAAATAGGAATTGAGACAAAAGAGGCGGTAGTTTTGCAGCGTTTGTACGACAGGTACACCCGCTTCCTGACAGGCATAGTGAACCGAAGGCGAAAGGAGTGGAAAAAAGTTATGTATATGCACGACATCAGGCTGGAACTTGGCAATTTCTGCAAGTACCAACTGTTTTGATGAGAGGGAATAAATGGCGCTGACAGCAGCCTTAACTTTTTCTAATGGACGCGTAATATTGTCATTATCGACTTCCAGTAAAGCTACGGAATGACCATTTGCCTCTAAGAGGGCTTTTTCTGTTTGCATGGTGACATCTTCGCCACCACCAATTTGATAGCGATTATGTAAGATTAAGATGCGCACGATTGTCTGACTCCTGTATCTTAATCAACAGCTTGGTGTTGCCATTGATTCAAGTAATAACCCTTCATTCCTTTGAGAAGGAAACGCTTTCCACGTGCCATTAATTTGAGCGTTTCTCTAAAAAGCGATCGCACAGATGTAGGAACTTTTCGCAGGAAATCATCATGACGTAATAAAGCAATCTCTAGTTCATCAATTTGTTTGTCCAAAGCAGTAACAGATTTATTGTCTGTGTGCCATCTAAAATCTGCCAGATAAGAATTAAGGTGAATGAAGTTGTACCTTTTCCGGTCTAATCTAAGAAAAAATTCATAATCCATTGCATATTTAAAAGAAGTATCTAAAAAGTTTCCTTCATCAAAAATCCTACGCTTAAAGAATGTCGATGTACTGGGTATATATAAAACATGAAGATATTTCAGTATAAAAGAGTCAAAATCGATTTCTCTTCGGAATTGAAAAACATCTCCCTTTTCATTTACCCAACGGTAGTCTCCATAAGCAATATCACTTTCAGGATATTCGGCAAAGCAGTTCGCTATCTTCAAGAAGCATTCAGGTAAATATTTATCGTCTGCATTTAGCCAACCAACTATATTGCCTGTTGCCATACTAAAGCCCTTATTAAGAGCGTCACTTTGACCTCTGTCTGGCTCAGATGTCCAAATCAAATGGTCGTATTTTTTGAGAATATCAATAGTTTTATCGGTTGAACAATTATCTAAAATGATATGTTCAAAATTGAGATAATTTTGTTCTATGACGCTTTGGATGGCAAATTCTATAAAATCACCTTGATTGTAAGATGGGGTGATAATTGAAATTTTTGGATACATTTTATGATGCCTGATAATTTCGCTTATTTGAAAGTCAATTGAAATGACAATTTTTCCATGAAACACTACTGGATAACACAAGATATAATTTTTTGAACAATTATCATTTCACGATACTTTTTTGTTTTTGAGGCGTTGCTCTACTTAAATGGTCAATATACAGAGATAGATAGCGTTGGGCTTGAATTTGTATAGTAAATTCTTGTTCTGCTTTCTCACGAGCATGATGACAAAGTTTTTGATATCGCTCTTTGTTTTCTAAAATCCAAGCGATTCCGCTGCTCAAATCTTCTATCTTGTAGGGTTGGGCTAAATAACCATTTTTCTCGTGCTCAATCATATCAGGCATTCCGCCAATATGAAAAGCAACACAGGGGGTACCACAAGCAATAGCTTCCATCACAGTGTTCGGCAAGTTATCCTCAATTGAAGGTGCAATGAAAACATCTGCTGCCGAATACACTAAAGACAATGAAACATCATCTCCTAACTGACCTATGTAATGAGTATGAAAGCCTAAATCAATTTGATTATCTGATTTTGAGGAGCCAAATATAACCAGTTCTAATCTGTCCTGCCAAACAGATTTACTTAGATCTTGCAGTGCTGATAGTAATAGATGAAATCCCTTTCTCTTATCTAAAGTCGCATTTAGTGCTCCAAAAAGAAGAAGTTGCTTATTGTGAGGTAGATTGAGTAATTCTCTTGCTATATATTTATGAATTGGCTTGTACTTTTTAGTATCAAGACCATTAGGAATCACTTCTACTCGCGTATTTCGGAAAATAGAACTGGTTTGAGCACATTTGGCGAGCCATGAGCTAGGAGAAACAAGTGTAATATTAGCATCTTGCCAAGCTTTAGCTTTGCGTCGCCATTGCCAGCGAGATAAATCCCTTTCTTTTTGACTATTAAGTTGAGGACAAGCGCCACAAGAATTCATGTAGCGATCGCAGTTCTGAGTGTAATGACAGCCCCCTGTAAATGCCCACATATCGTGAAGAGTCCAGACTATAGGCTTCTTTAGCTTCGCAATAGTTTCAACCTCCAAGTAACCATTACAAATCCAGTGCAGATTCACGATATCAGGATTGAGTTGTTTAACTTGAGGATGAACTGTATCTGGAAGCCACGAGGGATAATAGTCAGTGAATTCTCGCTGAGGATAAAAACTTAGCGGTAGTCTACTTAAAGATGGTCTAAGCTTGGCAATTCCCTTTTCTAACTTTGTTTGTGGAGCAATAACTGTCTTATCATCACTACTTCTAGCTTGCACTAAAAGTTGAGAACTAATGCCGATGCTCTGTAAACCTTGATGGAGGCGATATGCAGAGCGACCAGCTCCCCTGCTATCGTAGGTACTCATATGTAAAACTTTCATGTAAAATTTTCCTCTTTCATCTAATAGCTCCCTACTTTCTATAAAATTTTCACACGCTCTGAAAGCGTTTCGCTTTTGCAGAAGCATGGTTATCATTTTGAGGAACAAAACTGAGATTTTTCTAATATGAAACTTCCTAAGCACTTCTTTTAGATTTGAGTAAATAAAGTCTGTCTATAGTCAGTAAAGCTGTTATTTTAAGCGAGCCAATTAGAATTCCGAGCGCAAACAAAATATCCCATCCTGCTTCAATATTTGCATTAGAAATCAATGCCCAAAAACAATATGCGACAACAGAACAAAATAATGTTTTTCCAAACACTGATACCTCCTGTTTTGGGAAGATTGACAACTGAAAAGATTCTTTCAAGAGAGTAAGGAGGAATGCTAAATATAGAAAAAATCCAATTATTCCCCAGGATACATAAGTCCAAACATATATATTATGTGAGGGAATAACTTCTAATGCATTTATTTCCCCTGCACCTCTTACAATTCCATTTACAAGACAAACATATTCCCAACCACGGGAACCAAAACCGAAAATAGGTGAATTTTCAGATGTGTAATGACTTGCAGGAATCCAGACTCTATCTACACGAAATCCCCAAGTTCCTTCACCTGCAGATTCTTTGGAAAAAGAAGATTCAGCGAAGTTAACAACATACAAATTGTATATCAAAATAAAGGCCATTATGAATGGCGCAACTCTGATTAAGTTTTTGAGAGAAAAACTAAAATGGAATAGAAAGATAACAATCGGGAATGTAATGAACAGGGCAGTTCTTGTTCCATTAAAGAACAATACTATAGGAATATAGAGTAAAATAATAGCTTTTAATATCAGTCTTTTCAGACCCGACTTTTGTCTAATATAGAATAGGGCAAGTGGAAATAAAGTCATTAAGCCATTAGCATCTTCGTTAGCAGCAGCAAATAGACCATGAATATCCTTTTCCTGATGACCATATGAGGCAATGATAGTGGATAAACTTTCAGATGAGCGCTGAATGAGTATTGGATACTGAACAATAGTTGCTAGAAACACAAACAGTAATGTAAACAGCAAAATATTTCTAACTTTCTGGGTTGTTTGACTGTTTAAGCTTAATAACACACACAGATATAGCAGAGACCAGGAAATATACTTTGTACAACCAGAAAGATGAATTGGTACAGCAGCTGGAGGAATTGCTACGATTTGGAACAAAAAAAGTATCATAAGTAGTAGCAATGGCCAGCTCATACTCATTGCAAATCTTATTCTCTTCTCATCAACTTTCCTTAACAACTCCATTAAAACAAGGAGTAGAGGTGGAATAAAAGCCAGTCTGAGCGCTCCAATAACATTGAGGTTAAATTGAGGAAGCGATAATAGAAGGTCAGCCACTAATAAAAATACAGGAATGTAGAAAATTTTAATTTTCATTTTTTTAATTTGGCTCAAGCTTTGCAATATCGCTTGTTGTAAGTAAAGTCATTAGACTTCTTGTACAAGTCCTAGATGATATAGGCTGACTATCAGGTTGTATAGGTTAATTTTTGCATAATTTTGATCCAGATACGCCTCCAGATTGTCAACCGCCACCCTATCCACGGTGTCATGTCCACATAATAAAAAAATAAGTCGTTTGCTGGATGATATAAAGTAGAATTCCAAGGCTTATGACTTGACGCAAAATGTATAATATAGGGGTCTTTTAGAGCATTTGTAAATTCTTCTTGTGAAAACGGGCTATCTTCCCAGGAAGAGTTCCTATATAAGCTAGGAAGTTGATTCCATCTGGGTTCAAGCTCACTCCATTTACCTGCAAGCACAGCATTTAGTCCATCTTGGTCGTGCCAACGAATATATTCTTTGTAATCTTCAAGATACTGAATAACTTGCATGCTGATGCTTTCAGTTCGCATCTTTTCAAGATTGAGTACCAAAACTCCCGCGTTAAAGTATTTACAGTGTGAGGAAATTCCCAGTTCTTTATAGTTTTTTAGCCCATAGTGTGAGGATACATAAGGTATTCCTGAATCTGGCACTGCTAGTAAATAGTTATTCTCGATATCTATATCCCATAATTTACCCAAATCACCCTGTACTATTAAATCACTATCTAGATAAATGGCTTTGCAATAATCTTCTGGTAAAAGAACAGGAATAAGTATCTTATAATATGTTGCTACTTTGATATGACCTGATACTTTCATGTTATCAAGTATGGCATCAGGTCGTTGTAACCATTTGATAGTACATTGCTTTGAATGACTGACTTGTAAAATTTTCTCTTTATTTTTTTTACTTATACCTCCATCAATGATAAAAAAAGTACAAAAGCGATCGCTTCTGAGATTTTCCAATACTGAGCGAATGACGACTGCCAAAGGCATTGCATACCCATCATCAGCAGCACAAACAATAACAATAGTTTCTTGTGTTGAAATAGTCATCAATTTTATCTTAAATTTTATCTTTTTTATTAAGCTTTATTTTCCGTCATGACAAGTCTATATCATGTAAGGAGTGAAAGACCGAACGTTGAAAAATTGTGCAGGTCTTGCTATAGGTAAAGAATTCTTTTGAAAAGAAGTTAATTGTTGTTAGTCGCATTGTTAGTTGCAAACTGAAAGTTTAGGCAATTTTAGGCAGTTAGGTTCTAAAGCTATATTTTTGCTTCATTAATGACACGCGACGACGAATTTTCATCAGTGGATCAACTTGAACTCTAAAAATATGGTCAAAGGTGCGTCTATCAGCCTCCCAGTTGCTTACAACAAACGGAGGATGACTGACCTCCCAGATGTCAGTTGTTGCCAATCTTGATCTTGGATCATTGCCATATGTATGAACAGCATCCGAGCGGTTGAAACCTAGATTTGAAATCAGATTTTTATTCGGAGCAATGACTAAACCGCCTTGAGACCAAATTGCATACATCCACTGAAAATCCCAAGCATTCATTAGTTGTGGATCTTCATACATCTGGTCAAATACACCTCTCCAATACCTTTCCTCATATCGATTTTTACAAATATACTTTAGTAATCCTGCTTTCTTAAACTCAGACCAAGTTTTCATGTAGTAGTCGAAGTGCTTCCAAGCTCTGCGCCAAGAAGCCCAACCCCAACAATGCATATATTTTGAAAAGTAATAACTGTAACTCGTTCTATCCTGATTAACGAAGTTATCACCATTGATATGCATAACTCGTTCATCATCACGATAACGCTCAAGCATGGTCTGACAAAAATGAAAGAAGGAAGGAGTTGGGAGTGTATCATCCTCAAAAAAAATTGCTTCTTCAACTTGAGAAAAAACCCAATCAATTCCACTTGCTATGCGCCAACCGCAGCCTAAATTATGTTCAGAAAAGTGAGTGAAAACTTTACAATCCCAATCTATCGTCTCAATAATTGCTCTCGTTTTCTCACATTTTTCCACATCTTCTGGAAAGCGCGGTCCATCTGCTATTACAAATAGCTTTTGGGGTTTAGCTTGAGCGATCGCTTTGAACACAATCTCTGTCAGATCGGGACGGTTAAAAATAAAAAAAACAACAGGTGTCTTAAATGATGTCATTGAATTCATAGCTAAGTTGTTTTCTCAATCAATTTTGCTGTTTGCAAAACTCAAAGAATCAAATCTTGGAAGAAAAAAGAAACTAGCCATCCAATAACTTAGAATGGCGTATTACGTTTAAGTATTTTTTTAATTTGTATGATTGCAGGTCATTTTAAGAAATATCTGGTTGTATGTAGAGCATTCATAAGTTTAATTATCCTTCAATCTTTAAAAGTATATAAACAGCTTTTCAACATACTTTTTAAGATTATATTTTTTTCAAAAGTTTTTATACAATTAGATGAATATTCGCTATAATTACTTGTAATTTTATGAATAGCGGAAGCTAATTCATCAATTTTTATTATAGATACTCCTATTTTCTCTTCTTCTACATATTGCTGCAAATTAGTTTTACCTTGAACAATGACTGGTTTACCACATCGAAGAAACTCTACAAACTGACCTGATGCATTTGAGGTATAGAAATGATTGAGATCTTCAATCGCATAATTGATAAAACCTATATCACATTGCTGAATCAGTTGAGGTACTTTATCAGGTAACACTTTTAAAGCACTAACAAGAGGTAACACTTCTAACTTTCCCAGTAATTCTTGGATTTCATCTGATATGAAGCCGTGAAGAAACAAGTTAAATTGCTCAAAATTTTGTTGATAGTATTGTATTAAAGCATCACTCCCACGCCAACTAGCAATGGAACCAGATTGCATTAATGTAGGAACTTTGGATTCAATCTTTAATTCTTTTTTAGGTAATTGTATAGGTGGTAATGATACAGGCAGAAAGAAAACATTTTCTAGTGTACCGTTATATTCAATGCTTTTTAAGAGAAAACCTAGACGTTCTTTATCTTGGATAATTAATTTCTTGTTTCTTGTAAGAAGTTTTTTTGTAAACTTAGCTATTAATCTATGAATAAAAGCAGTCCTACAATAGTACCTTGGTTCATCATAACCTACTAAATCATGACTCCAAAGAAGTACTTCCTGTTTAAGAATTAAGGAAGAAAGAACATATAAGAAATTATCAATTGCTACGACAATATCATATTTTTCATGAAAACTTCTTTGATATAGAAAATATATATCTTTTATTAAATTTAAAAAACGTTTATATGATAAATATACTTTCAAGTCTTTTATAAAGTCATAAATAATGTTTTCTATCCAAAGCCCTCGCTCATGCATATAAAAATAATCAATTTCGTAATCAAAAGACAGTTCATCAATCAAATACTTCAAGTGAGGATATAAATCTTGATCGTTAGGAAATGGGCTGACTAGTAATAACTTTTTCTTTTCCATATCTTTGCTATATCAATATCATGACTAATTACAATAAACTGACAATGAAAACGCTACCCCATGTACTAAACCCTAGTTTTCTTCCCGACATCCATTCCATATCATTAATCATCTTCAAACCGACATCTTTAAGCAGCATATCTAATTCGGGCTTAAATAAGTAGCGCATTTGATGGGTTTCTTGAATTTCTTCGACCGCACCGCTGCTTTTATCCTGAATAAAAATTTGATAGTTAACATCTACCAAGTTCTCATTAGGATAAATGACAGGTTCTGCAAGTCTAGTGACTTTAATTTCTTCATCTTCTAGTCGCTTGACGCGGACAGTTGGGCGATCGCTCAACACTGCTGGTCCGTACCACACATCAAAGATAAAAATACCACCTAGCTTTAAGTGTTCTTTGACAGTAGCAAAAGCTGTCAGTAAATCCTCATTCGTGGTCTGGTAGCTGATAACATGAAACAGGGAGAGGATGACATCAAAAGTCTGATTCAGTCTAACTTGGCGGATATCTCCGTGGAAAAACTTCAATCGAGAAGCGATATCTGGAGGAAGTTGAGAAAGGGAAGCAAATGCTTTTTGCAACATTTCTTTACTGATATCTACTCCTTGAATTTGATAACCCTGCTGTGCTAGGAGAACTGAATGGGTACCTGTACCACAACCTAAATCAAGAATATTTCGAGCATCTTGTTTATAGGTTTTGATTAACTGTTGAATAAATTTCGTTTCTCCAACATAATCCTTATCTCGGTAGAGAATATCATAGTAACGGGCATAGTTGTTAAAAATACTCATAAGAATCAGGACTTAAGTTTTAAATACAATCCATGATAAAAGGGAACTGATTTATCTGGATGAAAAGGAATGATACAAGAGTCAACTCTGTCTTCCCAAATATCGATTAACTCGTAGCCAATTCTACTAAATTGTTCTATAAATTCTGTTTTATTAAACACGTATTGTGGGTAGAAGACCTTACCTCCATTTTGTAAAGTCACATACTGGTTACCGTTGTATAACGGTAAACGATTAAGTAATAAATGCTTCGGCTTTTCATAAAGACTAAGAGTGTTTGCTAACTTCTCTACATATTGAATGGCACCAGAAGAAATAAAGATTTCTTTGCCATTAACATCCTTAAAATTAAGTGTGAACTCTAAACTTTGAGTAGAGCGTTTATTAGCTAGATTTCTACCACTATTTACTATTGCTGGTACATCACACACCGTCCATTTTAAATCTTTTGGATATTCTATATACTTGGCGTAAGAATAAAAATGAATACCAACATTGCCGCCAAAATCAAAAATTGTTTTGCCTTGATTGTGATGAAAAATCGAATTGAGCCAGAAAATAACTGGATAATCATAGGAACCAATAACATAACCGCTATTCTCCCAGTTATTATCCTCTAACATTTGCTGATATTCTTGAGCAAGTTCTGCATTATCATACCCCATACTTTTTGTCTGAGGTGCCGATTGTGTAGCTTCCTCAAATGTCTGAAAGACGCCACAAAAACAGCCATAGCAATCTCTTGCAAACCGACGCTTATAGAGGCTTTCTTGAAATAGTCGGTAAATCTGTTTAGCAAATGGAATCTGCTTAATAATCTTCCTCATTTCAGTATTTTCTTAACTGCTAGTGCTACCCATGTCATTTGTTCATCCGTTAGTGCCAGTCCACTAGGAATATAGAAACCCCGACGAGCAATTTTTTCTGCCACTGGGCAAGATTCTTCCTCAAATAATCCCATCTTTTTGAAGACAGGTTGTTCATGCATACACCAAAAGAAAGGACGAGTAGCAATCTTTTGTAGAGCAAGACGCTGCATCGCTTCTTGAGCCTCAAAAGGTACATTGTCTTTTAAAACTAGACCGTACACCCAGTATATATTTGTTGCATATTTTGTCAGCGGCAACGGTAACTGTACGTCAAGGATATCCGCAAGTAACTCTGTGTAAATTTGTCCCATCCGTCGCTTACGTGCTACAAACTCATCCAAACGCTCTAACTGAGCAACCCCAATCGCTGCTTGTAGATTACTCATTCGCATATTCCAACCTAACTCTTCATGCACAAAGCGTTTTTGGGGTTGAAAGCACAAATTGCGTAAAGTACGACAACGTTCTGCTAACTTCTCATCATTAGTCAGCAGCATTCCTCCCTCGCCTGTGGTGATGTGCTTGTTAGGGTAAAAACTGAAGGTACTGATAGCGCCGAAGCTACCGCAAGGGCGTCCTTTATAGGTTTGACCGTGCATTTCAGCAGCATCTTCAATAATTTGCAGTCCATATTTGTCAGCTAAGGCTAACACTAAATCCATATCTACAGGTAGCCCATAGATATGAACGACCATAATGGCTTTTGTTTTTGGTGTAATTTTGTCCTCAATCTGGTTGACATCCATATTCCAGGTGTGGGGATCACAATCTACCACTACTGGTACAGCACCAGCACGGACAATCGCAGCCGCACAAGAAATAATCGTGAATGTGGGGAGAATGACTTCATCCCCAGAGCCAATTCCTAATGCTGCAACTGCTGCGTCAAGAGCAGCAGAACCGTTGCAGACCGCTATGCCATATTTGCATTCCACACTGACGGCAAATTGTTCTTCAAATTGTTTAACAAAGGGTCCTTCAGAAGAAATCCAACCAGTTTCGATACATTCAAATAAGTATTTCTTCTCGTTCCCGTCTAGCAGTGGCTCGTTGACTGGAATTGGCTTCATAGCTTGCTCAACTCTGGTATCTTAGCTTCCTCTGCACAGATGCCCACAAATCTGGTTTTATCGTGCTCTCCCACATAGGGACCTTGTTTAACCTCAATCATCTCGATTTCTTCAAGCACCTCAAAGCCATGTCCACCAGTGACCAGAAGAATAACATCACCAGCTTCTAAAATGTGGCTTTCGAGGTACTTCCGTTGGTTGTTGTAAAAGTCAACACGCAACTTGCCTCTTTTGAGAAAGAGAACCTCTTGGGTATAAAGTACTTCACGAGATACGGGATTATGGACATGAGGTTGAATAACTTTTCCTTTTGGATGGCGCATATATGCTAACTGTTGGGAAAGTTCGTTGGGTGTGAAAAAGTGAATCCCTGGTTTGTCAAATTTCTGGGAAATAATCAGAGCAAGTAACTGATTTTTGTAGTTGATTTGTTTAATCATGATTAATGAAACTTCCGTGTCGGTAACTTAATAGTTTCAGTCGTATTATATGAGAACACAGTCTAAGAAACCCAGATTTTGGCAAACAGTATATTATTCAAGTTTCAGTGTTTCTTATTTCAAGAAAATTTCAAGATGGGATAGTTTGTCCCAAGACGACTTCCTGATAACTTCCTGACTTCACTATTGTTCCACGCTCAAGTACATAAATGCGATCGCAATGTTCAACAGTGGAAAGTCTATGAGCAATAATAATTAATGTTTTGGTACCACTCAATGATCGGATTGCCTGAGATATAAGACTTTCCGTTTCATTATCTAATGCTGATGTCGCTTCATCTAAAATCAGAATCTCCCTTTCGTGGTAAAGCGCTCGGGCAATTCCTATCCGTTGGCGCTGACCACCAGACAAACGCACCCCACGCTCTCCAACAGAAGTTTTTATTCCATCAGGGAGTTGCGAAATGAATTCTTCAAGTTGAGCAGTTTGAATTGCTTTTTGCAATTTTTTTGAATCAATTTGCTCATCGGGAACGCCAAATGCAATATTTTTCTCAATCGTGTCATCCATTAGAAAAATAGATTGAGGAATATAGCCAATCAGATTTTGCCAAGAGCGTAAGTTATCATATATCGAGATTCCATCAACTCTAATGTCTCCATTATTTGGTATCAAGAGACTTAAAATAACATCCACTAAAGTTGTTTTCCCGGCCCCAGACTTACCGATAAGAGCAATAGATTGACCCTTTTTGAGGGTAAAAAAAACATTCTTCAAAGCATTTTCTGAAGCATTAGGATAACAATAACTAATTCTGCTAATAATTATTTCATTCAGAAGGCTTAAATGTTGCATATGATCTGATTGACTCGAAAAAACATCGAAATTTGATTGATGTAAAGTATTTACGTATTTTACCGCCTCTATTTTGTTAACTTCTAACTCTTGTAAATCAAAATACAGCTTATTGAGTGAGTAACTTGAATTTCTTAATGTACCAATTGCAGACATTAATTGACTCACTGCTGGAATCAAACGAATTGAGGCTACTGCAAAAATACTTAAAGTCGAAATAAGATTTTGTGGATTTTGATTGAATATTAAAGATACAGATATAAAACCCACTATAAATGTCACTAGAAGTGCCTCAATTGCAATACGTGGTAAGTATTGAAAAACTTGAAATAAAGTACCTGTGGATGCATGCCTTTGAGCTTGTATATTCATTTGACTCTCAAAGTAGAGTTCGCAACCTATGACTCTTGTTTCTTTTAATCCTCCTACACTATGATTAATAATCCGAATCATTTCAGTATCGGATTCACTACCCTCTTTACCCCAATAAGCCATTTGGTCTTTAAATCGATTGTAAAAGCAAATGCTAATATCAGAATTAACAAAATGCTCGCTGTCGCCACAAAATCAGTTTTTAGTAACAACAATATCAAAGCAACTAGAACAATAAAGTTTGCTGCGGAACTCAAAAGGGGAAGCGTGACAGAGTAGCAGAAATGAAAGGTCTCTTGAATGATATTCTGAATTAATAAAGCACTATTTTTTGTTAATGATAAGTGTAATCAACTGTTAAGTAACCATGCAGTAATCTGAGTCTAAGTAATCCCTGCTGAGTGAGACTGAAATTAAAAATGTATCTTTGTACTTGAAAGTACAAAAATGACTTAATGCCAAAAATAAAAATAATTCCCAAGCCTAGTAGTGCGATATATTGACTAGTAGATTTTAAACCTGAATTCACGTAACCCGAATTTAACCAGGAGCTTCTAAAAACTAAATCTGGGTTTGTGGCTAAACTCATGAACGGTCCTACTAGTCCAATACCTAAAGCATCCAATACGGAAGTTAATAGAAATAAACATAATAAAAGAAAAATGGTACTTTTCTTAGCTGATACAATGTATAAAAACTTTGAAATATATCTTTTCATCTGATTTAGTTAATGAATTGTATCAACAGTTCAATCTTCTACTTTCGTTGTTGACAAAATCAATTCTATATAGAATTTATAAGCGGCTTTATATTATGTAATACTGATTGACTCAATGACAGTTTAAACAACAATGAGTCAGTATTGTATGTCCAAGACTTCAAAGTATTCGTAAAATTTTCACTCCATGTCCTACATGAAATGAAATGTTCTACTCATTGACAAACACGATGGTATTTACTAACACTTTTTCACCACTTCTGTCTCACAACTACAGAATTTTGAGATATACTACTACTCGACTCAACTGCTTCTTTCGTGTAGTAGAAGTAGCTGTCAGGCTCATGCTTCACATTCACACCATTAGTGACCATACCCAACACATTGTGTCCTGACTGTTTCAAAAACTCTCTAGCCGCATTGGCACTGGCAAAATCAACCACCCCTGGACGAACAACCCATAGTATACCGTCAGCTAGATTGCCTAAAACCGCAGCATCTGGCACTCCTCCTAAAGGAGGGGTATCGAAAATGACGAAATCATATTTCCGTGCAAAGGAGGCGACGAGTGCAGCCATAGACTTAGAATCCAATAGTGCTAATGGGTTTGGGGGTACAACTCCAGCGGGAATAACGTGTAGGTTGGGCATGACTTCCTGTAAGGCGACATCCAGGGTATCCGGACTAACAATGACATGACTTAGACCTACAGCATTCGTCAAATTCCAAATATGATGCTGGACTGGATGACGCATATCGGCATCGACTAGTAGAACCCGATGCCCCACTTGAGTCATTGCGATCGCTAAATTTGCCGCCACTTCAGACCTGCCCTCTTTAGATACGGAACTCGTCACCACAATGGTTTTTGGTTCCCTATCCGAACTTAAAAACTTTAACCCTCTTTTGTCACTCTAGGCAGAGGAAAAATAGAAATAAGGGATATTGAAGTTTTGAAAAATTGAGCGAGTCAGATTATTAACAATCATTTGAAGTTGAAAAAAACCCTCAGATAGCTTAGG
>JAAUSC010000162.1 GCA_012031965.1 Scytonema sp. RU_4_4
ATATTAGAGAGTTTTCACCACTTCAGACCGAATTTTTGATAGCTGACTCTAACGCTACCTCAGTATAGTAGTTCTAAAGCGTCTACAGAATGACAATTATGTTTTTGCAAAATTGGGATGTTCCCGTCACACTCTTCTACAAGAGCATCTAACCATATAGTTTCATTCAGAGTCGCGCCATTCAAATTTGCATTTCTCAAGTCTGCGTTAGTAAAATTAGCAAATATAAGGTCTGCATTGACTAAACGGCTTCCTTGTAGATTTGCACCTGATAAATTACCACGGATAAAATTAACTTCGTCTAAAATTAAACCAGATAAGTCTGCTCCCATTAAATTAGGAAACTTTAACTGACTAGGATTTTGGAAAAACCGCATGACACAGGCTATATTTGCTTCATTAAGGTGCATCTTGGCTAAGAACTCATAGCGGGCTATACCAAATTGCTTGAGAATTTTTGAACGTTGTTGGGGACTTTTTTCTAAAAACTGAATAGCGCGACTACGAAGGTCTTGAGTAGGAGTATTGAGCATAATTCTCAAGCATAATTCTCAGATTATCGTAATACGATTGAGATTTATGATATTTAAAATTTTTTAGCTAATTCTTTTGGACAAATGCTAAAAAGCTTGCTATTATCAGTAGTAGAGTAGTCATATATGCTACAAACGACATGAATGAAATTTATGTAAATCTTTAATCCGGGTCAGAGTCAGTACTATTAGTAAAGTTAGGTAGTTATGACCTTTGTCGTTAAAGCAATTATGAAAAGAGCAATGATACCGTATAAAATGAAAGCTCGTCTACTAATAATAACAATATTATTTGGGATTATTTCACTGTTTTTGAGCAGCTTTTTCGCTAAGATTGTTAGAGTCAAATTTGTAGACATTGATTTTGTACTTAAGAGATTAGAAATTCAAAGCAAAGCACAGGTAGAAAATCCACATGCTATTCCAAAAGTTGATATACAAAGGCGGTTAGGTTCTGATATAAGACCTGATCCTAGATGTTTATTTTGGGCTACGACTGAGGTAGGTAGAGGCTGGACCAATGATTCTGAAGACCGTGATTTTTTTATAGATTATTACATACCTCCAGATAAACAAGCAATGATTTGCACAACACCAGTCCTAGCAGCTGCACTTCTTGCTAAGCGTCATAATAAACCACTTTTATATAAGGTTTATCCAACAGAATATGGCTTTCGTGTTCGTATTGTCGAAGGTTTTTCAAAAGTGAGAAAACCCTGTAAAGATTGGACAGGAAATGTTGATTGTGCAAATTCTATATTATCGCGACAGGGAATTGTTAAATATGAGCCGTAGTAGAAAATAGTAAATGCAACTTTATTTCTACTGTGCTGTATGAAAAGCCATTTGCCAAAAATCTTTCTCGAATTTTGCCACCCTTAAAAAAGCTTCTTCTGCTTGGTGGTGAATAGTTTCTGAAGCAGTTTGCAACACCTGATCAGCCTGATGTTCTAAAAGTTTTACATATGGAGATTAAGATTCCATCTCAGCCAATTCCATCCAACGCTCTGTTGCTGTATCAATCTCTTTCTTGAGCGTTTCTACTTGTTCGTAAAATTTCTGCACTTGAGTGTAGTTTCCGGGAGGAACATTTGCTATTGCTCTTTCTGTATCTGCTTTTTCGGCTTCCATCTTGGCAATTTTATCTTCCAATTGCTCAAATTCTCGCTTTTCCCAATTAGATAAACTACGCCGCTTTTTAGTTTTTGTTTCTTTGGGAGATGTTGTCTGTAACGTCTCTGTATTTTTTGGCTTGTTCTTAGTATTGCCTGTCTGTTGCTGTTGTGCTTCTTCTGCTTGCTTATAATCTAGATACACTGAATAATTGCCTGGATATTGTCGAATATTTTCATCCTCTTCAAAGGCAAAAATTGTATCTACAGTACGATCTAGAAAATAGCGATCGTGGGAAACGACAATCACACAACCTGAAAAATCTTCTAAATATTCCTCCAACACCGCCAATGTCTGTACATCCAAGTCATTCGTCGGTTCATCTAATATTAAAACATTCGGCGCACTCATGAGAACACGCAATAGAAATAACCGTCGTTTTTCACCACCAGAGAGTTTATGAATAGGTGCATACTGTTGGTTACCAGGAAATAGAAAACGCTCCAACATTTGGGAGGCGGTAATTCTCGTACCATCAGCAACTTGGACAAATTCCCCTTCTTCTTTAATGTAGTCAATCACGCGCTGATTTTCGTTCAATGCTGATTGCAATTCATCAGAATGCTGGTTAAAATAACCAATGTGAATAGTAGTACCAATTTCTACACTTCCGGAGTCTGGCTGAACGCGCTCAGTAATTATATCTAATAAAGTGGATTTCCCCGCGCCATTACCGCCAATAATACCAATGCGGTCTTCTGCACTAAACTCGTAGGTAAAATCCTTGATTAAAGTGCGTCCGTCATAAGCCTTGGATATATTACTCAGTTCAATAACTTTTTTGCCAATGCGACGACTAGGTGTAGAAATATCAACTTTCCCCTGAGCTTGTTTAAACTCAGTTTCTTGCATACCCTGAATACGTTCAATTCTCGCTTTTTGTTTCGTACTGCGGGCTTTTGGTCCTCGTTTTAGCCATTCCAACTCACGCCGCAATACACCTTGATGTTTGCGTTGACTGCTAATAGCAGATTCTTCAGCTAGAGTCTTCTTTTCCAAGTAATATGAATAGTTACCTGCGTAAGTGTAAATGTCTCCTCGGTCAATTTCGATGATACGATTGGTGACCTTATCTAAAAAATAGCGGTCGTGAGTGATGAGCAAAAGTGCGCCGCGATAGCGATTCAAATAACTTTGTAACCACTCAACAGAGTTAGCATCTAGATGGTTTGTCGGTTCATCCATCAACAACAACTCTGGTTCTGACAGCAACGCTGTAGCTAAAGCAATGCGCTTACGATAACCACCAGATAAAGTTCCAATAAGAGCATGAAAATCTGTAATTCCTAACTTTGAAAGAATAATTTTAGCATTCGTTTCCAGTTCCCATGCACCAACTGAGTCCATGCGCTGCATCACGGAAGAAAGACGCGCTATCAGTTGTTTATCTTCAGGTGTATGAGCTAACTTATCAGAAACTTCCTCATACTCACGTACTAATGTCATTTGCTCAGCACTATCGGCGAAAACTTGCTCCAAGACTGTATGATTTTCATCTAAATCTGGCTGTTGAGGCAAGTATACAATGCTAGCTCCTGAATTTGCTAAAATTTGACCACCATCAATCGGTTCTAGTCCCGCAATCATTTTTAATAATGTTGATTTGCCAGAACCATTAGTACCAATTAAGCCAACTTTATCAGTTGCATCTAAGCTAAAGCTTGCTTCTTTTAATATTTCCTTGATACCAAAATCTTTTTTCAGAGATTGTAGGGTAATAAGACTCATATCAATGACTCATATCAATTTGGATTTTAGATTTTAACCACAGACAGACGCAGATCATGATCTAGTTTATCTGCGTCCGTCTGCGTGCATCTGCTGTTGCAATTTAAACAAACAAATCGAGAGGTAAATGCCCGTACATTTCGTTAATTCCCCCTTGAGAGTAAGACTGACAAGAAACTAATACACCTCGATGATGTCCTGAGTAAGAATCGAGATAACACACACCATTTTTGCCATTTAATTTGATGTAAACTGGACCTTCGATTTTAGGTAAATCGCTTGGTGGTTCATATCCAAAGGCATGGGAATATGTTTTCATCGCTAGTATTCCTTCCTCTGGTGTATCTGCACAAATACCTAAGATTTGGTAATCAGAAATGTTAGCAAGCAAAATTAAAGCTTCACGAATTAAGGTCTTTTCTGATGGCTTGAGTTTGGGAGGAATGTCTATACAGTTAAATTTATTGAGAATCTTTTTGGCTTCTTGAATGGTGAGATTGCTCTGATTATTGTTTGACATAAATTGATTTCTTATTCCTTAATGTTTACTATTTACTTATTAAGTAGCCGACATGACGAATTCATCACCCTTCGGGTTCGGCAGTTGCTACCCTTGCGGGAAGCCGCTGCGCGTCTACAAGTCGGGAAACCCGCCCAACGCACTGCCTCACCAGAACGAATGAAAAAACCTTATTTCTTTTTTCGCAACCTTGCTATCTTCAGCATAGGTACCACGCGACTTGCACCGACTGTCAGGCTTTACCAGACGCCAGTTCCTTATGGAGGAATACCCTCCTACAGGAACCCAACGCACTGGCTCCTCTGCCTTTGTCAAGTCAGGGTATACACCTTAAATCAGTTTTCAAATCATGATTAATCCTGCATAGTACCTAAATTAAATAGAAATGGTACACTACTTTTTGTATCACCACTCATAATGAGGGCTTTTGGCATCTGAGCACCGCCACTCTTCCAGGCTTCAATCGCTTCCTTTTGCAAGACCAACTGTCCACCTTGAGCTTTCAAAGTTTCAGCTAAAAGTCTTTGAGCTTCCGCTTTTCCCTTTGCGCGATTTATCTCTGCTTGAGCCTCTTGTTCAGCTTCCCGCGCTACATATACAGCTCTTTGTGCTCTTTGCTCAGCAATTTGTTTTTCTTCAACTGCTCGGGCAAATTCTGGAGAAAATGTTAAATCAACGACACTGGTGTCTAAGACAATTATTCCATATTTATCTAAGCGTTGCCCCAATGCCATATCAAAGTCTTCCTTCAATTTACTTCTTTGAGTAATTGCTTCCTCCACTGTTCTTATTGCTGCTGCGATTTTAAATGATTCTTGAGTTTGGGGTGCAATAATTTTGTTGACAATATTTTCTAAAGTTCCTTGTTTTCTTCTGATATCAACAATTTGTGTGGGATCAATACGAAAGTTAATAGCAAATCTTGCAGATAAGGTTTGCAAATCCTTTGTCGAACTCTCCGCTGGTACTTCAAATTTTTGCACAGTCAAATCATACACATCTACTACTGAGATGAAGGGCGGTATCAGGTGAATACCCTCTATGAGTGCTCCATCTCTAGCTTTACCCAAAATGCTAAGTACTCCTGCTTGGCCTGGATTTACAATAATAAAGGAATTAAGACTAAAAATGACAACGATTGCCGCTATAATTCCTGCTACTAAGGTTTGCCAATTTCCCAATTGCTGATTTTTCAACTCCCTACCTCCTTTGCGTTTTTAGACAACTTCTGTTAATGGTGATCTCTTACGACTGGCGATCGCGCCTTGCGCGGCTAAGAGCCGGAGCATCGCCTCTTTAGGGCACATTTAAAAACCAATTGTGGTAACATTTTAGATTCACGCATCTACAAACAACTGTGGCTAAAGTATTCACATTTCATCGAGCATTGAGAAGACGGACACGCGTAGTAGGCGCTCGTCAGATATCGCCCCCAAGCCATCCCCTCATGCGACTGTTAGACTATGGACACCAGTATCGCAAACAAATTTGGCTAGCGACTATCTGTTCTATCCTCAATAAACTTTTTGACTTAGCACCACCAGGCTTAATTGGCATCGCGGTGGATGTGGTGGTAAAGCAGCAAGATTCTATCATTGCTCAGTTAGGAGTGAAAGATATTTTTGGGCAATTTTTAATTCTTTCGTTCTTGACTGTCATCGTCTGGATATTAGAATCGCTTTTTGAATATACTTACGCAAGGCTTTGGCGTAATTTGGCACAGGACATTCAGCATGATTTACGTTTGGATGCTTATGAACATTTACAGGAATTAGAACTAGCATATTTTGAAGAACGCAGTACAGGTGGTTTAATGTCCATCCTCAGCGATGATATCAACCAACTGGAACGTTTTTTAGATGTAGGAGCAAATGACATTCTCCAAGTTGTCACAACAGTTGTCATTATAGGTGGTGCTTTCTTTATTTTGGCTCCTAGTGTTGCCTGGATGGCAATGTTGCCGATACCATTTATTCTTTGGGGTTCGTTTGCTTTTCAAGATTTACTGGCTCCCCGCTATGTTGATGTCCGAGAAAAAGTTGGTCTTCTCAACTCGCGTCTTGCAAATAATTTAAGCGGTATTACTACTATTAAAAGTTTTACCTCCGAAGATTACGAAATTTCACGTTTAGCACAAGAAAGTGAGGCATATCGTCGCAGTAATGCGAGAGCAATTAAACTTTCAGCTGCATTTATTCCCCTGATTCGGATGTTGATTTTGGCGGGGTTCACCGCATTACTGCTGTTTGGTGGTATGGCAGCAGCGAATGGCAAAATGTCTGTGGGTACCTATAGTGTACTCGTATTTCTCATCCAGCGGTTACTCTGGCCTTTAACCAGATTAGGTGAGACTTTTGACCAATATCAAAGAGCAATGGCTTCCACAAATCGAGTTATGGATTTGTTGGATACTCCTATCGCGATTCATACCGGAGAGATACATTTACCTGCTGATGCAGTACGTGGTGAATTGGAATTAAGAAATGTCACTTTTGCTTATAAAGATAGGTCGCCAGTTGTTGAAAATCTGTCTTTACAGGTTCCAGCAGGTCAAACAATTGCTATTGTTGGTTCTACTGGTTCTGGAAAAAGCACTTTGGTCAAACTTCTCTTGCGATTGTATGAAGTGCAATCAGGAACAATTACCGTTGATGGGATTAACATACAACAGTTGAATCTGCGGGATTTACGCCGTTGCATTGGTCTGGTCAGCCAGGATGTTTTCTTATTTCATGGTAGTGTAGCAGAAAATATTGCCTATGGCAGTTTTGATGCTTCAGATGATGAAATCATGACCGCAGCTCAAGTGGCTGAGGCACACGAATTTATAGTGCGATTGCCTCAGGGATATGAGACGATTGTGGGTGAACGAGGACAAAAATTATCTGGTGGACAGCGACAGCGGATCGCCATTGCTCGCGCTATCTTAAAAAATCCACCGATTTTGATTTTAGATGAAGCGACATCAGCGGTGGATAATGAGACAGAGGCAGCCATTCAGCGATCGCTAGAACATATTACTGTGAATCGGACAACAATCGCGATCGCACACCGTCTCTCCACCATCCGCAATGCTGATCGCATTTATGTCATGGAATACGGACAATTTGTTGAATCGGGGACACATCAAGAATTATTGGAAAAAAACGGGGTTTATGCAAATCTGTGGCGCGTGCAGTCAGGTGTAAGGTAAACTTTTCAAAAATTCAAACTCTAAAATTGGTATGATATTTACTCCTACCCAATCTGAATCACCAAACAACGAGTGGCGTCGCCAGTTAGATAAATTTGTTAAAGAAAATCAACAAGAATTAGCAGCGCTGTCTTGGGGTTTGTGGTTAGAAAATGGTGACAGCAAAGGTATAATTGGTATTGATTTGCAACCAACACCACATTTTGTTTACTGTCCGAAGGAGACTATAGAACAACTAAATAGCAGAGTTGAGAACAGACTTCAGGAACTTTTAGGGATTGTGGAACACTACAAAAGCGAAGTAGAAGTTCTCATGATAGGAATTGGAAAAGACGAAGTTAAGTTACTTTACTTTGAACCAGAACTTGCACCACCAACTTGTTATGAACGAGTTGGTAAAGATGTGGATGCTTTATTAGAGTATCTCGAACAGCTCCTGAGCAAGCAGTTCAACGCTGAACTATCACCATAAAGTCGTAGTGTACGTCAATAACCCCACCCGTCGATAGGGATGGGGCTTGTACGGCATTGAACCATTAAATGAAACGCGCTATTCCTCCCCAGGTTGCTTCGCTGAACCTGGGGTATCTCGCGGAAAACAAGATGAAAACAGCGAATAGTTATGAGTTATCAAGCAACTGATAACTCATAACTGAATAACTGAAAAAGCGATGCTCTTAGAGAGAGCCGCCCAAAGGGCGATCGCGCTCTACACCCGTCTCAAGAGGCATCGCACCCTTAACCTTTTTAGGGTAGTATATGGAAAAATTCCATATACATTTGTAGTGGCTGGAACCCAGTATGGATGGAGCACACATAAATCGGCTAATCTCAAGTGTCCACCAAGAGCTACTTCCCAGGTTCCGGATTGAAAGTGTAGACCCCCACAACCCAGTGAAAGTCCACCATGTCCCCAAACCCTGGCAACTTCTCGGGATGGGGAACTACGCTGCAGTGGTCTATCACCCTGACTACCCTGACTTGGTAGTAAAGATTTACGCGCCCGGACGTCCGGGCTTTTTTGAGGAGGTGGAAGTCTACCGCCGCCTGGGTTCCCATCCTGCCTTCTCCGAGTGTCTGTATGCCTCTGATGGCTTCTTAGTTCTGAAGCGGCTGCATGGAGTGACTCTCTACGATTGTATGCACCTTGGTCTACAAATACCGAAGCAGGTCATACGGGACATCGACCAAGCCCTGGACTATGCCCGTAAGCGGGGTCTCCACCCTCATGACGTTCATGGACGTAATGTGATGATGTACAAAGGCAGGGGACTCGTTGTGGACGTCTCGGACTTCCTCCATGAGGAAACTTGCTCCAAGTGGAATGACCTGAAAAAGGCATACTACTGGCTGTACCGCCCTTTCCTCTCTCCACTTCGGCTACGGATGCCCTACTTTATCTTAGATATTGTCCGCAGGAGCTATCGTCTCTTGTCCCGCCTAGTTTCACGCCTAAAGCTGGTCGGAAGCTCACGCTCAAAGCGGTACTAAGTACACATCACCGTAAAAGGGGTACGAAATTCAATTACCATAATCCCCATTGCCCCTTCGCCCCTAATCCCCAACGCCAGATGCTCCACTTGGGGAAACACGCCAGTCGCTACAACGGAGGGAACCTCAACGCCAGATACCTACGGAGGGAAACCCTCCTGCAGTACTGGCTCCGCAACGCGCTGGCTCCCCAAGACCGCACTGGCTCCTCCGTGGGGGCCCCGAGTTCCCCAGAGGGGACCGGTGAGTTCCCCAGTCCCCTTTACTCTCCGTGATATTATTTACTTATCCCGAACCGCTAGTTGGGAGATGAGAGTAGCCGTGGTGGGCGAACTCGTCTAAGCGGAGTCAAAAAGGCTAGACACCACACTGGGATAGGGAATGAATACCGTAGTTTCCGCGCACAAGTCCCTAAATCAAAAAGTTTTTGCCTGCGGGAGGTGGGCGGCTGACTGGGTTCCAACACTGACTGGATAAAGGTCGTAAGACCAGAGATGCTGTGTCAGTCCATCATCGGGTTAAGTCCGGAACTTATTCCTAACCTGGCAACGGCAAATGAGACAGGAAGCCTACTGTGTACGCGAAGCGTCACTGTAGGTACTTCACTAGTGCATCCTCATCATAAGGAATGCTGGTCGGAATTTGCGTAAATCTCTGACTATATTTCCGAATACTTCATAAAGTATCTATAGGACTCCTATTTGATTTTTGTGAAAGTGCCTGCGCTCTGCGCTTAAAAACTCAGTACACCTTTATTCCTTTTTCCCTGTTAAGAGTTAAGAGTTAAGAGTTAAGAGTCTCTACGGGTGATTCACACAATCAAATCGGATTGCTGTATATATCCTAAGCTAGATATTTGCCTGTATCAAATGGCAATACGATAAGAAATTCCTTATTTCTATCGGTGGATGCAAGTTTGATAAAGAATCATCTATCTTTGGTTTTGGAAAATAAAAAAAACAGTCTGCAAAATGTCGGCTCTCGACAGATGTCATCAATAGAGTAGTGAGTGTAACGATGAGTGAAATTAGTATTGTTTTAATTGAAGATCATGACCTAACGAGAATGGGGCTAAAGGCTGCATTACAGTCGAATAGCAAACTTAAAGTCATTGGTGAAGCACCAAATGGAACAAAAGGGCTAAAACTTTTGGAAACAGCTAAGCCAGATGTCGCTGTTGTGGATATTGGTTTGCCTGATATTGATGGGATTGAACTCACCCGAAAATTTAGACAGTATCAAGCACAGACGGGTGATTCAACAACAAAAATCCTTGTTTTGACAATGGATCATTCAGAGGATGCTGTACTTGCTGCTTTTGCAGCAGGAGCTGACTCTTATTACATGAAAGATACCAGCATTGATAAGCTGACTGAGGCCATTCAAGCAACTCACGCAGGAAACTCCTGGATTGATCCGGCGATCGCCAACGTAGTGTTGCAGCAAATGCGGCAAGGTTTCCCAGAAAATCAGCCATCTGATCAGCCTAAAACTGTAAAAATCGAAGCACTGCCATCAGAATACGAACAAGTTTTGGAAACTTATCCACTCACACAACGAGAACTGGAGATTCTAGAGTTGATTGTAGCAGGATGTAGTAACGGACAGATTGCGGAGAAACTGTACATCACAGTTGGTACCGTTAAGACCCACGTTCGCAACATCCTAAATAAACTTTGCGCAGATGACCGTACCCAAGCTGCTGTTCGCGCTTTACGTTCTGGCTTAGTGGCATAAAGTCTATACCAATTTGGATTGAGTCTGGTCAATTCTCACATTAGCCCAATCTAAATTACACATTCAGCACCCAACTCTCAAGAGGAAATGCGCTGTAGAATTTTGCCAATTTTAGTAACAATCTGATAACAGATTAAAATTCTCAACAAGGTGCCCATACCCATCAGTTGAATGATGAACAAAAGTTCAAACCATCTAACTGTCTACTTTGCACTTCCTCTAACGTGCGTGCTAGGTTTAACATTAGTCATCTGAACAGTGACTTGATTATAGTTTGTTGTAGTGTGAATGCCAATCTGTAGATTTAGCAATTGTCTTTTATCATTCTTCTTCTTGTCTGTTGGGATGCTCTCTTCATTGATAAAAGTTATCTCTTACGACAGAAGAGTAACTGGACTTACGATAGAAGAACTGGTCAATTTAATGTTGATAAACTATACGTAACATAGTTAAACAATTGGAAAATCAAAATTATGAACCTTCTTGCTTGGATAGTTCTTGGTCTAATCGCTGGTGCAATCGCTAAAGCTATTTATCCTGGTTCTCAAGGTGGTGGAATTCTTTCCACAATGATTTTAGGTATCGTCGGAGCTTTTGTTGGAGGTAGTATCGTTACTTTGTTAGAAACAGGAACGCTTCAACTGACTGCAGCTACCCTGAGTATTCCTGGTTTAATTGTTGCGATTATTGGAGCAATGGTTGCTATCTTCATTTGGGGCTTAATCACTCGTCGCAGTACTATTTAATTCAATGACAGTAGAAACAATGGTTAGGTTCGACCTATTTATTAGGACTAACCTTTTTTTTGCTTCCAGTTACCAAAATACTCCACTGTTATGATGCACAACAGTGGAGTATTGCATTCCAAAAGTGTTTAGTTAATTAACAATGTGACCGAATCTTATTGGAATCGTGAATAGACTATTCTATAACTTTTTTCACCTCATCTTTTATATTCTCAACAGTGTGATTAACTTGAGCTTCGGCTTGCTTTGCCTGACCCTCTGCTTTCTGTTGTGGGTTTCCTGTTAAATCGCCAACAACCTCTTGAATTTTGCCTTCGATATTTTTTGCTGTTGCTTCTATTCTTTTCTCAATACTCATGTTAAACCTCTACTTTCAGGTATTGTTTTTTTCTATACAATACCATATCAGAGTTTGCTTGGCTGTGTACCTATCATAAGAAAGATTTACTGAGAAACCGAAGACAGTGTTGTATTAAAAATATCATACAAAAAGAGTATTTTAGGTAAATGAATCGAAAATCCTATCTGACGATAGATGCAACCAACAGATAGAAGTAAATTATGATGAAATAATATATATTTTCAGGATGTTGTTATCACTTCACAAGCGGTGGACAGTCGAAAGATAAACATAGACTTTAAGAAGAACTCAGTAGTCAGAACTGGTGAACTCAGAATGCATCCCCATAAATAAATTTAAGGGATTTAAACAAGGACGCCGTATTCGGAGTACTACGTATCGCACTACGTGCCGCTGCGAAGCGCGGAATACATCCTTGATTTTACTCCATGTTTCAAAACAGGGGCTTGTATCCTTTTACCATTATTATTCTGACTACTGAGTTCTGTGTTCTGGAGCGCGTAGCGGGGCGCAGCCCGTTCTTTCTTCGGTCAAGGCAAGATAAAGCTGAGTTGGTCACTTAAAGTCAATAAGTTTGAAGTCATGATGATTGGTTTGTTTGACTCACGATAGTCAAGCGTCTATGACAGTTCGTTGACATCTTAAATATCTTATCTAAAAGAAAATTTCCTAAAAGTGTTTATAATAAGCCAAGTATGGGTGTAGGAAGAAAGTGCAGGAAAAATGTGTGGGCACGTGAGATTAATGATATTATTCGGGGTGCCTGTGGAGGTTTTTTGTTTGGTATCCCTTTACTCTACACAATGGAGGTTTGGTGGATAGGGTCAATTGCAAAACCATCAATGATTATGTTGGCGATCGCATTGATATTTCTGGTAGTTTTTCTGCTGAATCGAACAGAAGGTTTTCGTACAAGAAGTAGACGAAACTTGCCACCCTATGGAGCAGTCACAGATACTGTAGAAGCAATAGCAATTGGATTAGTTTGCTCTACCTTAATGCTCCTGTTACTGCAAGAACTAACACCTGAAACTTCCATAAAGGAAGCCTTGGGTAAAATCGTCTTTGAAAGTGTACCATTTACCTTAGGCGTGTCATTAGCAAACCAGTTTTTAGGAGACACTCGTGATGCCAATGGGCAAGGGCGAACGGGTTATCCAGTAAGTGACAAAAGCCGAAAGAAACCAGATGAATTACATGCTACCTTCGCCGATATAGGTGCAACCTTGATTGGTGCAACTGTCATTGCATTTAACATCTCGCCAACAGATGAGATTCCTATGTTAGCAGCAGCAGTAACACCGCCCTGGCTTTTAGCAGTTATTGCTACATCTATAATCATTTCCTATGGCGTTGTGTTTGAGGCAGGCTTTTGGGAGCAGCAAAAGCGCAGACAGCAACAAGGGATTTTTCAAAGACCATTAAGCGAAACCATCATGGCATACTTGGTGTCACTCTTAGCAGCCGCTTTTATGTTGTGGTTCTTTCAAAAACTAACTTTTGGCGATCCTTGGACCATTTGGCTGGAGTATACTTTGCTGCTGGGATTGCCTGCAACTATCGGAGGTGCAGCAGGACGGTTAGCAGTATGAGTCAAACAAATGGATTTACTCATGAGAAAAAAGAACAACAGCAACCGAAAAGAACACTTGCAGAATGGTTAACTTTCGGTGCTGCTTCATTTATCCTGACAGTGGTTGTCAGTTTGGTTGGCTATACTTGGCTCAACGAAAAGGATGAACCTCCCGTCCTTGCAGTTAACAATAAGGCAATTCGGGAGGTTAATGAACAATTTTATGTTTCTTTCGAGGTTCTTAATACTGGAGGAGAAACAGCAGAATCTGTTCAGATTATGGCTCAGTTGCAGATTGACGGCGAAATAGAAGAAACGGGAGATATGCAGATTGACTTTTTATCTGGTGGTGAAAAGGAACAAGGAGCGTTTATCTTCAAGCGTGACCCTCGCCAAGGTCAGTTAACAATTAGAGTGACTGGTTATAAATTGCCTTGAGAAGTAGGTGAGAGTGCAATACTGTAGAGACGCGACATGTCGCGTCTCTATATACGTTAATGTATTTGATTCAAATGAGAACCGCGATATTTGCTAAACAGTTGTTTTTACCTTTGACCAAATGCCGTTTTCATCTTCATCATATTGCTGATGAATTGTCTCCCAGGCTGCTTGTTCAGCCTTGGTTTCATCATTTGTCTCTTTTATGACAGTGTTATAACGTTCAATGAATGTACCCTGAGCTTCAGCAGAAAGATGAGAGCGAATCTCTGGAGATAAATCTTCTGGACTTTTGCAGGTACCAGGACACGCACGAGGTAAGGCTTTCTCAATTGTGTGGACTTCTTCACCACCAGCACTTTCTATCAGCAATTGGTATTCTCCAGAGCGATCGCCTGGTACTTCTGCCATGACTAAGTACTCACCAGCCTGCAAGCGAGTTTGGTAAACTGCTGCTTTATCTTCTGGCATTCCTAATGTTGTCAAAACAGATACCAAACCAGCACCTGCACTCCCGGCGATCGCCCCACTTGCAGCTCCTAACAGCACTGCACCAATAGGACCAGCTGCTACTATTGGACCAACAAAAGGAATAAACAGTACGCCTACACCTGTCAGCAAGCTGAGGAAGGAACCGAACAAGGAACCAAAGATTGCCCCGGTTCTCAAACCTCCGAGAATGACATCTCTTTTAGTAATAAAACCAGCAATTCGGGTTTCTGACTGAAAGTTTCTGCCCATGACCGAAATATGGTCTCTAGACACACCTCGGTCTAGTAAACGCCGAATCACATCATCGACTTGCTTCTGTTCTTTAAAAACAGCTGAGATGGTACGTTCTGCCTTGTATACTTCTGACACTTGAAGACTCCTTTTTGTTTTTCCAGTTGGCAGATTGAAGGGGTAAATGCTGGAAATTTACTCATATGACTCATACCTCAATCTGCCGTTTTAGACTCAAACTTTATGCTTTTCGCTTAATCTGCCGACAAAGACTACGCTCCTACAGGAGTTTTTGTTTTTCTGGGTGTCTGTGAACCGTCTGACTGTATTTCTTCCCCTTCAATAAATGAGCGCAGCATCCAAGCCATCTCCTCATGTCCTTCCATCAATCCAGTTAGGAAGTCAGCAGTTCCCTCGTCATGGAAATTTTCACTGGACTGATCGACATGGTTCCGTAAGTTGCGAATAATCTGCTCATGGTCTTCCACCAGTCGAGCCACCATACCAGTTGCTGTGGGGATGTTACCACCTTCCTCCTTGAGAGTAGTAATTTTGAGAAATCCTTCCATCGTACCAACAGGATAACCGCCCAAAGCACGAACCCGCTCAGCCACAGAATCAATAGTTTCAGTCAGTGTTTCGTATTGCTCTTCCCAAAGCTCGTGGAGAGAGCGGAATTGAGGTCCGACCACATCCCAGTGGAACTTTTTCGTTTTTACTAACAGGAGATAGGCGTCTGCCAAATCTTGATTCAACAGATTAATAACACCTTGACGTTGTTCGTCCGTTAAACCAATGTTTAACTTTCGCATTGCTTGAAATCCCTCTACTCGCTTCTCTACTAACCTTCACAAATTCAGCTTGTACCATCATCAACCGAAGGAAAGATTATTATTTATGACTCAATAGAAATAGACATCTCGATTTTTCTTTCGAGATGTCTATCAAATGGTGAAATAAATAACGCACTGCTCAAAACGTTAGAACATTGAGCAATAATTTACTTGTCACACCCACTTCTCAAAACACACCTTTGTTTAATCAAAAGGCTTAGAAGCAAAGAAACGCTATTTACTTCTTACCTGTCACTTTTTCCAAAAAGTTCCCAACTTGATCTTCTACGGAAGTTGCTTGTTGAGAATTTTCAGGACGATTCATTTTGTCAATATCAGCAGCTCCTTGAACTTCGTTAATCCCCTTGTTTGATTTCTTTATTGTTTCTTTCAATCCTAGAGGTGGCTCTGCGGTTAATTTGTCAGTTTCTTTCTGAGTTTCGAGTAGCTGCGTAGTCGCTTTTTCAGGATTGCTCTTTTGGGTACCGATTGCAGCAGCAGGAAGGGCATGAGAGAAAATGAGTAAGGCGCAAGTGAACGCGACTATAATAAACCGCACCGGACGTAACACAGATAAATCAAAACTAATATTCTTCATTGAAACTCCTCCAAAGATTAGTTTATTCAAAAGACATGCACAGTTTAAAACGTTGGCAGGCTAGCATTACAGACGCTGCCTGTCATGAATCTTGGAGACACTATAGCTTACCTCACTGGGTATCTATCGAAAAAGTTTTGAGCAGTGGTTGCAAAGCAATCTTAAGTTCCAAAGAGAAGCCTATGCCTCAATTTCGTCAATCTTAAGTGTTAATCTTAAGTATTAAAATTTCGCTCTGTGCTCCTATCTTTAACTTGCTTGATTGCGGCTCCCAATTTCAAATTTATCAAGATTCAATCTAACTTTTTTTTACTTTAAATACACAGAAGTATGAATCGTCCTGTAGACTGAAATGTTTTTTCTGTGCTTAAGTATGTAGAATCAATCTACAGATAGATAAAATTTGTACGATTTTGGTAAATAAAAGCAATTCATTGCTTAAGT
>JAAUSC010000163.1 GCA_012031965.1 Scytonema sp. RU_4_4
ATTTAACCAGTTTCACGACATTCTGCCTGGTTCTTCAATTCATGAAGTTTACGTGGATGCGCTTCGACTTGGCAAGAGGTGGAAAAAGTTGGCAATGAGATATTGCAGCAGTCTTTGAGTCATCTTGCATCCCAAATTTCTCTGAGCGAGCTGCCCCAACCCGACGCCATACCAATTTTCGTCTTCAACTCCCTTAATTGGAACCGCTCATCGGTTGTTGCCGTTGACCTACCTCATCCTCACTTGGATGCTTGCGTTTATAACTTCCAAGGAGAATGCTTACCTTCCCAACTGACTGACGGCTCGAAGCTGCTATTTTTAGCAAGCGATGTCCCTTCTGTTGGCTATCGCGTTTTTTGGCTTTGTCCTCAACTGCTTGAAAAAGGCAACAACACACCCCAGTCTGATGATACAAAATCAGGTTTGCGAAAGCAAGAACATTTTGATCCAAAAAGATTGATTTTAGAAAATGAATTTCTGCGGGTAACTGTTGACGAGCAAACTGGTGATTTGTCGAGTATTTTTGACAAAGTTCATGATAGAGAAGTTCTTTCTCAAGCAGGTGGAAATCAATTACAAGCTTTCCAAGACAGCGGTCAATATTGGGATGCTTGGAATATTGACCCCAACTATGCTCAGCACCCCTTACCACCAATGCTGCTCAAATCTATTGAGTGGCTGGAAACTGGACCAGTACAAAGTCGGGTGCGTGTGGTGCGCCAGCTAGGGGAATCTGAGTTTTGCTGTGATTACATCTTGCAAATGCACTCACCAGCTCTCAAAATCGCCACAACTGTTCATTGGCAAGAACGTCAGGTGTTGGTGAAAGCTGCTTTTCCTCTTAATTTGGAAGCAAGCTTTGCGACTTATGAAATTCCTTGTGGTGCGATTCGTCGTCCCACTCAACCCAAAACTCCAGCAGAAAAGGCAAAATGGGAAGTCCCGGCTTTACATTGGGCTGATTTGACAACTTCTTCTGTTGACGGTACCAGCTACGGTGTCAGCCTACTAAATGATTGTAAATATGGATATGACAGCCAACCCAATCAACTACGCTTAACCCTACTGCGTAGTCCAAATTGGCCTGATCCGGAAGCGGACACAGGATTTCATGAATTTACTTATGCTTTGTATCCTCATGCTGGTAGCTGGGAATCAGCCCATACAGTTAGACATGGGTATGAATTGAATTTACCAATGCAGGTCATAGTACTTCGTTCAGAACAGGATCAGAGCAATAAGTCTTTACCGCCTGTTGGTAGTTTACTAGATTTGTCAGCACAGAATTTGATATTGATGGCGTTTAAGCAAGCAGAAGATGACCCAAAACAATGGATTCTCCGGTGTTACGAATGTCACGGAGAGACAGCCAATTTGCACTTGCAAAGTGATTTGGGGTTAACTATGGGAGAGTCTGTGGACTTGTTGGAGCGCCCTTTACTCACACCCCAATTCTCATCTCAACAACAAATCTTTACAATTGCGCCTTGGAAAATTAGCAGCTTTAAGGTTCGCTAGTAGGTTTCTCGTTGTGCCTAGGTGCAACGAGAAACCCATGAACTTTAATCTTCGTGGTCTTCAAAGGGATCGCTCAATTCCTTACTGGGAGGACCAAAAGAAGTGTAGATGGACAGCGCCGTGATGACAATCACAACAGCGCAGACGGAAATGCTAAGAACTATTGCGGGTTCCATGACAAGTATAGATAATGTGTTCTATTCCTATAGAATATTACAGAAGATTAAAAAATGCTTTGGCAACTCATCTTAGGTGAACTATGGCACAAAGGACGCGGTTGGGAGATATCCTCAAACCTTTAAACTCTGAGTATGGTAAAGTGGCTCCAGGTTGGGGTACTACACCCCTGATGTCTGTTTTTATTCTGCTATTTTTCGTGTTTCTGTTGATTATTCTGCAACTTTATAACAAGTCCATCATGATTCAAGACGTTTTTGTTGGCTGGTAGACTTTGGGCAGTAAATGATGCTTAAAGTTGAAAAGCCTGTATAACAAGCTATCCAATACCCGGCTCCCGACCGGGTTTTTTGTCAGTTGTGAGTTTTGGAGTTTAAACTAGCATCGATTATTCTGGTATGGTGCATGCCTTTTTAAGTTTTCCTCCCTTTTGTCGAAAAGCTTTGCCTGCATTTGCAGAAATTGCAGCTTATTGTTAGAGCATTAAGTCACCACAATTAGTATCGCAGCAATGACGATAACTATTGATTAAACTACATATATAGGTTTACAAAACTGTTTTTAAGTTTATAGGAGAAAGATATGAATGTATTTGGTATCGGTTTGCCAGAAATGGCTCTAATCTTTGTGGTAGCGCTGTTAATCTTTGGTCCCAAAAAGTTACCAGAGGTTGGTCGCAGTGTGGGAAAAGCAATTCGCGGTTTTCAAGACGCTTCTAAGGAGTTTCAAAATGAGTTTCAAAAAGAAGCAGTTCAGTTGCAAGAAGCTGTAAAAACAACTGCTGAACTAGAAACCAAGCAAACTTCTGAATCAGAAGCCAAGAAAATAGAAGCAGCTAAAGTGGAGCAAGATACGGCTAGTTCTGCCCAAAAAAGCTAGACTAAAGGCAAATGATAGAAGCTGTTGCTCAAAAAACTTTGGTTATTCCTCAGCTAGTGGTCGGGTTGGGGAACCCAGAACCCAAGTATGACCAAACACGCCATAATATTGGTTTTGCTGCTTTAGAGGCGCTATCCCGTTTTTGGAAGATTCCCTTGGCTGAAAATCGAAAGTTTCAAGGAGAGTATGGTGAGGGAATGGCTCCAAATGGAGACAAAATCCGTTTATTGAAACCACTAACTTATATGAATCGCTCAGGACAAGCAATGCAAGCCGTGACAAGTTGGTATAAGCTACAACCTGAGTTGGTCTTAGTTATTTATGATGATATGGATTTACCTTTAGGAAAAACTCGCTTGCGCTTATCTGGTTCAGCTGGAGGACACAATGGTATGAAAAGCGCGATCGCCCATCTTGGGACACAAAACTTTCCTCGTTTACGAATCGGTATTGGTAAACCAAAAATGCAGGGACTAGCGATGATTCAGGTGCTGTTTCTCATGTCTTAGGACGATTTTCAGCAGCTGAAAATCAGATGGTGTCTGTTGTACTTCAGTTTGTGGTGGAATGTGTAGAACTCAGTCTCAAGCAGGGAATAGAAAAAGCTATGAATGTTTGTAATAGTCGCTCTTTTGATATTTCGCAATCTTAGACTTCATCACGCGAAAAAGACAAAGCGCACTAAAACCGACTTAGTACGCGAATGGATTCGTTCTCTTGAAAAGATGTCTGACAGTAACTAAAGTTACAACACATTGATGAGGGCAGTTCTGTGGACGGGTTAAACGACCTGAGAAAACTGCCCGTCTCCACTCTTGGAAGAAGATGGGCTTTCTGCTCCCGACACTGTAATGTATTCTGGTTGCCGAATGCACTAAGGCTTGTTTAACATTATTTTGTGAAGCAACGTTCAGAACGAAATCGGTTTATTTCATACGTCGCTTGCGTCTAGCAGCTACAGCCTTGCGTTTACGCTTTTCTAAAGGTGTTTCAAAGTGCCTGTGATACTTAACATCAGCTAAGATTCCAGCTTTGGAAACTTGACGTTTAAATCGACGCAGAGCTGAATCAATTCCTTCATTCTCTCCTAAAACCACCTGGGTCATTCTGAATTCCTCATGTACCTCATAATCAATATCTCCCATTGTAGTCTTGCCTTAACCTTGACGAAACTCCCCTAGAGAAAAGTGGGAGATGATGGAGACAAGGGGACAAGAAGAACAACTTTTAACTAATGACTAATGACTATTTACTATATTGGTCAGACATTTGGATAGAAAGAGCTAATTGATAGAGTTGACGACGGGGAAGAGAAGTTTCTTTTGCTAACTGACGGCTAGCTTGCGATCGCGATATTCCCTGACTCATTATTTTTTGTAACTCTGCTTTAAGTTCTTCTTCTGTTAGTTGTGGTTGAGTGGGTGGGGTTCCCGCCACAACTAAAGTATATTCACCTTGAGCCTCACGTTGGCTGTAGTGGATAATTGCTTCCTCAATTGTTCCTCGCCAAAATTCCTCATACAATTTAGTTAACTCCCGCGCTATGACAATTTGGCGAGTGTTTTCAAAAACTTCTGCTAAATCTTGCAAAGTTTCGCGTAGGCGATGGGGAGACTCGTAGAAAATGAGTGTGCGGGGTTCAGTTGCAAGAGATTCTAAGTGTAAGTGTCTCTGTTGACTTTTAGCTGGTAAAAATCCTTCAAAAACAAATCTATCTGTTGGTAGTCCAGCTGCACTTAATGCAGTGATTGCTGCATTTGCACCAGGAATTGGCACAACAGGTATCTCAGCCTCAATACAAACTTTAACCAGTTCATATCCAGGATCAGAAATTCCTGGTATACCTGCGTCAGTCACGAGAGCGATCGCTTTCCCGTTACTAAGTTGCTCTAGTAACTCTGGAATACGACTGCTACGGTTGTGTTCGTGGTAACTAACCTGCGGCGTTGTCACTTGAAAATGTTGTAGCAATCTACCTGTATGGCGTGTATCTTCCGCTGCAATGATATCTACTGTCTGCAAAACTTTCACTGCCCGGAATGTCATATCTTCCAGATTACCAATAGGCGTGCCGACAATGTAAAGTGTTCCTGGTTTTATATCCATGAATAAATATTATCTTGTGGATTGACTGGAGCGTATAGCAGTTTTCAATGAGATGTAATACAGATGATTTGTAGGGGCACGGCATAGAACAGCCGCTACTATATGCGTGTATTTAAACAACTCTATCCAGGTGAAAATCGCTATAGACTAAAAGCGTACGATAAAAAGAAAAATTTATTGCAGTCGCTTTTCACTAATGGACACCATCAAATACACGCTTGGCGAAAATCAAATGCCACAGTCCTGGTACAATATCCAGGCTGATTTACCGACGCCGATGGCACCAGTGCTACACCCTGCTACATATCAGCCAATTACAGCAAAAGACTTAGAACCCCTTTTTCCAGCAGCGCTGATTTCGCAGGAGGTTACCACTGAACGCTGGATTGAAATTCCTGAGGAAGTACAATCAATTTACCGTCAGTGGCGACCAACTCCACTTTATCGCGCCCGACGCCTGGAGCAAGCCCTTGATACCCCTGCCAAAATTTACTACAAGTACGAAGGTGTCAGTCCAGCCGGTAGCCATAAACCCAATACAGCGATTCCACAGGCTTATTACAACAAGCAAGCAGGGGTAAAACGCCTGACAACAGAAACTGGTGCAGGGCAATGGGGTTCTGCGCTGGCAGTTGCTGGTGCTTTTTTTGGCTTAGAAGTCGTCGTTTACATGGTAAAAGTGAGCCATCGGCAAAAGCCATATCGTCGCGCTTTTATGGAATCTTTTGGTGCGCGTGTCATAGCTAGCCCCAGTGATGAAACTGAAGCAGGACGGAAGATTCTCAAAGAAAATCCTGATAGCACTGGCAGTTTGGGTATCGCCATTAGTGAAGCGGTAGAAGTGGCAGTACAAGATGAGCAGACAAAATATGCATTAGGTAGCGTGTTGAATCATGTGCTACATCATCAAACTGTCATTGGTCAAGAAGCACTGACACAACTAGAACAAGCAGGTGACTATCCTGATATTATCGTGGGTTGTACAGGTGGTGGTAGTAATTTTGCTGGTATTGCCTTTCCCTTCATGGGTGCAAAGCTGCGAGGTGAGCAGAGTGATATCAAATTTGTGGCAGTTGAACCAGCTGCTTGCCCAACCTTAACTAAGGGCAAATATACATATGACTTTGGTGATACTGCACATCTCACGCCTCTTGTCAAGATGCACACCTTAGGCAGTTCTTTTGTTCCCCAAGGCATCCATGCAGGCGGGTTACGGTATCATGGCATGGCACCTTTGCTGAGTCACGTTGTAGATTTGGGTCTGATTGAAACGAGAGCTTTCACACAACTTGATTGTTTTACGGCTGGTCTGACCTTTGCCCGCACTGAAGGGGTTTTACCTGCTCCTGAAGCCAATCATGCAGTCAAGGGTGCGATTGATGAAGCACTGCGTTGTAAGGAGGAAGGAGTGAGTAAGACCATCCTATTCAATCTGTGTGGTCATGGTCACTTCGATATGCAAGCGTATATAGATTATCAGGCAGGATTGTTACGCGATACTGAGTACAGTGCGGAAGAAATCGCGATGGCGCTCTCAGGCTTGCCTGTGATGAGTTGAAGTATATGGAAAAATATGGGTTATTTGTCGGTTTAGTCACTTTGGATTTGATTTACCTTGCCCAATCTCCTCCTTTGAATAATCAAAAAATAGTGGCTGCTGACTATACTATTACAGCAGGTGGTCCAGCAACAAACGCGGCTGTTACTTTCAGTCATTTGGGCAATCAAGCTACAGTGTTGGGTGTGGTGGGTTGTCACCCCATGACGCAATTGATGAAAGGAGATTTAGCAAATTATAAAGTCGAAATCACCGACCTTAACCCCACTACGCAAAACGCGCCGCCTGTTTCTTCCATTATTGTCACCCAAGCAACTGGTGAACGGGCGGTTATTTCCATCAACGCTGTCAAAACTCAAGCTACCAGCGAATCTATTCCGCCAGAAGTTTTACAAAATGTTGATCAAAATGTTGATATTGTGCTCATAGATGGACATCAAATAACTGTTGGGAATGAAATTGCGCAAACAGCTAGAGCGAAGAATATCCCAGTTGTCATCGATGGTGGTAGTTGGAAAAACGGGTTTGAAAAAGTTTTATCTTTTGTAGATTACGCTATTTGCTCCGCTAATTTTCATCCTCCTAACTGCCATACTGAAGATGAGGTTTTTGCTTATCTCAGTGGATTTGGTATTTCCCACATTGCTATCACTCATGGACAAAAACCCATTCGATACCTCCAACATGGAAAAGCTGGCGTGATAGATGTGCCTGCTGTTCAAGCCGTTGATACACTGGGGGCTGGAGATATTTTTCATGGTGCTTTTTGTCATTACATCCTACGGGAAAGTTTTACGACTGCATTGGAGCAAGCGGCTCATATTGCTGCTTTTTCGTGTCGATTTTTTGGTACGCGCCGCTGGATGCATTCCCAGTAGTCGATTACTGATTTTAAAACATTTTGAAACAAGTCTTAAGTTCCTAATCTGTGGTTGATTGCTTTTTGCCATTGTACGACTTAGTTTTTGCAAGATATTTAACGCCTGTTTTCACCGTTTCTAGTTATGTGATCGCCTGAGAGCTAAAAAATAGACGCAATCAAGTATAATTTGATTAAGAAATCATGACCGGTGAAGACTTGGTGAAATGTTACGTATGTGAGCTATATATCGTAGATGGAAATACATACGATGAACATATTGTGCTTAATGCTATGGGTGGAAGACTTCACTCAAAAAATCTCCTTTGTCGCCAATGTGCACCTCTATTTGACAAAATAGATGCTCAACTGGCTAAACATTTTAACCCCATAGCGAATCTGCTAAATGTTAGGCGACACCGGGGGGAGGCGCAGCCTATTAGAGCTGAAGTTGTCAATACTGGAGAAGAAATATTTTTAGATCCCGGCGGTAAACCAAGAATATCGAAACCAACTATTGACATTAAAGAAGATAATGGAGAAGCTTCTATCTCCTTAACTGCCAAAAATGAGAAGCAAGCGAGAGAAGTATTAAAGGGATTGAAGAGGAAGTTTCCTAATCTTGATATCGAAAAAGCTTTGAAGCAGGCTGTGAAGTCTAAATTTCAGTTAGATAGCGAAGTCCATTTTTCTCTGGAAGTTACGGATGATGAACTTTACAGGTCTGTCTGCAAAACAGCAGTAAATTTTTACGTTTATAGTAGGAGAGAGTACACTTGTATCAAGCACTTAATTCCTTATCTTAAGGGTGAGCAGAAACTTAGTTGTGTACAAATATATTCTCCGGATTATGACTTCTTTCCAAACTTTTTAGAGAAGGGCAAAGTTTTTCATAATCTTTTTGTTGGTGGAAATTCAGAAGAGAGAGTGTTGTATGCAGTTGTACAGTTTTTTAGCACCTTTCAGTTTCTTATTCTTATATCTGATGAGTATGATGGACAAGATTTCTTCGATTTCTACTTCTTTGATTTAATCGAAGTGTCTGAGTATCGCCCAGACGTAGAAATCACCCATCTTCCGAAGAATCTGATTTTGGAGATTTTAGAAGAAAAGTTATCTGCAAGTAATCATTTTCAGACATGTGTTGAAAATCTCTTTAAACTTATAGCGAGAAAACAGCATTTTGAGAGACTGATTAGTCAAGCGATCAAGAATGCTTTTGAACGGCATTTAGGAGAAGAAGATTCGCAGGAGTTTATTCAATCAGTGATAAATGAAATTATGGAAGTATTCTTACCTCTTATTGCCAAGCAGTCTGAAATTTTAAATCAACAGGAACTTCTAGAAATGAATCACCTAAGATTTGATAATAGCAATGAATAACAGAAGCGATGGTAGTATTCACATTGAAGGCACGGGCAAAATGAAACTGACTCATTGGCACAAGTGCGGCGAGATTGGCGATCGCCTACGGCAGAGCTAAGCGCCAGAGGCGCACGCTACGCGAACGCTTAACGCCAATTCTTCAGCCAACTAATGTTGAACCTAACTATAAGTAATGGTTTAATATAATACGTTAGCGTGTCGTGCTATTCTACAAGTCGTGGGATGACCTCCTGTGCAGATTTCACTATCGCAGGTGCAGTACAACACTCCTCAGTTTTAGAATACTATTCCACAGAGTCATTGGGCATTATTACCAGTTAAACACCCAAGGGAGACAAGGGGATAAATGAAAGACCTAGAAAAAATTTTAGAATTAGCTCGTTCCGTGGGTTGGGGAGCAACAGATATACTGAAGTCTTACTACCACCAAACTAGCAACGACAATCTAGATGTGCAGTATAAGCAGAATGAGCCTGTCACCATTGCAGATGTCAATGTCAATCATTACATTTTGGAAAATCTGCAAGCGGCTTTGGGTGATAAAGATTTTGCTTATATTAGCGAAGAAACTTACGAAGTACAACAAACTCAGCAAGAATGGGTATGGATTATTGACCCTTTGGATGGTACGCGAGATTTTGTCGAAAAAACTGGGGAGTATGCAATTCACATCGCGTTAGTACAAGAAACACGCCCCGTGCTTGCTGTGGTAGCAGTACCTGAAGCAGAAAAGTTGTACTATGCCATAAAGGAAGGCGGTACATTTGTGGAAACCCGTGATGGGAAGCGTACACAGTTACAAGTGTCATCACGAGAACGCATTGAGGATTTAACTGTCGTCGTTAGTCGTAGTCACCGTAATGAAAGATTAAATTACCTCTTGCAACACCTACCATGTCAAAATCAGAAAGCGGTTGGCAGTGTGGGCGGCAAAATTGCTGCAATCGTCGAACAACGAGCAGATATCTATATTTCTCTGTCTGGTAAGTCTGCGCCCAAAGATTGGGATATAGCCGCCCCAGAACTCATTTTGACAGAAGCTGGTGGTCAATTTACTCATTTTGATGGTACGCCGTTGCAATACAACACTGGTGATGTGAATCAGTGGGGGGGAATAGTTGCGAGCAACGGTCAGTATCACGAGTTGCTGTGTCAGGAAGCGGAAATAATTTTAGCACAGTTTGAAAGTCACTAGAGACAAAATAAATCCTTTTCTTAGAAAACTCATACCAATAAGACTTTTCAGCCATTTTCATGCAATTTTCTAAATTTCATGATTTTCCTTACGGAATAGATTCATCAAACAGTGATTCCAACAATACACAAACATTGAAGAATAAAGATGACCACAAATCAAGCTAACGTTTCTGCTCAACTCAACAAGCCTGTTCTTAAAGAAGGTTCCAAAGGTGAAGCTGTTAAAGAACTGCAAGAACTGTTATTAAAATGGAGTGCTTTTGTATCTCTCGATGACAACGGTGCTTGTGTCTTTCCTGGTGAAGAAGTTATTGACGGTATTTTTGGTTCACAGACAAAAAATGCAGTTCTACTCTTCCAAGGTAAAAAGTTTCTTCTACAAGATGGAATTGTAGGGGATAAAACTTGGCGATCGCTCTTTCTCAATGCGCCAGTTGACATGCCTATTTTGAAGCAAGGTAGCAAGGGAGAACTTGTTAAGAAAGTTCAAGAAAGACTGACAATCGGCGACTACTACAATGGTAAGATCGATGGTGAGTTTAGTAACCGTACAGAAAGGGCAGTCAAAGCTTTACAAAAGCACACAGGGTTACCTGTAGATGGAATTATTGAAAATCGTACTTGGTTTGAGTTAAGCTTAATTAATACAGTTTTCTGTTAACTTTTCTGTTAACTCATTTATTTCAAAAAGACCCAATTTCTAAAAGAAACGGGGTCTTTTTGATTGTTCAATTTATACGAATTAACACCAAGTTTGTACAACTCGACCTGTCAATTGCTGTCCCAGCCAAAATGTATTACTAGAAAGTGTATGCAGATTTTGCTTTTCGACTTTCCAGTTTTGCTGGGGATCAAACAAAGTTAATTCCGCTTTTTGATCGGGTACAATCGCACTTATTCTCTGTTGTAAACACTCCGCTGGACGATAACTAAGAGCTTTCCACAATTCTAAAGCTGTAAACTCCCCAGTTTCTACCAAATGCTGCCACAAAAGGGGTAATGCTAACTCGTAACCAATTGCTCCTGGTGGAGCTTCGGCAAAGGCAACGGTTTTCTCTTCATAGGTGTATGGTGTATGGTCTATGGCTATAGCATCTATAACACCTGTCCGTACTGCCTTCCGTAACGCTGCTACGTCATTAGAATTGCCCAAAGGTGGTTCTAAATGAAGGCTGGTATTATAGCTTTTCATCGCTTGTGTGTCAAGTAAAAGATGCATCCAAGTGGTACTGACGGTAATCGGTACACCTCTAGCTTTAGCTGATGCAATGAGTTCGACACTGCGAGCAGTGGAGACACGCATGATATGTACTGGTGTACTTGTGGCGGTGACTAATTCCAACAAAGCGGCGATCGCCGAAGTTTCTGCACTACTAGGTGTAAAAGGCAACCCAAAACGAATGGCGTTTGAACCTTCCCGGATAACGCCATTTCCCATCAACTGGCGATCGCAACACCAAAATGCCACAGGTTTTCTCAAAGGTTGGATGTATTCCAACACTCGACGCACCAGTCCAAAATTTTCCCAAGGCTGACTATCAGTAAAGCCAACGACTCCAACTGCAGCCAAGTTTAATAATTCAGTCATTTGCTTGCCAGCAACATCTTGACTGATTGCACCCCAAATGTTGAGATGTGGTGGAGTGATATTTTCTCCCCACCTGATTTCTCCTCCTCGCTTTTGCAACTGTGTAGCCACAGCGGGATGATCAATCACTGGGGATGTATCGGGTAAGATACTAATTCGTGTAAAGCCGCCAGCACCAGCAGCATGTAAGAGAGACACGAGGGTTTCGCGTTCTTCAAACCCAGGTTCTCCGGAGTGGCTATACAAATCTACCAACCCTGGTCCTAATACCAATCCATGACAATCTCTAATATGAGTGTCATTTGGCATATCACAAATGTGATTCATCACAGACCTGATATAACCATCATCAATGAGCACATCGGCAGTTTGGTCAGTTCCAGAAACAGGGTCAATAACCCTTACTTGTTGTAGCAGTTCACTTGTCATTTTAGCTATTAACTATCAGCTATCAGCTTTTTAATTTTTAACTTTTATATGTTGTTAACTGTGCGTTTGTGTTACGCTTACTAAAAATTAACTAGCGGTTAAAGGCTGACAGATTATTGCTAAACGCTGAGTTGTCACACATTTGGTTTGTATACAGTTAGAGGCTGGACGACTTGGTATCACTGGTTTTCTTGATTTTGTTCGCTCGTAGCGTGCCCTTGGGCAGACTTTTAATGTTAGCACAGCGTGCCGCAGGCAGCGAATGCGTGAATTTTGAATTGCTTACAACGCCCCCGCCGCTGTTTTATCGAGTACGCCACCACCTAAATGAGCAGTGATATTCATTGCTTGCAGTACTGGTAAACCACCTGTTTCTAAGAGGTAGTCGATAACAGTGACTGCACCGTTACCCTGACGGAAATTCCAAAATTGTTCTGATGATAAACCCAAAATGTGACAAAGCAGAGTTTTGTTAGTAGCATCATGAGCAACGACTAATCCAGTTTTGAGTTGATTTGTTAATGCAGTTTGGACAATAGACTCCCATGCTACGACACTACGTTCCCATACTTGCTGCAAATTTTCTCCTTCTGGCATTTGGACTTGTGCTGGGGTTGTTCGCCAGCGATGTAACTCTTCTGGAAATTCCTGCTCTATTTCGTTTTCTAATTTTCCTTCCCAAAGTCCGTGACTAATTTCCCTTAAACCGTCCTGCAATTCCAAATTGACATCTGTATGGTACTGCAAAATAATTTCTGCAGTTTCTTTAGGACGCAGCATGGGGCTTGTGACTGCAAAGTCAATTGCGACGTCTTTGAGAAATTGAGCAGCTTTTTGTGCTTGCTGTCTGCCATTATCATTGAGAGGGACATCAATTTGTCCCTGAAATCTAGTTTGGCGGTTCCATTCAGTTTCTCCGTGACGCACCAACAACAACCTGACACCCTTGTGATTTGGGCGCAAGGAGGGCAGAATTTCTCCTAGATGTTGCGTCTGATTGAGAGATTCTAGTTGGACTCGTTCTCCTAATCCTCCAGAAAAATTGAGTACACTGATACTGCAGTTAGATTGTTGTATGGAATGGTAGCGTTCTGGAGAGATTCCTAGCGCCGTGCCTAAAAGAGCACGATTAATGCCATTGTGTCCCACAATAAGTATTGTTTCGCCTTGATGGCGAGATAACACCTCTTGCCAAAATTGCCGTGCCTGTTCGTATAAAGCGACAACTGGAAAATGTTCTGTTGTTTGCTCACCATCTTTTACAGACATCAGCAGTAGATGAGGACTTTCTTGCCAAATGCGGTAGTCTTCGCGAAATTTCTCCTTAACTTCAGCAGAGAGCATGCCTTGCCATAAAGGAAGGTCAATTTCCATTAATTTATCAGAAGTTTGGGGAACAGCAGATTGCTCAGCATAAATTCCCATTTCATGGTGAATAATACTTGCTGTATCTTTCGCACGTTGCAAAGGACTGCAGTATATTGCGTTAAATAGGATATTACCGAGGGCTTTGCCTACTTTTCTAGAATCAATACGACCTTTTTCTGTTAGTTTAGAAGCATCCGAGCGTCCTTGTATGCGCTTTTCGGTATTATAGGTACTTTGACCGTGGCGCACAATAATTACACGAGTCACGTTTTACCCTCCTGTCTCTAAAGGACTCATTCTACTGTAAAGTGTTAGCAGATTAATTTCTTGACAAAAGTCTTCTTTAGGTGGGCGAAAGTTTAGATTGTGCAGAATTTATGGACGCGGCAGTCTTGTACACGTATTGATAAATTTAGTCAATAATATAAACAAATATTGACAATAGAGGGTTTTGTAGTTCACCCAGTAAGGTTAAACTTACAAACTAGAAGACTGGATATTTGTCCATAAAACTAGAGACTATAAATGTAATGTGATATCAGTCTTAAAACAAAGATCCCTCTGAGCTTTTGGGCAGTTTAACCCAATAAGCTAGAGGGATTTTGAATTCTTGGCATATTTCTGTAGATTCTAGCAAAACTTTGGCGTGAAAACTGGGTGAAGGTCAATCCTTGCTACCTGTTTGTATTCAAATCAAACTGCACTTGCACTCCATCATTGCCGTAGAATGACTCATCTCCTTGGGGAAAAAACACATCATTTGGAGTTGTTACTGGCTCTCTACGGCGTAATTCGATTTGATCCCCAAGTTCCAAAACATCAGCCGGAGATATGCTTTCTCCAAAATTTTTTCGTGAAGCATTATTCTGAGAATTTTGTTCTGTAAAAAATCTTGCGAAATCGCCCTCGGCTGTTCTATTATTTATCCCAGTTAAAGAATCTCCTTGGATTGTGTAATTCTCAGTTTTTGAGTTTTGTGTAACTGAAGACTGTGCGTGAACCTTACTTGCTAATGCAGCAATAGCAGCCACTACAGCCAAGGTAGCAAACATCCTGGAATTCATTATTTTTCCCTAAACTCTACTTTATTTTTTGCTTAATATTATATGATGAAACTCCAGACTTAGTTGGACAGACACTGCAAGATCCGAGTCACAGCGTGCGTGTATTCTATGCAAGTGAGAATCGCTATATATTCCTCAAAACTTTTCAGATATCCTCTCTGTTCCGTTTTGCTCATATCGATTCATAATGAAAAAAGAATTAAGAAAGATTAAGCTAAAATCTCTTTGGTATGAGCAGGATATCTCTAAACTTAATAGCAATATCTGTCTTTATAATGACGATTTCTAGCTTACTAGGACCGTTGTTTCACATATCACCCACAATCCCAGCGACATTGACCTTTACCGTTTTGGGAATTGCCACTTTTGATTCATTTAGTTTACAAGGCAAAGGTGGGAATTTACTTATAGATTGGATAGCTGGCTTTTCTCCTGAACACAGAGAACGCATTATTCACCACGAAGCAGGACATTTTCTAGTCGCTTACCTTCTGGGTATTCCAGTTATGAACTATACCTTAAGTGCCTGGGAAGCACTCAAACAAAAACAACTCGGGCAAGGTGGTGTGAGTTTTGATGATGGCGAATTAGCATCCCAACTAAAACGGGGTATAATAGGTGCTCAAAAGCTAGACCGTTACTGCACCATTTGGATGGCAGGTATTGCCGCTGAAATACTGGTTTACGAAAACTCGGAGGGAGGGGCTGATGACAGAAGCAAGCTCTCAATAGTATTGACAAATTTAGGTTTTTCTGCATCAGCATGTGAGCAAAAACAGCGCTTTTGTACCCTTCAGGCTAAAACTCTCTTGCAAGAAAACTGGTTGTCATATCAAGCTTTGGTGAAGGCTATGCGAGAACGTGCTTCAGTCGCAGAGTGTCAAAATGCAATTGCAGAAGCTTGTGAACAAACAGCTTGAAGATGTGAGGCTTTATGGGACATCTGACAACTGCAACCAATGACACAATTACGTCCAGCAGCTTTAGCCTCCAGAAGATGTTGATCAGCGCGTTCTAATAAGCTGGTTCCCTTTTCATCATCTTCTGGTTGTAGAGAAGCCGTTCCTAAGCTGATTGTAACGTTGATAGTGAGTTTGCTATTAATCGCAAATGGTTGTTCATTGACAACACGATTGAGACGACGCGCTACCAGCAATGCTTCGTCACAGTTGGTGTTGGTTAAAACAATGACAAATTCCTCCCCACCATAGCGGAATGGAGTGTCTTGAAACCGCAGATTATGGCGTAGACGGTGACACAGTAGCTGCAAAAGGCGATCGCCAACTAAATGTCCATAGCTATCGTTTACTTTCTTAAAATAGTCCACATCCAGAATAATCAACGAGAGTGGAGTTCCATGACTACGAGCTTTTTTGATTTGCTTGGGTAAATCCCACTCCAAAGCACGACGATTATTCAATTCTGTTAAGGAATCAGATAAGGCTATGGCTGACAATAAGTCATTTGTCCGCAGCAAATCACGATATTTCTGTGCCTTACGCAAGCCTACAGTTAAGTGAGCTAGCAGTAACTGCTCATTGCCAGTTTCCTCGCTCTTGTGCCAAATGTAAGCATCAGCTCCTTGACGTAGTGCAGCAGAAGTCATTTCCAACTCCCATTCTCTGTTACACTCACTCCTTAGGGCAAGTACCTGGGGACGATCTTCTAAAAGAATACAGTAAATCCAGGATAGCTTTGTCTGTTCTTTCAACCAATGGCAGAGTTCCATGCTGTCATCCAAGCTAGCCTGTACCAGTATGACATCAGGTGGTGTGATTTGGATTAGCGACACTGCCTGACTCAGATGACTGATGACTTCTACGCTAAACAAGGATGTATTACGGATCTGCTCTGGAAGTTTGGCGAGAAAATGATCACCTCCAAGACCAGAATAGATATATTCATTGCTCTGGTTTTTAATTTATTTTAATTTTAAAGGT
>JAAUSC010000164.1 GCA_012031965.1 Scytonema sp. RU_4_4
GTGACAAGTTGCGTCAAATCGCCCCAGAAGTACCATAGTACCGCTGCAATACTCCCAAGCTGAATAACAGCGGTAAAAGCAACCCCTGGATCACCCCAACCAAGAACGACAGGGACTACTTTCAAGTGTGCTGTACTACTAATAGGCAGAAATTCTGTAGCTCCTTGTACAAATCCTAAAACAAGAGCCTGGAAAATATTCATTTGTTGTACCCCATTTGCCGGTACGTTGGGTTCGGTGCTGAGAACTTTTATCGGCTCTGCGACAACTGAGATGAGCGCAGATACAACACTTAAAAACAAAAACAATTGACGTTTTGATAGAGCCATTCCTTTACCTATGCTCACTGTCTTTACAACCAATTACACAAACAGCCCACACACAAACCCGGAGGCAAAATAGCTTTTTGCTGGAGTGCTGCGCAGTCAAACTTCTGCATGAAGTCTTCACCTCACAGTTTGGAGCCTATTTTCCCCAAAAGATGGTAGTACGTAAATGAAATCTCACAACATTAACACATTCTTCATTCTTAGATTAAGCTAGAATCAAAATGCCCCTAGGGGGGATTTATGTTGTGATATCTTAAATAAGATAAAGAAAAATAACAAATATAAAAAAACTTTGGTTAACAATACTTTGTCTTCTTACGCTGCTTCTACTACTACGATCCAGCCAGTTCAGCCAACGAAAAGCGCTGACGTTCCGTTGTTATGGAAAATCGCCTCTCAGCCAGCATGGTTAGTCTTTGCGGCGGCTGTCTTTTTGGTATCCGTACCTGTGTTTATTGAAGCGCCACTTGTGCGATCGCTTCCGTGGTTGAGTTTAGCTCTAACAGCTGGTTGGGTATGGTTAAGTTTTCAATTAATGTCGCGTCCCTCTACGTATGTTTGGGGAGATTTGCTTTTAGGGTTTAGTTGGAGTTGGTTAGCAGGCTCAATTTACTGGGGCTGGCTGCGCTGGGAACCATTATGGCATTTACCTGTGGAGTCTATAGGTTTGCCATTTGCGTTGTGGTGTCTCAGTCGGAACTGGGGCAAAATCGGTAACTGGTTTTATTTAGGTTCATTACTCGGTACAGTATTAACTGACATGTATTTCTACTTAGTAGATTTAATACCCTACTGGCGGCAAATCGTGCGAGTAGAATCCACATCTGATGTGACACCAATTTTACAGAGTGCTTTAACGCAAGTTCAAACGCCTTGGGGACAGGCTTGGGCGCTAGTTCTCGCCATAGTCTTGTTAATAGTAGGGATTTTACCTTTACCTGCGAAGCAGCGGCACTGGTACGCTTTTAGTGGAGCGGTTTTGAGTACCATTTTGGTAGACTGCCTATTTTTGCTGGCTGCAGTTCTAGCGTGAACATCAGCCCAAAGGGACTTACAGAAAATTTTTTTGGATAAATTTTTTGGATAAGTAAGTCGGCGTTGCTAAATTGATAGTATGAATGAAAACAGTGAACAGTTATCAGTTGTCAGTTAACAGGTCTCCCCAAGTGAGACCTACCACTTATAGAAGCGGGGGACTGGAAACTCCCAACTGAAAAAAACTAGTCACTGATAACTGTTCACTGATAACTGTTCACTGATAACTGTTAAAAGTGAAAAGCTTTTTACTCGTCATTCATAACTCTTTATTTAGGTTGAGGATTAGGGCAAGTTTTATTCACAAAATCACATTGAAAGATGTGAGACTCTTGCCAACTTAGAGGAATTTCTAGTAAATCTCGTGTTCCTGTCATTCCTTGTCCAATAAATAGTAATAAGGCGATGCAATTTAAGATTGTGTGGACGATGCGCCAGCGATTCGACCTATCTTTATAAATATCAGGAAAAATTGCTAGGGAAAAAATCATCAGCAGGGCTGCAGTAATACCAAAGTAATAATGTGACCAATACCACTCATCATCACGACGAAAGACTCCATCCTGACAACCGAGAATCACTAGTCCTGCACCTGTTAAAGTGGCAAAAATACCCCGCCATAACGCCTGCTTAGCTCGATAAAGTAATACTATAGAGGTGATAGTAGCAGCAAACATCAAAAGAATAAAAATGACTTGAAAAAAGTCTTTGTCCCACAATTGTTTTTTAATAATATTCTTGCCAATTGGATAGGCTAACCCTAGTAAAGCTAATCCCACAACTGCACCTGTTAGCCAAGTTCCTAATCGCCTGTGTTCTACCCCTACAACAGGAGGAATTTTACTTTTACCAGAATCTATAGTTTGCAAGCGACGCTGGCGTGTAGCCCATGCAAAATTACCTACTATTCCAATCAGAGGGAAGACGAAAAAGACTGCAATAGCTGGATGGATAAGACCAAGAAAATCTGCTAGTTCCATAAAACACCTATTTGCACAAACTTGGTTTGACTCAAAAAAATTATGCGTAAGTTCTAACTCTAAGGAAAATTTAAACTGTCTTTCCAAGAGATAAATGAATTTAAGCTGAGAATTGCTTGAAAATTAGCATTCCTTTCTAGAAGGAAATTTTTAATCGAATTCTAATCTTGCAAGCACAATTTGCTCTTAACCTTTATTTTAAAGATTAAACACTATTTACAAAATTTTAACAATTTGATAGAAATGATTGTGTGAACTTTAGTAACTATAGCAGTCCTAAATCATTCGTGTTAGCGGAGCGTGCGCCTTAGCGCTCAACTCTCTCTTTTCCTCCTCTGCGCCACGCCAGATGCTACAACGGGGGAAACCCCAACGCCAGATACCTACGGAGGGAAACCCTCCTGCAGTACTGGCTCCGCAACGCACTGGCTCCTCTGCGCCTCTGCGGTTAATTCAATCAAAACCTTTTTCACAACTCAAATAGGATTGCTATATCCATTATGAAATGTTGTTTTTCTTAGACTATACAACTTTCAAGCATCGGGCAACATAGCCAAGAGTGAAAAATTATGATGCAGATTCCGAGCACAATATTCAATTTTGTCAAGAGAAATTTCTCAAAAGTCTATCTATGGTTAGCGATTCTTATCTTTGGTGCAGCCAATGCAATAACACGTAAGCTAACAGAACTAGGCTCTGAAAATTTAATTGATGGCAGAAATCCCATTTCTTTTTGCAATGTCTTATTTGTAGGAAATATTTTTGCCCTGCTGATGCTAATTCTTATTTATCGGCGACAGTGGAATACTTCTAATCTTAGACAAGTATCTTGGCAAAATTGGATGAGTTTAAGTGTAGCAGCAATTCTCTCAGGGGCACTGGCACCTAGTTTAATTTTCAGTGCTCTTTCCCACACTATGGTGACAAATGTTGTTTTAATAGGACGTATTGAAACTCCCTTGATTCTTGCTCTCTCTTTTTTGTTACTGAAAGAAGAAGTTAATATTTGGATAATTTCTGGTGCTATTATTTCACTCCTAGGAGTTGCTCTCACAGTATTCCTGCAAATTTTATGGGAAAACATGATGAGTTCCAGTGTTTTTATCACTGTGGGAGTAGGAGAAATTATGGTAGCAGGAGGAGCGATAGCTCTAGCCATTTCAACAATTATCAGTAAAACTCGTCTACAGCAAGTTCCTCTAGGAATTTTTAGTGTATTTCGTACAGCTTTGGCAACAGTTGTATTTTTTTGTATTGTTTTATATCTCTATGGAAATCAACACTTTATGGATGTCTTCTCGCCTTTTTTATGGCAATGGATGCTAATTTACAGTGCAGTTATAGTCGTATTTGGTCAGTTATGTTGGTTTACTGGTTTAAAAAATTCTTCGACATCTGAAGTTTCATTAGCAAGTTCTTTTACTCCCATAACAGGTATATTAGCAGCCTATGTGTTTTTGAATGAAGTGCCTACTGCTGCTCAATATATTGGCGGAATCATTATTTTGTTTGGTATTTTTCTGACTCAGATAGGAATTTGGCGTCAAACTGCTTCCAACATGACTGTTCATAGAGGTACTTCGCCTGAAAAAATGTATGAACAGTGCGGTTTTAAAGGAGTATAAAAATGACAATAACACAGATGGGAAAAAAAAAGTTAAGTCGTCTTCGCCAACGACGTTTGGTTAAGAGGCTACGCTATAAGTTTTTTCCTCAATTCAGAACAGCAACACTGTTTTTATTAAGCATCGTTTTTTTATTCGGCATTATTGTAGCAGCATGGTTTGCTGGTGAAGATACAATTAGTAGAATTTTTGCTCAGATTCATATCTTTCAAGAAAACCCACCAATCTGGCTAGAAGTGCCAATGGTGAAGGGAATGGTAAAGAGAATATATTTACTAGCACCAACGGTAGGACTGTTACTAACTGTGCTGCTGGTTATGAAAATTTCTCCTGAACCCCGTGTTTGGTCCCGGCGGATAATTGTAGGAATTTTAATTATCTTAACTTTAAGATATATTCTGTGGCGATCGCTCTCTACTCTCAACCTTATCAATCCACTCAATGGACTGTTTAGTCTGAGCTTCTTCTTACTGGAAATGTTAATGCTCTTCGGTGGTACTATCCAGCTATTTCTTATGTTAAATGTTAAAGACCGTCGCCCTGAAGCAGATGATAAATCTGTAGATGTTATCAATGGTCATTTTGTTCCATCTGTTGATATTTTGATACCAACATATAATGAACCTCATTTTATTTTAGGACGTACAATTATTGGTTGTCAAGCCTTAGATTATAGGAGGAAAAAAATTTATCTTCTGGATGATACAAGGCGTCCAGAAATCGAAAAATTAGCTTTTGAGTTGGGGTGTGAGTATGTAACGCGACCAGACAATAGGCATGCCAAAGCAGGAAATTTAAATCATGCTATTACTCAAACTCATGGAGAGCTAATTGTTGTTTTTGATGCTGATTTTGTTCCTACTAAAAACTTTCTGACTCGCACAGTTGGTTTCTTTCAAGATGAGAAAGTAGCACTTGTACAAACACCTCAAAGCTTTTATAATTCTGACCCTGTTGCTCGTAATCTAGGCTTGGAAAATATTATCACTGCAGACGAAGAAGTCTTTTACCGCCAAACTCAAGCGATTAAAGATGGAGCGAGTAGTGTTGTTTGTTGTGGGACTTCCTTCGTTCTTCGGCGCAGTGCGCTCTTAACTGCAGGGGGCTTTGTTACAGAATCTTTGAGTGAGGATTACTTCACTGGAATTCGTTTATCTGCTAAAGGTTATCATTTGATTTATCTTAATGAAAAACTCAGTGCTGGTTTAGCCGCCGACAATATTGCTGCTTATGCAACTCAAAGATTGCGCTGGGCACAAGGTACACTTCAAGCATTTTTTATCAAATCCAACCCTTTAACAATTCCTGGACTAAGCATTATTCAAAGATTAGCTCATTTAGAGGGATTACTACATTGGTTTGGAACAATTTCTCGTGTTTATTTTCTCCTCATACCTCTAGCTTATTCATTTTTAGGTGTTATTCCTGTTCGGTCAAATGTAGCAGAGTTGGTGTATTTTTTCCTGCCTTACTACCTTGTTCATCTCACTGTATTTGCTTGGTTAAATTATCAATCACGCTCCGCTTTGCTATCTGATATTTATTCTATATTGCTATGTGTTCCCACAGCTTTTACTGTTATAAAAGTCATGCTCAATCCTTTTTCGAAAAGGTTTAAGGTGACACCGAAAGGAACAGCAAGTCATCGATTTTATTTCAACTGGAAACTTGCCTTACCTCTCATATTTTTGTTGGTCGCTAATGCTTTAAGTTTGTGGCAGAATGTGTTGATGTATTTGGATAAAAATGCATGGTCTTCCGTAGTCTCATCAGAAGTCGCTCTACAAAATCAAGGTATTAGTTTAGCTTGGATATGGAGTGCATACAATTTAGTTATGATTAGCATTTCTCTACTAATTCTGCTAGATGCTCCGAAACTAGATGTGTATGAATGGTTTGACTTGCGGCGAGTTGTGCGCTTAAGTATTGGCAAGCAAAGTTTTTGGGGAGTGACAACAATCATTTCTGAGGTAGGTGCTGAAATTGCTGTGACTCAGAATCCTTCTACTAACTTATGTAACAATATGCCTGTCCAACTAGAAATTGTGGAGGAAAACTTACGGTTTGAGGCACATATTGTTCACACTACATTTAAAGATGAATTTCCTACAGTGCGAGTCATGTTTGACTCAGTAAATTTGAGTCAACATCGTCATCTTGTAGAAATGTTATTCTGTCGTCCTGGACAGTGGAAGCGCAATAAGACACCAGGAGAATTCAGTTCACTGTTGTTGATATTGAAAGTTTTGCTGAAACCGCGAATCCTGTTTAATAGAAAAGTGGATGTGAGTGCAGTTGCTGTTTCTAAAGTTTGAGATTTCTGATTTCTTCAATAGCAGAGTTTATTCACAATGACTGTCGGTATGGAAAATTGTCTTATTTGAACCGTATTGTATTACGTTTGCTTCTTAATCTGCCAAAGTCTCCCCTCTGGAAAGACTTGCACAAGCTGTCCTTGTTCTGGCTTGAAACCCTCAATAAATTTTTTGGAGGGTCGAAACACAAAAGGTTCTACACTATTTGGCAATAAAGATTTCACTTTTTCTAATTGCGGAGGTTGACTCAGTAGCAGTAGTGAAACATTGTCATGCAGTAGATAACTCATCGAAATTAAATCGCCTGTATTTGTGTAGTCATCGCCAATTTCGCTAATGACTATTGGAGAAGAAGTTGTATTTATACGTCGAGCAACTTCTGCATTGAAATAGCTCAAATCTCTGTTCCACCAGCTATTAGAAAAAGCACTGGCTGTACAAGATGCGATCGCACCAGTCATGAGCAGCACCATAACACCCCGCCAGACTCGGCGTCCATGCACAATTTTAGTCGCCAGTAAGTACGCAACAGCTAATTGTATCCCAGGATAGCAAGATATTAGGTAGCGGCTAACGGCAGAGCGTTTTCCTCCTAATAGGAAATCTGGGAGTACTAATATGAGAAAAGGCACAAAAATTGAAGTCAGGATAAATAGCCAGCTTTCCCGCCTCGTGCGACGACATACTATATATATTGCGATTCCAATGATTAGGATAATTAGTAACCGCAGCAGATAAGTCCAAACACTATCAAAACCAAAGTCTAAATCTAGAAATAAAGAACTAAAGCTGAGAATCCACAACTTTACCAGATAGATTAATTCTACATTAACCTTAGTCCAATCGGTAGTAGCGGATGCACGTTGGTAATTAGTAATTAGTACAATTAACCAGGGAATATATAATAGGAGAGAACAAGCATTAGCCAGAAACAATTGGAAAACTGCTGGCGAAGCTTTTGGTGTTTCTTGTTTTTTTTCTGTAACAAGTAACACCAGAATATAGACTCCTTGAGCAACCACTGTTAGACCAAAAAAAGGATGAGTATACCAACCTATCGTGTTTGCTAAGGTATACAAGCCCAAGTTTTGCCATGTTGGTAAACGTAGAACTCGAAGTAACAAAAAACTACTGCCAATGATAGCAGTAGTTAATAAACTATACTGCCTTGCCGTTTGAGCAAACAGGATATCAAAAGGGGAGATAGCTAATAGCACTGTAGCTAGTATTGCTACTAACCGTGAGGCAAAAAGTTCTAATCCTAAAGCATACATTAAAGGTAATGCCAACAGACTAAATAAAACTGGTAATGTACGCGATGCAGCCAAAGAACTACCAAAAATTTGCATCCAAAACCGTGCTATCACAAAGTACAAAGGTGGATGCTGTGGGTCTTCAATTCTTAGAGAATTGATTGTGTCTGCTGGAGTACTCCCTGGCTTGATGTGCTGATACTTCTGTAACTCTGGTGCTGGAACTATGCGATTTTGAAAAAGTTCTTGATCTATTTCGTCACGCGTGTAGCCCGCTGCTCGCATGGACGTGTAAACTTCATCGTGCCAGTAAACTTTCTTATCAAGATTAAAAACATGAAAAAATACACCTAGTACTAGAATAGTCATAAAAAATAGTAACCATCTTGGAGAGAGTATTGAAGACTTCATCAAAAGGTTCTCCAAAAGTTTTTAAAAACTACAGAATTTAGAATATAGCAATCCGCTCATCAGTTGTGTTCGCGAAGCGTGCGCCAAGGGCGCTCAAATCTCTCCATTCTCCTCCTCTGTGACGGACACTTTCCAAGGGCGGGGGGGAACCCCCGCACGGAAGTGTCCTCTTCTCTGCGCCTGGTGCGGTTCGTTTACTCAAAGTTTATTTTCACAAATCGGATAGGACTGCTATATACGTTTTTTCGGTCTATTTTTTCTTTACTGAAATTTTAGCTAATTTCCATAGCGAGTAATATTTATTACCGTAAATACGATGAATTTTAGACTGATATTTCTTTTCAATCCCTTTACGTAAAGTGCTTGAGGGATTGAGTAAAAACACATCCGTGAAACCTTTAGGAATTGTGGGAATATTTTTGTCCTTCAGTAACAAAAATCGTACCTTTGGTTCTACAAGATAACTCAGAGAAAAGACGTTTCCATAATTCATACCAAGAGAATCACTCATCAAAAGCGGACGAGAAGCCTGATTGATGATTTTGGCGACTTGTGGATTACCAGAACTAACACCCTTACTCAACCAAGTTTCTGCTGGGGAACTCACTGCACAAGAAAATACACCACAGACAATAACCAACACAAATATTATTTGCCAAATTCTTCGGAGTGCAGGAATCCCATCATAAAGCTGATAAGCGAAAAGGTAAGCAACTGCTAGTTGAATACCCAAATAAGAAGGTATTAAATACTGCTCTGCTGTTGTTCGCGTTCCTCCAAACATCAAATCCGGAAGCATTAAGGGTAGTGCAGGTACAACAATCAATGACACAATAAATAACCAAGTTTTTGGGTGAGTTGTACGACAAAGAAAATAAATTGAATATCCCACTATTATTAAAAAAATATAGGTCATTGGATAGCTGAAGGGATTTTCTAAGCCAAAGTTCAAATCCAAAAAAATATGACTTAACTTAAGTAGCCAAGATTGAATTAAAGTAAATGGTGATAATTTCCCTGTTGTTTGGGCTATTCCACGATGAAATTGCAACAAGTTAGTCAGAATAACTAAAATCCAAGGTGTAAAGGCTAAAAAGCCCGAAAGCGATGCTATAGTATAAAATTTTGCTGTTTTAGTCCAGCGAAATCTCGTAGTTGTCATGACGTAAATTCCATGAGCAACCGCAACAAATCCACTTAGCAAAGATGTATAAAGACTGAGTGCTAAAGTGAGTGTATAAATTCCCCATGTTACAGTACGTAGACGCATTTGCGCAGCGCCCCCTAAGGGGCTAGCGGCTTGCCGCCAGGCATCGCTTACTTGTCGTTTTGATTCTAATCGCAAAGCTCTGAGCAAAGAAGCGCTAGAGATTAATATTGTGACAATCCAGAGAATATATTCTCGTGCTTCTTGAGCGTAGATGAGATGAATTGGGGAGATTGCAATGAGTGCGATCGCCAGAAAGGGTACTGATAAAGGTACATTAAATAATTCTCGACACAGCAAATAAATACAGGGAAATACCAACAAGCTAATAATGACAGACAAACTTCTGATAGCTGTCACCGAAGTGCCAAAGATTTGTGCCCACAATCTTGCGATGACGTAATAAAGCGGAGGATGGTGAGGGTTTTCTATAGCTAAAGATTTCAGTGTATCACCTAAGCTTTTGTTAGAATGAAGACTCTGGAACTTCGCAAACGCTTCCTTATTAACAACACGACCATTAAAAATTTGCCGCCGGACTTCTGTTTTTGTATATCCAGAAATTCGCAATGAGGTGTAAGTTTCATCGTGTCCATAAACTTTGCTGTCAAGGTTTAAGAAGCGAAAAAAGACACCTATCACCAACACCACGACAATGAGAAACCGCAACCAATTCGGAGCGAGTTTGATATGGCGCATAATCTGGTTTCTGTTTTCTAACGAATCGCAGAGGACACAAAGGAACAGAACTAAGAGAGATCAGAGAGTTTCACAACTCAATTTAAGATTGCTATCGCTGGGTGAAGTTGTGCATAACTTAGCAATGAACACTTTACTATTATCAAGCCTGGAAAGAATTTAGCAAAGTTTTGTTCTTCAACTCACTCATGCCTCAAAATCGTTAATTTGGCACAAGTATGCTTACGCTCCAAAAAATTAACGCCCTTATTATATTGCAGCTAAAGCTAGGGTACGAATTGTCATAAACAACGCCATTTTTAAGTAGAATTTCCTCGTGTGAACGTTTAGCCCTAGCATACCATGCCAGTCACGCGAACTTTTTCTGGAGCTTCCTGGGAATCAAAGGTAGGTTACTGTCGAGCGATAAGAGTCGGAAACCAAATTTATGTCTCTGGTACAGCACCAGTCGATGAAGCGGGAGGAGTGTTTGCTCCTGGCGATGCATACGCGCAAGCAAAGCGTTGTTTTGAAATTATTCAGAAAGCTTTGCGAGACTTAGGAGCAGACATAAATTATGTCGTGCGGACTCGAATGTTTGTCACCGATATTAGCCGTTGGGCTGAATTTGGACAGGCGCATCAGGAATTCTTTATGGAGAACCCGCCTGTGACAACAATGGTAGAGGTGAAATCTCTGATAGATCCAGCAATGTTGATAGAGATAGAGGTGGATGCTGTAATAGGTAAATGATGGGTGGTGAAAACCTCAATCGCTGATGATTAACGTGAGCTTCCAACGAACGGAATTCGTTATGCCTCACATTAAACTTAACGAACCCTTAATCACTACAGGCGTGCGTCGTCTGTTGCTATCAGCATTTTAGGACAGAATTTATGTCGTCAGTCACGATCAACTTACCCGAAGAAGTTTTTAGCGCCCGTCGCCTTCCCCCAGAAGAATTTGTACGTGAGATGCGCCTCGCTGCTGCTATTTACTGGTATCAAAAGCGGGAAATCTCAATGGAAAAAGCAGCCTCAGTTGCTGGGTTAAACCGCCGGGACTTTATTGCAGCTCTCGCCCGTGAACAAGTTGATGTCTTTACCGTTGACTTTGATGATTTAGAACGCGAGTTAAACCGTGGCTGAAATTCCTGCTGCACGTCCGGTATTAGAAAAATTGCGTTTGTGCGGAATGTATTTATCTGACCGGGTGATGAACCAAGCACTCCTGTTAGTTGGGGAATAAATTATTAAGCGTTGTGTGGGTTTTCTTTATTGATTCAACAAAACTGATTCTCAATAAATCTTAGTCATCGATCATATAGCAGTCGCCACAATTGTTAGGACATTTTTCTGTTGTCTGTTAAGCGTTAAGTAAGTCGGCGAAAAAAAATCAATGTATATGAAGAAATATAAATTGTCCGTAGGGTGCGTTATGCCGTAGGCATAACGCACCTTGAATTCTTGAAGGTGCGTTGCGCTGTGCGACAACACACCCTACATTTACATTTCTTAACATAGTTTGAAATATTAGCGCCGACTTACTTAAGCGTTCCCTTTAAAGCAAAATATAATGTCCTAACCGATATGTCCGTTGCTATACTTGTCCAATTTCTCAAATTTCTATGTAGCAAGCTTTTTGAGCTTTTCTAGCCTCGAACTCACGTATGATTAGGGCTATACAGACAAAGCCTGCAGAAGCAGGCTTTGTCTGGTAGTTGAGATGAAAAACTCTACTTAGAAACGAGAAAACAACTCTGTGATGCACTTCTAAGAAAGGATGAGGATAGAGTCGTTACACTCAATTAGCATGACTAGCATTACTGTAGCGAATCCTTGTTCCTGCCCACAGCAACTTTTCTCGCAACGTCTGATAATACGAGTTGTTCTCGCGTAAAATGATAAACTTAGCCCGACAATCTGCCATTCGCACATCAACACGGTGTCCAGGCCAAATAGAAGTCGCTAATACCCCATCAGTCCACAACTTAGTACTTAAATCGTAATCGCCCAAGGGCCAAATACTGACTACAGAACCTGGGGGTAAGACAAGGGGGCGACTGGAAAGACTCATCGGACAGATGGGAGTGATGGTAATCGCCTCCATTCCATCATGTATAATCGGACCATTCGCTGAAACGGTGTAACCTGTAGAACCAGTGGGAGTAGAGATAATTAACCCGTCTCCTTGGTATTGATCAACGACTTCACCATCAATTTCCATCTCCAAAACTGAGGTAATCATACGATCAGCGGAAGCGGGTCTGACACTCATTTCATTTAAAGCGAGATAATGTTCAGACACTGGCTCCAGATTCGTGCTATTCCCCTCAAAGACTGCGGCTTGCAACATCATCCGCCGCTGAACAGCATAACGGTCTTCTATGAGTCGATCCCAAACTTGTTCAGTGTCTTGAAATTCTTCTACAGACTCGGTTAAAAACCCCAGATGACCTCCCACATTCACTGCTAGTATTGGGATGTCAGCTGGAGCGAGATGTCTTGCACCAGTTAAAACGGTACCATCACCACCAAGTACTAAAGCCAAGTCAATTGGTTGTCCTGCTGAAGCCAAAAACACCGGATATGGGTTATCTTTTGGTCCACTTGGTCCCATCAAAACTTGGCATTGACGATGTTCTAGTTGCTTGGCACAGATTTCTGCCCAGCGCTTACTTTGGGAATCTTGTGCTTTGTAAGCAATAATGACCTGCTTGAGCTCCACAGAATTACCACTTCAGGAGATTAAACTGCTCCATATCGACAGTATCGCGGTTACGATAAATGGCAAGTACAATCGCCAAACCTACCGCAGCCTCAGCTGCCGCTACGGTGATGACAAATACGGTAAATACCTGACCCTTAATTTCTACTGAGTCTAGAAAGTTGGAAAACGCTATTAAGTTCAGATTAACAGCATTGAGCAGCAACTCAATTGACATCAGCACTCTTACAGCATTGCGGCTAGTAATTAAGCCATAGATACCAATGCAGAATAAAGCTGCTGCAAGTAATAAAAAGTACTGGATTTGCATGAATTTTGGTGTTCTCCCATTGTCAGTTATCAATTATCAGTTATCAGTGAGCCAGCACTATGCAGTCCTTGTTTCCCACACCCGCTGCAACTAGCGAACCCGTGCCTTATTCGGGAGTAGCTGCGCCGAAGGGCGCAGCTGTACCCTAGGCATAGGGCAAACCCGAAAGGTTGTCACTTCGTGCTATTCACTGATAACTATTCACTGAATATTGCGGCTCGATTCGCCGATCGAGACTAGCTCCCTGGGACGTTCTGGTAACGTCAAAACTTGCTGTTGTTCTGAAGAAATGGTCTGTTCAGGCAGATACTCGCGACGCGCCAAAATGATCGCGCCTACCATTGCCATCAAAAGCAAAACGGAAGCTAGTTCAAAAGGCAGCAAAAAGTCAGTGAAGAAATGTAGACCAATTAAAACAATGGTGTCACTTGGAGGCACAGCAGTAGACAATGACCAAGGAGTTGCCAACACCATCGTACTTAAAAGTGCAAACAATCCCAGACTGACTATCGCTGTGAGTGCTTTACGTACCCAAGCAGTAGGGAAAGGCGCAAAAGGTTGCCGCTTGTTTACCAGCATAATGGCAAACAAAATCAACACGTTCACTGCGCCAACATAAATTAGCAATTGCGCTGCTGCTACAAAGTCAGCATTTAGCAATAGGTATAGCCCAGCAATGCTGACAAATACGCCTCCGAGCATAAAGGCTGAATAGACGACGTTCTCAAACAGCACCACACCCAGTGCTGTCCCAATCAACATCACTGCCAATATGCCAAACGAAACAATCTGTACTCCTTCCGCTAGATTCACTGTTTTTTGTCCTTGAACTAAAGTTTAGGCTAGAAGCCCAGAGGCTTTAGCCCTGGGTCGTTGACTATGTTTATTTTTCTTGTTCCACAAGGTCTTCTGGACGCGCACCAGGGCGAGGCGCATCAGCAGGCAGATCGTGGGGATCCATAACACCCTTGGGTAAATAAACCAGTTCACGCAAAGGTGTGACCATTGGATCTAGAGTCACCTTGTAGGGCAAACGACCAAGCGCCACGCTGTCATAGTTCAATTCATGGCGATCATAAGTAGAAAGTTCATAATCTTCTGTCATTGATAAACAGTTAGTCGGACAATATTCGACGCAGTTACCGCAGAAGATACAAACTCCAAAGTCAATACTATAGTGTTTGAGCTTTTTCTTTTTGCTTGCTTTATCAAATTCCCAATCTACGACAGGCAGGTTGATCGGACAAACCCGAACACAAACTTCGCAAGCAATACACTTATCAAACTCAAAGTGAATCCTACCGCGAAACCGCTCACCAGGAATGAGTTTCTCGTAAGGGTACTGTACGGTTATTGGACGCCGCCGCAAATGGTCGAAGGTAACAGACAGACCCTGACCAATATAGCGACCAGCTTGCACCGCTTCTTTGGCGTAATCACCAACTTGCTTGAGGAACTTCAACATCGCGTGTCTCTCTCTTTTTAAGCTATCAGCGTCATTTGTCCTTCGTCTTTTGTCATGAGTCATTTTGTGTCTATGCTAACGACTCATGACCGATGACTAATGACTATCCTCCAAAGGCAAAGGGAAAGGCAAGTTTCAGGGCTGCAGTGAGTAACAAGTTAACCAAACCAACAGGTAGCAAGAACTTCCATCCTAAATCTAGCAATTGGTCAATCCGAACCCTTGGCACTGTCCAGCGCAGCAGGATTGCCAGAAAGATGAGGAAGTATGCTTTGAGTACGGTCATGGTGATTCCCAACGAAGCGGTTACTATCTGCAAAACAGGATTTGTTTCACTCACTCCTAACCAACTAGCTATCAAATTGATGGGAATCGGAAAATCCCAACCGCCCAAGTATAAAACTGCTACCAACAGGGCAGAAAGGACAAGGTTCACATAGGAAGCGACATAGAACAGACCGAATTTCATACCAGAGTATTCAGTCTGATAACCTGCTACTAGTTCTTCTTCAGCTTCCGGAAGGTCGAAAGGCAGTCGTTCGCATTCGGCAAGGGCTGCTATCCAAAAAATGAGAAAACCGATTGGTTGTCGCCATACGTTCCAGCCAAGAATGCCATAACCAGATTGCTGCTCTACAATGTCGATGGTGCTGAGGCTATTGGACATCATAGCGATCGCCAGTACCGCCAGTGCTAACGGAATTTCATAGCTAATTGATTGCGCTGCTGCCCGCAACCCTCCTAAGAGAGAGTATTTGTTGTTGGATGCGTAACCAGCCATCAATAAGCCAATAGGTTGAATGCTAGACAAAGCAATCCACAAGAAAACCCCCATCCCAATGTTTGTAATCACTATATTCTGTCCAAAAGGCACAACTAGATAGGACAGAAACACCGGCAGTACAACGATAATTGGACCGAGGGTAAACAGCACGCTGTCAGACTTGGCTGGTACCACATCTTCTTTGAAAACAAGCTTGAGACCATCGGCGACGGGAGCCAATAAACCCAATGGACCAATATACTCAGGACCAATCCGCTGCTGTGCTGCTGCGGAAATTTTCCGCTCTAGCCAAACGCAGGTCAACACTCCCATCGTGGCACCAATAATCATCAAAGTCATTGGCAGTGGCATCCAAATCGCCTTGGCTGCGCCAGCGCTCAATCCCAAATCCATGAGGGATTTTATAAAAGTTCCTTGCAGATCAATTCCTGAATTCATGTCTTTTGCTCTTCAAGTCATTAGATCATTGTCATTTACAACTATCCACCCTTGTTAATAACTGTAAATTCACCTGTTAATATCTCTGCCCAAATCATGCAAAATTTAAGATTTTTTGCAATTCCCATGCCTAGTATATCGTTGGATGGTTTTTGCACCTCTAGCCATACGAGAATTTCTACCTATGGTATTGATTAGGATTTGCTAATAAAACCCCCAGTCGGTGGGGGTTGGGGGGATGGGGAATGGAAAAGTGGGGAAAGTGGGGGAAGATGGGGAAGTATTTTCTCCACGGCAGTTGCTTCACTTGGGGAAACCCGCCCAACGCACTGCCTCACCGCAACGCACTGGCTCCCCTACTCCTCCTTGTCCCCTTGTCCCCTTGTCCCCTTGTCCCCTGTCCCTCCGATCCCCTGTCCCGTATCCTCGACCCGGCTG
>JAAUSC010000165.1 GCA_012031965.1 Scytonema sp. RU_4_4
GGGGAGGGGGGGAGTAGGGGAGTAGGGGAGTAGGGGAGTAGGGAAGGGGGGAGTTTTTATTCCCCTTGTCTCGTCCCCGTGTCCCCGTGTCCCCTTGTCCCCTTGTCCTCTTCTCCCCAAGTCCTCTTCAACCGCCACCAAAGACTTCCACGTTAGCAAATACACAAATGGGTGAACCGTGACCTACCCAAATTGCTTGATTGGGCTCTCCTTTGCCACAATAAGGAGTGCCGTACATTTCCCAAGTAGAGGAGTTTCCGACTTTGACTAAGCTGTGCCAAAACTCTGGAGTCGTGGCTCGATAGTTGGGATTGCGGAGGGTTTTGGTGAGTTTGCCGTTTTCAATCAATTTAGCGTACTCGCAACCAAACTGAAACTTATAGCGACGGTCATCAATCGACCAAGAGCGGTTGGATTCCATGTAGACACCGTGTTCGATACCAGCGATGACTTCCTCAAAAGAACTTTCTCCTGGTTCTAAATTCAAGTTCGCCATACGGTCAATTGCTGGTCGATTCCAAGAGGAAGCACGAGCACAGGCGACTCCCGGTACACTTGCTCTTGCTTGGCTTTCCAAACTGCCCAAACCTCGCTGGAGAACGCCTTCTTTGATTAAATACTCTCGCGTTGCCACAGCACCTGTATCATCAAAGCCATAGCTCGCAAATTCACCAAGTACGGTGGGGTCAAAGGTAATGTTCATCAGAGGAGAACCATACACCAAAGTACCGAAATCTCTCTGATTGACAAAGCTACCTCCAGCGTAATTGCGTTCATCGCCCAAAATTCGGTCAATTTCTACAGGATGCCCAACACTTTCGTGAATTTGCAGCATCATTTGGTCTGGGGCTAACACTAATGAAGTGCGAGTGGTTGGACATTCTTCTGCTGTCAACAGTTCTACTGCTTGTTCACCAATTGAGAGCACCTGAAGCCACAACTTATCTTCTTGGAACAGTTCCAATCCACCTTGATAACTGTTTGCTTGCCAACCATTGTTAGTACGTTGCTGGACAATCATCCCGTCTTGTGCTGTCGCCCCGTAATGAGTACCAAAAAACATGAATTTTTGATAGACTTCCGAGCCATTGCTACTGACAAACCAAGTCTCTCTCTCGCTTGTTGTCGTGTTGGCTAAAGTTTGTACAATTTGGTCAGAAACTCTTAGAGTATGGCAGACACGGACAAGTAAATCGTTGATTTCCCCTGAACTCAAAGCATCAAAGGGTCTAAGAAACGGCGAGATATATTGACCAACAACTTTAGGGCGCTCACTCTCGGCTCCAAACGGATGTATCCACCATTCACTAGCAGCAACTGCTTGTGTATATGCTTTTTGAGCAGCGGCTTGCAAGTCTTGCATAGCGAGCGAATTAGTAGCTGCATATCCTATACAGCCGTTGAGCATAACTTCCAGCATAAACCCCATCGTAGAGAATTTGCCGTTACTTTGGGGTATACCGTCACGGACGTGACAAGTCGATGAAGTTTCCTTGACGACTCTAATACCAAGCCAGTCGGCTGGTACATTTATTTGAGCGATCGCTTTTGTAAGTTCTGACCACATATACAATTCAAAATTCAAAATGGACTGCGTCCCGCTGCGCTAACAAAGTTCAAAATTGAAGATTTCAAATTCAAGCAATTATTTTTGATTATTTTGTTTGGTTTTGACGATGATAGCAGCAATTATCCTGATTATTTCGTTAATTTATCCCAGAAGAGACAATAAGCGACTTTCTGGCATTAATTCAGTAGCAATCAGGAGTCTGAGCCAGTATCTAGTTTCTTTCGCCTCTTTTAGAGCAATTTCTAACTTGTTAATGAAATCGGCTGTACTTTGTGCTGATTGGGATTCTTCAACATTTGCTCCAATTGACGTTCCAGACTTGATCAACTGTTTAGAAAGTGTTTGAGCGACTCCCGAACTTTCATTTAATACCTGGCAAAGTTTAACAATGCGGATAGCAAACTCAAACGTTCTGTCAGTAATTGCTTTATGATGACTACTCATTTTGCCTTTTGTATTTTATTTTCTTCATTTTGAATTTTGAATTTTGTTAGCGCAGCGGGACGCAGTCCATTTTGAATTTTTAACTGCGGTGCCATTTAGTACCTTCACGGCTATCAATTAGGGTAATACCTTGTGCTTGCAGTTCGTTGCGAATGCGATCGCCTTCGGCAAAATCCTTTGCTTTGCGTGCTTCCTGCCTTTTCTGAATGAGCGCTTCAATTTCCGCATCGCTGATACCGCTAGTTTGAGGTGTTTCCACTTCTCGCTTGGCTTCTATTCCTAGAACTTGAGCGAGTGTCACTAATGTATACCACTTGCTCTGTAGTTCTGCTGATGATTTCTCTGTTTTCCCCTCATGCACTAGGATATTTTTCTCCCGTTGTAATTCCTTAGCTAATTCAAACAGCACAGCCAAACCAGCAGGGAAATTAAAGTCATCATTGACAGCTTCTTGGAAGCGTTCAACAATTTCTGTATTTAGCACTTGTGCTGTTTCCTCCTTGAGAGCAACAGGGATGACAGGAGGGGTTGTAAAACCAAGTTGTGACCCTTGCTGGTAGCCGAAGAGTAAACCATCTTTTAGGGTATGCAAGCCGTTTGTTGCTGCGGCGATCGCCTCATCAGTAAAATCAATTGGCTTGCGGTAATGGGCTTGGAGGACAAACAAGCGTACCGCCATCGGGTCAACAGGACGATCCAGTAATTCTCGAATCGTGATAAAGTTACCCAAAGACTTGGACATTTTTTCACCATCCACTTTCACCATGCCGTTGTGCATCCAGTAACGTGCTAGCGGTTTTCCTGTGACAGCTTCTGACTGAGCGATTTCATTTTCATGGTGAGGGAAAATTAAGTCCGCACCACCAGCGTGGATGTCTATGGTTTCGCCAAGGCGATCGCGCACCATCGCCGAGCATTCAATATGCCATCCCGGACGACCTTTACCCCAAGGTGATTCCCAAGCGGGTTCCTCCTGTTTTGCTGCTTTCCACAATGCAAAGTCAAACGGGTCTTTCTTCTTCTGATACTCTGGATCGTCCACATTTACCCGTTCGCTTGCACCGACTTGTAAATCTTCTAACCTACGTCCGGAAAGTTTTCCATACTCAGAAAACTGACGCACTGCGTAGTATACATCGCCCTGAGCAGGGTAAGCATAACCTTTATTTTCCAACTCATGAATCAGCCGCAGAATACCATTCATCGTATGGGTTGCACGAGGATACTCATCGGCATCTTTGATCCCAAGCCGCCTCATATCTTCAAAATAAGCTTTAATATAGCGCTCAGAGACCAATTCCATTGATGAATGTTCTTTTCGCGCTCGATTCAGTATCTTATCATCAATATCAGTAAAATTCTGGACGAAGCGCACTTCATAGTTCAAAAATTGTAGGTATCGACGCACGACATCCCAAACAATGCAAGCTCTGGCATGACCTAAGTGGCAGTAATCATACACTGTTACACCGCAGTAATACATCTTAACTTTTCCAGGTTCGACGGTTTCAAAGGATTCTTGGCGGCGGGAGAGTGTATTGTAAACAGTTAGGGTCATAACCAAGTAATACTGCTCAAATAGAGATACGTAATAATAGGGGAGAATAACTGGGATGAAATACCAGCTACCCTATGCTAGTGTTTTCTGTCCTCTGTGCGCTACATTCTTTATTTTGACTATTTTGACTTTTTCACAGCATCGTTATGCAAGCAGTTAGTTCCGAATCTCAATCAATGGATGCACCAAAAAAAGGGCTACCAGTAACAATTATTACTGGATTCCTCGGTAGCGGTAAGACGACTTTACTCAATCATATCCTGACCAATCAGCAGGGACTGAAAACTGCTGTTTTAGTGAACGAATTTGGCGAAATTGGCATCGATAACGAGTTAATTGTCTCCACTAACGATGACAATAATATGGTGGAGTTGAGCAACGGTTGTATCTGCTGCACCATTAATAGTGACCTGGTAGATGCCGTTTACAAAGTTTTGGAACGCCAAGACAACATAGATTATCTCGTTGTGGAAACAACTGGACTGGCAGATCCGCTACCAGTGGCGCTCACATTTCTTGGTACCGAGTTACGCGACTTAACCCGTCTGGATTCAATTATTACGGTTGTAGACGCGGCGAATTACAGCCTGGATTTATTTAATTCTCAAGCTGCTTACAGCCAGATTGCCTATGGTGATGTCATTGTGCTGAATAAGACTGATTTAGTTTCTCAAGCAGAGTTAGAGATACTGGAAGCAAAACTTCGAGAAGTGAAGGAAGGGGCGAGAATTCTTCGCACAACAAAAGCACAAGTGCCATTACCCTTAATTCTCAGCATCGGCTTGTTTGAGTCAGACAAGTACTTCACTGAGACTGCTAGTGATCATAGTCATGACCATCACCATCATGACCATGATCACGACCATGACCATTCTGAGTGTACTCATGACCATGAGCACGACCATCACCATCACCATCATCACTCCAACCACTTAGAAAATGATGGTTTCACTTCCATATCTTTCCAGAGTGACAAACCTTTTGCAATTAGAAAGTTTCAATATTTCCTAGATAATCAGCTACCTGAAAACATCTTCCGAGCAAAGGGGATAATGTGGTTTGACGAAAGCCCTCAACGTCATATTTTCCATCTTTGCGGTAAACGTTTTACTCTGGATGATGATGAGTGGAAAGGAGAGAAGAAAAACCAGTTGGTGCTAATTGGTCAAAATCTGGATCGTGAGACTTTGCTACAACAGCTTGAAAACTGCCTTTATTTGCCGTCCACGAGTCGTGGTAAAGGTTTTGGGAAATAGTTTTTTGTAGTCAGTTATCAGACTATAAAAAGCAATGAGTGATGAGTAGACAGACTCGTTGTCCTACTCATCACTCATGACTCGACATTCAAGACGATACTTGCTCTTGAACTCTCCACGCTAGTTTCAAAGGAGTAGGTGACATGTTATTTGCACAATACACCATTATTTAGATATTTAGAGCAACTTTGCGGCTATAGGTTAAAGTAAGGTAGGGTAAGCTGATACTAAATGGAAGAGCTGGGTCTGCGAAAGAAAATAGACGATGGCGATAGTAAGAAACGACTCATTAACACGTGTAGTCATGTTGCTCTGTTTTGGTACAGCATTGCTATCTCTGGCTGTCCACTGGCGCATAACGACTTCTACAACTCCTGATACAAAGTTAGGAACAGGTGGAAACATTTTATCCGGGCAAGCCTCTGCAGCGGAAAAACCGTCGCAACTGACACAAGAAAGACAAAATACAATTGCGTCCAATATCTCAAATTTGTTATCGCCTAAAGGTTCGGCTCAACAAAAATCATCTATCAGCTTGGCATCTGGAAAGACTTTATTGGTAGTTGGTTTAAGCGATCGCCGCGTTTACGTTTATCGTGGTGATATCGTAATAGCAAGTTACCCCATCGGTGTGGGCAAGAAAGGCTGGGAAACCCCCACTGGCTCTTTCCAAATTATGAACAAGAAACTTAATCCTATCTGGCGTCACCCAATTACTGGCAGAGTCTTTCCATCAGGTGAGGATAGTCCTTTAGGAGACCGATGGATCGGTTTTTGGTCAGATGGACGTAATCAAATTGGCTTTCACGGTACGCCAGATGACGAAGTTGTAGGTAGTGCAATATCCCACGGTTGCTTGCGGATGCGTAATCCCGATGTGCGTCTGCTTTACAAGCAGGTGAGTTTAGGCACACCTGTGGAAGTACGTCAATAGTTAACAGTTAACTGTTAACAGTTAACTGTTAATTGTCAGTTTATTTTTGCTCAAAATGGGGTGCATATGCCTGGAGTAAGGTACTGACTTGGCGCAGAACCTCATTGCCAGTATTTTTAGTTCCGACTGGCGTCCTATCATCATTGGGTCGGTCTAGGTTTCGGATAATAGCTGCGCCGACCTGTTGAGCAATCAATTCTTGAAGTTCTTTTTTGGCACGTTGGCGCTGATAGTTAGCACCTTCTTCTGTCGTAGCATACAAAGGTGGTAAGCGGTTGAGGGCGTAAGCAGCAATATCCCCAACATCCAGAGAACTTTCGCTAGTCACCTCAATTTCCGCTATGCGGGATATCGCTTCTGTCAGTACCAATTCTTCCATAACGTTGATAAATTGTTTGCGCGGTACCGCCACCACTTCCCCAGTCAATAGCGCCCCCATCAGTTGATCCAATGCCATGTACTCTTCTATTGAGAGTGTGCTACCACTATCACAGATTCGCCCAACTTCTGCTTCCATTGCTGGTGTAAGATAACCATCTTGGACAGCTTGTTCCACAATTTTTTCAATACTCATAATGCTCATCATTTTTTCGCCATCTAAGCAAGGGGGCACGGTACCAACCAATCAATCGTATATATTTTGCCCATATGTAAGCAAATAATATGCAAATAGTTGCTATTTTACTGCTTGATTTCTCCAGGGTACCGGGTCAACAGATTTTCCATTAACATAAAGTCCCCAGTGTAAATGCGGTCCTGTAGATGCGCCAGTTGAACCTACTGCGCCAATTAATTCACCAGGTTTGACAAAATCACCCTCTTTGACATTGATACGACTCAGATGCATAAAGATACTAGCCACTCCTTGTCCGTGGTCAATCCCAACAACATTACCATGAACTCGGAACCCTTGAGATACCTTACCTACCAAGACAACTCGTCCAGCAGCAGGAGCAACAACAGGCGAACCAGCTGCGCCAGCATAATCAATGCCGCGATGGTAGTAGTCATTCGCAAATTTACCATTATAGTAGCGACGTACACCATACATTGTTGTTAGCCGCCCTTTATTGGGTGCTAGAAAAGGACCATCCCAAAACTTTTCTGGTGTTCGTACCTCCCTGAAAGATTTTGCACGGTTGAGTTCATACTCTGTGGCTTTCACCCCTGCTTTTCCTGGGGGTAGATTAATGCGCTGTACGGGAAATTTGCGATCGCGTACCTGTATGGATAAATTCTGTACTTGACCTTCGCCAGAAACCTGAAGAGTTCTGGTTCCAGCTTTTTCCAAAGGCGTCGTGGGGATAAAAGCCCGATACTGATTTGGTGCTATTTCATATGCTGGATAAGTCTCATCACCATTAGTGACTGTCACATTGCTACCATTTGCGGGATTATCTAGATTCACCACAACTGATATGGTATCGCCAAGTTTTGGAGTTGCTGGATTCACTTGTACTTGTAATGCTTTTGCAGGCGCTGCTAATGCAATGGGTAAAGCAGCGAATATTCCAAGGACAACGCTGGTTGCACTGAGGTTGGCTTTAAAAGCTGGAATACCTAAACCCAGGAACTTCTTCTTAGAATGACTAGCGTGATATTCGAGAGTCATAGAGGTGGTACAAATCTCAATTCTTCTGTTGTTCAACAGACTAGCTTACTATTCTAGGGAGTTCCCAGTCTTCGATGTAGTGCGAGCATCTTGCTCGCTTGTCATAGTAAGCTGTTGTGCATTAAAAATGCACAACAGCAAAGCAGAAGGCAGACGGCAGCTATGCTGAAGAGAAGAGGGTTTCAATGATTAACTCGATCAAAATAATGGCAAATTAAAAGCGCAGCAGCTTAAGCGAGCAAGATGCTCGCACTCCATTTGGCAAAAAGCTTGAACATTAGTAACAGATATACAGTGATCTCTAAAAGTCCTGGCAACTGTTCTTTAGATACTCCCCACACGAATAAAAAACTCTGTATGCTGAGGTTAATAGGTCTTAACAGTTTTTTTATAAGCTTGTGCAGGAAGATTTTAGGTTAATAGTTGATTTAGTTTCAGTTTTCGCTGTAGCCGCCTGTGGGGGACTCTTGGCGGCGCTTTTAAGACAACCCATTTTATTAGGGTATCTCATTGGTGGGATGGTCGTTGGACCAACCGGACTGGGAGTCATTAAAGAATTGGTTCAAGTAGAAACATTGGCTCAGTTCGGAGTCGCCTTTTTACTATTTGCCTTAGGAGTTGAGTTTTCCTTCACGGAACTTAAAAAAGTTCAGGCGATCGCCCTTGGGGGAGGAGGACTACAAATTGGTCTGACAATTCTCATCACGGTTTTGGTCTGTGGAGCGACCGGAGCTTGGGCATATCTACCAGCTAAAGGCATGTTTTTAGGGGCAATTTTGTCTTTGTCTTCCACAGCAGTTGTTCTCAAGTGTTTGATGGAGCGTAATGAAACGGAAACGCCCCACGGACAGGTGATGCTGGGAATTCTGGTCGTGCAGGATTTAGCGCTAGGACTGATGATTGCAGTTTTGCCCGCTCTTCACGAACCTGGAGAAACACTTGTCATAGCTGTTTTATTGGCGCTGTTACGGATTGGTTTATTTGCTGCTGGTGCCATTGTTGCGGGGATTTGGCTTATCCCTCGTCTGTTGCGGCTACTAGCCCGTACCGAAAGTCGAGAATTATTTTTATTAGGTGTGGTAGCACTGTGTTTGGGTATTGCCTTACTGACAGAGTCTTTGGGGCTTTCTATTGAAATGGGAGCGTTTGTCGCTGGCTTGATGATTTCGGAAGTGGAATACGCTGATCAAACCCTGACATATGTTGAGCCATTGCGAGATATTTTTGCTAGCTTATTTTTTGCGTCCATTGGGATGTTAATCGACCCAGTGTTTTTGTGGAACAATCTGGAATTGATTCTAGGATTAGTGGCGCTGGTATTTATTGGTAAATGTTTAATTATCACGCCATTGGTAAAATTGTTTCGCTATCCCTTGAAAACAGCGTTAATCGTTGGGTTGGGACTGGCTCAAATTGGGGAATTTTCCTTTGTTCTCGCCAGTGAAGGACAGGCGCTGGGGCTGGTTTCTCGACAAGTCTATTTACTAATTTTAGGAACGACAGCGGTTACATTAGTGCTGACACCCTTCGTGCTGCGTTTAGTTCCAATTGTATTTAACTGGATAGAATCAATGCCTTGGCTGAAGCCCTATTTCAGCACAGAAGGTAAGCCGTTGGAAGTTGCTGAAGAACTGCCCACGAAAGACCATGTGGTCGTCGGCGGTTATGGGCGAGTGGGACGTAATTTGGTAAAATTGCTACAACAGCACAATTTGCCTGTCGTCGTGATTGAGCAGGCAGAAAGTCGAATTCAGCAGTTGCGCGAAGCTGGAGTTCCTTATGTTTATGGTAACTGCGTGAGTTTTTACGTTTTAGAAACTGCTGGAGTCGACACAGCGCGAGGAATGGCGATCGCACTTCCTGATCCCATGAGTACCCGTCTTTGCCTCAAACGCGCTTTGGAATTGTCTCCTGATTTAAATATCGTTGTTCGGGCTATCAACGATAAAAATATTGAAGTGCTTTACCAACTGGGAGCGCGGGAAGTTGTGCAACCAGAGTTTGAGGCTAGTTTGGAAATGGCGGCTTACATGTTAACTGACTTGGGCTTGTCACCGGCTGTGGTGCAGCGAGAAATGCAGGAAATTCGCAATCGTCATTATTTGGATCTGCGACCAGAACAATCTGCGTCTGAGGTTTCCCGTGATTTACAACGAGCAACTCAAGATCTGAATAAACGTTGGTATTCTTTACCATCTAGTTCACCCCTCATCGGTATGACCGTAGATGAAGCGGATATGCGCTACTTAACAGGGGTGAGTTTGATGGCTATTCGTCGTCAAGGAGGTGAGGAAATCGATTATCCTCCAGTCCAAACTAAGTTGGAAGAAGGCGATCGCCTTTTAGTGGTCGGATCGGGTGATGAATTGGCGGCTTTGGATGAATTCGCCAAAGGTCAGGCTGCTATTCCGCAAGAAAATGGCGCTTGCCAGTGGATTACCATCAGTACTGATAGTCCAGTCATTGGAAAAACCTTTGCAGATTTGGATATTCGCAACAAATATGGGGTTATGGTGCAGGCAATGCGAAGAGATGGTAAGTTTATCCGCTTTCCCGATCCTAACAAGGAGTTGCAAGTCCGCGACCAAATTTTGTTGTGTGGGAATTTACCTTCTCTGAATCAACTTGTACAGTTGCTTGTTCCAAAAAGTACAATACCGCTATCTATTCCAGTTGTGAAAGCAGGTGAAGCAGAAGCACTCAAAGAGTTTTTGCCAATGGATAGTGTGTTGGATTAGTCATGAGTCAGTCGTAACTAACAACTGACAAAGGACAATACACTAAGACAAGTGAAACTCGAATATAGTTCATGGGTTTTGGCTATGGCAATAGAATTTACCAAGTATCACGGTCTGGGCAATGATTTCATATTGATTGACAATCGCTCGTCATCCAAGCCTGTCTTGACTCCAGAGCAAGCAATTCAATTGTGCGATCGCCACTTTGGTATCGGTGCAAATGGTGTCATTTTTGCCTTACCTGGAGAACATGGCACTGACTACACCATGCGAATTTTCAATTCCGATGGTTCAGAACCAGAAATGTGTGGTAATGGTATTCGCTGTCTAGCTGCTTTTTTAGCTGATTTGGAGGGCGAAGCCAAAAAAAGCGACCAATATCGTATTCATACTCTAGCTGGTGTGATGACACCGCAACTCATGCCAGATGGTCAAGTTAAGGTGGATATGGGTATCCCCGGACTACTCGCTAGTGAAATTCCCACGACTATGAACCCAGCTAACGAAAAAGTGATTGATCAACCGCTAGAAGTGGCAGGTAAAACTTGGGATGTCACCTGCATCAGTATGGGAAATCCTCACTGCATCACCTTTGTAGAAGATGTCGCAACAATTCCTCTAGAAATCATTGGTCCTCAGTTTGAGCATCACCCAGCTTTTCCTCAACGCATAAATACTGAATTTATTCAAGTGGTGCGTCCTGACTACGTGAAAATGCGGGTTTGGGAAAGAGGTGCTGGTATGACTTTAGCCTGTGGTACGGGTGCATGTGCGTCGTTAGTTGCGGGTGTCTTGACTCTGAGGTGCGAGCGTAAAGCTACGGTGGAACTTCCTGGAGGACCTTTGGAGATAGAATGGTCAGAAATCGACCAACGCCTTTATATGACAGGACCAGCAGAGCGAGTTTTCACTGGGAAATTTAACTAGAGGCTCTTGTGGGGCTCTGCGCTTCTTTGTAAGCGCAGAACTGAGTGGGGAATATCGCTACTATAGTATCAGCCACCACTCACTGGCGGAATTAACACCACCTCATCGCCATTTTGCAGAATGGTATCTAGTTCAACAAATTGCAAATTGACCCCAAAGCGGGTAATATCCCGCAATTGAGCTAGTTCAGGATGTTCGCCCAGCAGGCGATCGCGCACTGCAACAACTGGTGTATCTGGAGGAAATTCCAGTACCAGTTCTGAAACGCCATAAGCTTCTTGGTAAGCAGCAAACAATTTAACGGTAATAGTAATTCCAGACATGAAGATAAAATGTAAATTGCTAGGTTCATTATCTTTCCCTAGCTAACGACTTTATCAAAAAACTACTATACGAAAAATCATTAAAGAACCTCAAAACATATGCTCTAACATCTGAAAATCGCGCTGTACCTCATGCCACAAAGACTTATTATAAGGGTCTGTTTTGAGGGCTTTTTTCAAATAAATTCTTGCTTTGAGAGGCTGTTTTTCTGCAATCAGCGCTCGTCCCCAAAGTTGATAAGAAATAGCTTGCCACTGACGCACTTCTGCATCTTCTGGTAAACGTTGTGCTAAAGCTTCCGCTAAAGATATCGCCTGTGGGAAGCGTCTTTCTTTCAAAAACTGCTGCAACTGCTGATAAGTTCTCCACTTCAACCGCTGTTCTATTTCCGAAAAACTAGGCGGCTTTGGTTTCTCTTGTGGCTTTTCCTTTGTTGCTGTTCCTGAGCGCGTTGCTTGTGTTGGTTCAACAACTGGAAAGTCATCACAAGGCGGTGCTGTCTCCTGTTGAGGGATTTCCTGCAACAGCAGCTTGTATGCCTCAGTCACGGCAATAAACTTTTCTTTTGCCTTTATATCATCCGGATTGATATCAGGATGATATTGCTGCGCCAGTCGGCGGTAAGACGCTTTGATGTCGGCGAAAGAGGCTCCTGACCTTAAACCTAATAAACGGTAGCAATCTTCAAGATCCATCTTGAGTTATCAGCATGGCTAGTATCGGCTATCAGCTATTAGCTTAATGCCTGAAGTTTAAATCATAAAGACTTCAATTCTAACTTAAAGTTCGTACTTCACAGTTTTATTAACAAGAAGCTTCGGGAGCAGGGGAGGAAGGGGAGAAATAACTTCTTCAATACTCGCGCTCGTCGCACTCGCGAACGCTGCGCGTCGCTCTCTACCCTCATCTCCCTTATCTGCCTTTACGACTAACGTTCTTCAATCACACGATCAATCAAACCGTATTCCTTTGCCTCTTGAGCAGACATCCAGAAATCACGGTCTGTATCTTTTTGAATTTTTTCCAAAGGTTGACCTGTGCGAGCAGCTAGCATTTCATTGAGTTGCTGTCGCATTCTCAGAATTTCCCTAGCTTCAATTTCAATATCGGTCGCTTGACCTTGAGCGCCGCCCAGAGGTTGGTGAATGAGAATTCGGGTATTAGGCAAGGCAAGACGTTTGCCTTTGGTCCCAGCTGCGAGTAGGAATGAACCCATAGAAGCTGCCATCCCTACACAGATTGTGACCACATTTGCTTTGATGTGCTGCATGGTGTCATAGATGGCAAGACCTGCTGTCACCGAACCTCCAGGGGAGTTGATGTAGATACTGATATCTTTGCTTGGGTCTTCCGAATCCATGTAGAGCAGTCTGGCAATGATAGCATTAGCCATGCCATCGCTCACTTCTCCACTTAGGAAAATAATGCGTTCCAAAGCAAGGCGTTCGTAAATATTAATCCACTGGGTGTAAGGATCTCCAGGGAAACGGAAAGGGACTCTAGGAATACCAATCGGCATAAGATTCTCTTGTTTTTAGTGAAAAAGGTGAAAAATAAAATTTAACGAGGAATTGCAGCAGCTAATGCTTGAGGAAGTTCTTTGGAGCTTTCTAAAACCCGGTCAATCAAGCCATATTCTTTAGCTTGTTGGGGTGTCATGTAGAGCTTGCGATCTATATCTTTGGTGATTCTCTCCACGGGCTGCCCTGTATTCTGTGAGAGAATATCCAGGATCATTTGCTTGTTTTTTAGCACCTCTTGTGCTTGGATTTGAATATCTGTTGCTTGAGCGTAGCCAGTACCACGTTTTGCTTGGTGTAGAACAATCGTCGCATTCGGTAGACTAGCACGAGATCCCTTCGTTCCAGAAGAGAGAATCATTGCTGCTGTACCCATAGCGTAACCAAGACAGATGGTATTGACCGGCGGCTTGATGTATTTGATGGTGTCACAGATGGCAAAAGCTTCTGTTTCAGAACCTATGGCATCACCAGTGTACCAAGAAGTGCCCGTGGAGTTGATGTAGATAGAAATGGGCTTGTCTGGATCTTCATACTGCAGGTACAGAAGCTGAGCAATAATAAGTTCTGTGACATCTACTCCCAGTTGCTGCTTATACTCATCCGGTGAAACTAAGGGCAAACCCAAGTATATGATACGTTCTTTTAACAATAGAGAAGGTAAATCCGGCGGCGGTGTACGGTAGGAGCTGTCGCCGTAGTAAGACGCTTGCACAGCCTTGATGATGGAATTTTCCATAGCAACTGTTGCCTAAATTTATGCCGTTAACTGTACTACATCCTAGCGCGATGCTTACTCGCTTGGAGGTGTGGATTTCTCTCTAGAGTGTAGGGGCTCAAAGGGGTTAGGCTATAAAAGAAAGTACAAAAAAGTATTTTATTGCCTATTTCCTAGCCTACTTTATTGGGAACATTATTTTAAAGTTATTGTTGGATAATTTTTCCGAAGTGTGAATACTGTACTTTGAAGTTATTTATGAATATGTATAGCCTGTGTAGGAATCTTGGGGGGTTATGAAGGTTAGGTTGCAGCCTGCTCTCAATGATGGCAGCTTAGATGTCAATCAACTGAACAGTCAACGTCAGTTGGGAATTTCCATTTCTGCGATCGCCGAAAATCTGGCTCGCAATATTCCACTGAATTTATGCCTAGTTCTCGACCATAGTGGTTCGATGAGTGGGCGACCTTTAGAAATTGTTAAAAAAGCAGCAATCCGTCTTGTTGATAAACTAAATCCTGGGGATCGCCTGAGCATTGTTGTTTTTGATCACCGTGCAAAGGTTTTAGTCCCTAATCAAACGATTGAAAACCCTGAACGAATTAAACAGCAAATTAATCGTCTTTCTGCTGATGGTGGAACTGCTATTGATGAAGGTTTGCGTTTGGGTATAGAGGAATTGGCAAAGGGAAAAAAAGAAACAATTTCTCAAGTTTTTCTCTTAACTGACGGTGAAAATGAACACGGTGACAATAACCGCTGTCTTAAATTCGCGCAATTAGCTGCTGGCTATAATTTGACTTTGAACACATTAGGATTTGGGGACAATTGGAACCAGGATGTTCTAGAAAAAATCGCTGATGCTGGTAGTGGTACTTTGTCTTACATTCAGCAACCAGAACAAGCAATAGATGAATTTAGTCGTCTTTTCAACCGTATTCAAACAGTAGGATTAACGAATGCTTATCTACTATTTTCTTTGGTACCTAATGTACGGTTTGCAGAACTAAAACCTATTGCCCAAGTTGCTCCAGACACAATAGAATTACCAGTGCAGCCAGAAGCTGATGGACGTTTTGCTGTACGCTTAGGAGATTTGATGAAGGATGTGGAACGGGTTGTTCTAGCAAATATTTACTTAGGACACTTGCCAGAAGGTAGACAGACTATCGCGAGGTTGCAAGTCCGCTACGATGATCCAGCAGAAAATAAAACAGGGTTACTTTCAGAAAATATCCCTGTAGAGGCAAATGTGGTGCGAGTCTACCAACCGTCACCTGACCCTCAAGTTCAGCAGCACATTTTGGCACTAGCCAAATATCGGCAAACGCAACTAGCAGAGGCAAAATTGCAACAGGGCGATCGCGCTGGTGCTGCAACGATGTTACAAACTGCTGCCAAAACCGCGTTGCAAATGGGAGATAAAAGTGCAGCAACGGTGTTGCAAACTTCTGCAACACGTCTACAGGCTGGTGAAGAGTTATCCCAGAGCGATCGCAAGAAAACCAGAATTGTGTCCAAAACTGTTTTGCAGGATTCTTAGTTTGTGGGGCAGGCAAAAAGCCTGCCCTTAATGATAGATGAACCGCCAAGACACCAAGGAAGCAGAGAAAAGAAAATGAGAATTACTGGAATTCATCATGTAGCTATTATTTGTTCTGATTACGAGCGCTCGAAAAAGTTTTATACTGAAATATTAGGCTTTTCTATTATTGATGAAACTTTCCGCGCTCAGAGAAATTCTTATAAATTAGATTTACGGGTGGGAGAAAATCACCAAATTGAATTATTTTCTTTTCCTAATCCTCCTGAAAGAGTGAGTCGTCCGGAGGCTTGTGGTTTAAGGCATTTGGCTTTTGAAATTGATGACATTGAACAAACGGTTAGTTATTTAAAATCAAAGGATATAGAGGTAGAAGATATTAGAATTGATGAAATGACTGGTAAGAAATTTACCTTTTTTAAAGACCCAGATCATCTCCCTCTTGAAATTTATGAGCATTAGAGCAATTTTAGCAGTTTTCAATATTCAACGAATCAATAAGCTTTTAATAGCAATTGCGAATTTAGAGAACGTCCAATTATGCTTTTTCTCACATCAACACTAATGATTAGTCATATAGCTATTAAATGTTGATTGACACATATAACTATCCATAGGAATTTGATATCGTTATTATAATTTGATTTTTTATATAGTCCTCAAGATAGATGTGAAGTTAAAAAAATGGTAATAAAGTACAAAGAGTAGCTGCACTATGGCCGGTCAGCACAAATATTGGAGGTGGCGCTTAAAGGGTGCAAAATGACATAAAAATACCTTGTTCATAGGAAGTTTGGTGAATTCCAACTTCAAACAAAGGAGGTATCAA
>JAAUSC010000385.1 GCA_012031965.1 Scytonema sp. RU_4_4
TAAATTAGCCAATAAATCACGGCGGACTAATTTAATCCAGTTCATATCATGGATTTTTAAACCAAGGAAAAACGACAAGCGTGGTTGGCAAATTTAGAAGCAAAAATTTTGCCGTCACCACGCTTTTGTCGCCAACCTGCAACTGCATCTACGCCAGGAACACATGCTTTTAGCAGCAATGGGATATCAGTCCGGGGATCAGACTCTAAATCTGCTTGTCCCCAAAATATCCAATCAGTTTTGACATGTGTTAAAGCTGTCTTCCAGACTCCGGTTACACCTTGCCGCTGGGAATGACGAATGACTTTTAAAAACTCATATTCTTTACTTAGACAAGCAAGAATTTCAGGACTACTATCTGTACTGCCATCATCAATGATGACTACTGGCAAAGTAAAGCCCAGCTTCAGGAAAGTTTCTTCCAAATAAAGTAGCAGTTTTTCAAGATTACCTTCCTCGTTGAGGGCTGGAATGACTACTGTAATGGAACGAATTTCCAATGGAGTTAAAAGAAAAGAAGCTGGTTTTTTTTCCATAGTTATACAGCTTTTATTCAACATTTTTCATTTCCTAAAAGCAAATGTTCTAGCTATCGGCTTGATTAGACCTCTTGCAAAAGTCGAAAAGTTGTGAATGGCATCCTGAGGTCTATTGACAAAAAAGTCGCGTTGCTTGAGTCAAGTTCCCTCCAATCATCACAGGTTAAGATAGCGCTGCTAAAGTCATTGAAAATTGAACAGGGTGTAAAGGGGAGGGTGTAGGGTGTGGGGGTCAATTTGCATGGGGATTCAAACCCCAAGCAATTGTGGACACCCCCATTGACGGTGGGGTTTTAAATCCAATCGCTCCGATAGCGTTTGCGCAGCGCTCCCTACGGAGCTAGGGTGGCGATTTTAGCCATACTGGAGACATGCTGTAGGTTCGCGCAGGAAAAACCCACGCCCTAAACCCTACACTCCAGACCCTTCGGAGCAGAGCGACGATAAGCAATGATGCTGGATATTGAGTCAACAACTAGGGGTGTAAGCTCAACAATGAGTGGGGTCTAAACCAACCACTCATTGTTGACTACCAAATCTACGATTTTGGTGGGGACTTGAACCCACTTGCTCCTGCGTGGGGTGTACAAAAATACAATCTTCTCTTCTCCAGTTACACCCTTACACCCTGTACCCCCATACCCTAATTTTGGTCAAAGTTTAGGTATTAAATTAACCTAAACAGAACTTTATCGGTATTCTGGAAAGATTTATGTAAAGATTATGTGGAATTTCACTTAGATTGTAAGTTTTTTACAAAGTTCCCTAAATAATTTTCCATATTATTACTTATTGACAATGGTATGAGATCTCATGAAAACAAGTTAAAAACGAGTGAAGTTTGTCAATACTTAAATAGTTATAATAATTGCTTTGGTAAGACTTCAAATTCTTGTAAAAGTCCCCTCAAATTTGAACTTATCGTGTTGTCAGCTACAGTTCCACCATAGATAAGTAGGCAACAATGGGAATAAATGTTTAAGAATGCAGCTTTATCCTGTAAGTCATGCTGCCATTACATGAAACCTCGAATCATTGTCTGTGGATTAAGTCGCACCGGATATAAGGTCTTTCGTTTGCTGCGACAACAGGGGGCGTTCGTCGTTGGCATTCATCATCAACCCATTCCAGGTGAATCAGAACCAGATGTGATTGTCGGCAATTTACACGCAGCTAGTACCCTAACAGCAGCGGGAATTCAGCAGGCGCAAACTTTGGTGATTGCTGGACCTGATGATGAAGTGAATCTGTCAATTATGATGCAAGCGCGGGTGTTGAATCCGCGAATTCGGATTATTAATCGCTTTTTTAATACCAATTTGGGCGATCGCCTAGATCAAGCTGTCCCCAACCACTTAACGATGAGTGTTGCAGGTTTAGCAGCACCCGTCTTCACCTTTGCAGCTTTGGGAAACCAAGCAATTGGACAAATCAAACTCTTCAAACAAACTTGGCCTATCCACGAAGAATATATAGATAAAAATCATCCGTGGCTAGGTCGAAAGCTGAGTGATTTGTGGAACGATCGTTCACGGATGCTGATTTACTATATGCCAGTCAAGGGTGAGATAGATTTGGTCGCTGCGGTTTTGTCTGGAAAAGAGTTAAAAGTGGGCGATCGCCTAATCGTTGGAACCCAACCGCGCTTTCGTTCCACCCGCAAATCACTCATTGCAAAACTACTCAAAGTCTTTACCAATTTGCGCCAGTTCAAGAAACACGCAGAATCAGTGGTAGCGATGACTGTTGTACTCTTTGTCATTATTGTGATTGCCACACTCACCTACACTTCCACTAATACAAATATTTCTATTATCGATGCCCTCTATTTTGCAGTAGGAATGATTACAGGAGCCGGTGGTAATGACAAAGTGGTAGAAAATGCTCCTGACAGCATTAAACTATTTACTGTTCTGATGATGCTGTTTGGGGCTGCCGTCATAGGTCTATTGTATGCACTGCTCAACGATTTTATGTTGGGAACCCGCTTCAAGCAATTTTGGGATGCAGCACGAGTCCCCCATCGTCATCACTACATCGTCTGTGGCTTGAGTGGTATTGGTATAAAAATTGTTCAGCAACTCTCTGCGAGCGGACATGAAGTCGTCGTCATTGAGCGCGACTCCAACAACAAATATGTCAACACTGCCCGTGGAGTAGGAATTCCCGTCATTTATGCTGATGCTAGCTTCTCAGCAACGCTCAAAGTCGCCAATTTAGATTCTGCTGCTGCAGTGCTTGCTGTGACAGGTAACGATGCGACTAACCTAGAAATTGCCCTCAAGGCAAAAGGCATGACACCTAAGGTACCAGTGATAGTCCATTACGCAGAACCCGATTTTGCCCGTATCGCACAAGAGGTGTTTGACTTCGAGGCAGTTCTGAGTCCGGCTGAACTTGCAGCCCCAGCGTTTGCAGCTGCTGCACTAGGTGGAGAAATACTCGGCAATGGCATTACAGCAGATAGTCTTTGGGTCGCTTTCGCAACCTTAATCACACCTGAACACCCTTTTGTGGTCAGCAGGTGAAAGATGTAGCCATGTCTGCTGACTTTGTTCCTTTATACTTAGAGACGAATTCCCAAACTCTTCACGGCTGGGATTTACTGAAAACAAGTCTGAGTGGTGGAGATATATTGTATTTGACAATGCCTGCGACGCGCTTGTATCAGTTGTGGCGTAGTGCGCCGCCACAACTTATGGCGAGTTGATTTAAGAGACATCTCTCGGCTGTGTATTTGAGAGGTTGAGACAGTGTACCTTTTGTCAATAAGCTAATATACATAAAAATGTCTTAAGAAAAAAGACCCATAGTCCTTATAATAAGGATGAAAAAGTCAACCAAGCACAGAATTATTCTGTG
>JAAUSC010000386.1 GCA_012031965.1 Scytonema sp. RU_4_4
CTGATGTCCCATTATCAAATGTTGTTTGGTAAAGAACATTTTTCACAACTTGAGTGGGGGAACATTTTCAAAAATTCACAGACTTTCTCAATTGTCTGGCTCCCTGGTGTTTCTCGTTTTTCGTAATTGGTAAATGCAGAGGGTTGCGCATCAGGTGGTAAAGAAACTGCCTTTTCCACGTTAGCTGCGTACTGCCCATCTTCAGTGTAGAGGACTTCATCTTCGCCCGCTTCCGCTAACACCATAAATTCTTGAGAAGCAGAACCACCTATTGCACCAGAGTCAGCTTGCACCGCACGAAAAGCCAAACCAGATCGCCGCAGTATATTACTGTAGGCGATATGCATATCCTGATATGTTTTTTCTAGACTTTCTTCATCTACATTGAAGGAGTAGGCATCCTTCATGATGAATTCTCGTCCGCGCATCAAACCAAAACGAGGACGAATTTCATCGCGGAACTTAGTTTGAATTTGGTAGAGCAGCTGTGGTAGCTGACGGTAAGAACGAATCATATCACGAGCAATTGTTGTAATGACTTCCTCGTGAGTCGGTCCTAGGGCTTGTTCTTGGTCGCGGCGGTCTTTGAGGGCGAACATGATACCCTCAGCTTTGGTATAGGTGTCCCAACGTCCAGACTCCTTCCATAACTCAGCAGGTTGAAGTTGGGGTAAGAGACATTCTTGTCCACCAGCAGCGTTCATTTCTTCGCGAACAATTTGAGAGACTTTTTGCAGTACCCGCCACATCAGCGGAAGATAAGCATAGACACCGCTACCGATGCGACGAATGTATCCTGCACGAAGTAAAAGTTTATGACTGGGAATTTCAGCATCTGCTGGATCATCCCTCAGTGTAAGAAATAACATTTGTGACAGTCGCATCGTTTGTCCCCTTTCCAAATTCGATAATCTTTATTTAACAGTTACCAATTATCAGTTATCAGTTATCACTGTTAACTGTTCACTGATTTGATCAGTTACAGTCTAAAATAAACGCTTGCAACTTGATTTTGGAGCGCGAATTGCTGAAAACCTCAAATTGTAGGGTGGGCACTGCTTGCTGCCCACCAATAACCGAGGAAGGTGAGCAAAGAGTGCCCACCCTACGCTAAATTCGCGCTCCAGAGTCGCAATTTCAGGAGAAAACCACTTTGCCTGATGTCGTTTATCAAGCACAGCCACCCCTAGAATTTATCCCTCCAGCACTAAACCCCTGGTTTTTACGGTTTTGCCAGTTGTTTTTACCCAGCGTAATACACTGGAAAACGGCAATTAGTCATATTGAAGCAGACAACGCAGAAGTTTTGCTGGATCTCTATCACCAGTTTCAGGATGGCAAAATCCGTTTTTTAATAGCATTTCGCCATCCCAAGGCAGAAGATCCACTTTGTTTGGTCTACTTGCTTTCTCACATTTTGCCAAAGCTAGCACGACATAAGGGTGTAGTGCTACAGCCTCCAATTCATGCTCATTTTATCTACGACCGTGGAATTCCTCTATGGGCTGGTTCCTACGTTGGCTGGGTTGCTTCACGCTTGGGTGGTACGCCTATCGTACGAGGTAAGGCAGATTGGACGGGGTTACGTTCAGCGCGTGATTTGTTTGCCAATGGTCAGTTTCCTATGGGAGCTGCTCCAGAAGGAGCCACGAATGGTCTTTCAGAAATTGTCAATCCATTGGAACCCGGTATTGCTCAACTCGGTTTTTGGTGTGCTGAAGACTTACACAGGGACAATCGACATGAGCAGGTTTTTATTGTACCAGTTGGGATTAAATATAGTTACATTGCTGCTCCCTGGGGTGGTATTGCCAAGCTTTTGAGTGAATTGGAAGCAGCTAGCGGTTTGGCTGTAGACATAAAAAGCGACTCAGAACACAGCACTTTCGACTCTCTCTACCCACGCTTGTTTCGTTTAGGCGAACATTTACTGTCTTTGATGGAAGAGTTTTACACGCGGTTCTATCATCAAAAACTGCCTGTGCAAGAGGAAGCAAAGGATGTCAATGAACTGTTAGCATCTCGTCTGAACGCTGTGTTAAATGTGGTATTACAAGTCGCAGAACAGTATTTTGATTTACAACCCAAAGGAAATTTCAATGACCGTTGTCGTCGCGTAGAACAGGCTGGCTGGAATTATATTTTTCGCGAAGAATTTAAGGATGTCAAAGCACTGTCTTCTTTGGAACGTGCTTTAGGCGATCGCATTGCCGAAGAAGCAAATTTACGAATGTGGCATATGAGGCTAGTGGAAAGTTTCGTTGCTGTCACAGGCAAATACGTGCGAGAAAAACCCACAGCAGAACGCTTTGCTGAGACAATATTACTAATATGGGATATCGTTACTAAAATCAGAGGTGGTCATCTCTTGCAGCGTCCAAATCTTGGCAAGCAACAGGTAAAAATAACGATAGGTGAGCCGATATCTGTTTCTGAACGCTACCCAGCTTATAAGGCGAGTCGTCAAGGTGCAAGGCAAGCGGTTGCTGATTTGACAAAGGATTTACAGCTGGCGATGGAGGATTTGATTTTAAAGGGAGGGTGATAAGTCATGCAAAATTCAAATTCTCCCTGTAGATAGAATTTTGAGTATTTTAGTTAGTATAGTCTTTGGAAAATAGTTTGGGAAAAACCTTTGAGAAATCTAAGGACAAATCAGGAAAACATGGTATGTTAACTGATTCATTAGACAGAAAAATTAACTTTCTACGATAACCAAATTTTCCTTGCAAATCTTGATAATATTCGCTGTAGCATTCTAGGCAATTATCTACTAAATTAAATATCCAATAATGAGAAATACCTGCTTCAGCGTAAATCGGTAATTTTACCTCTTGGTCATATTTTAAAGAAGAATCAGCAATCTCAATTAACAGTAATATGTCAGCGGGACTGGGATGAGCACTGAGATAATCATCGTCTCGATTTTGTGCAATAACTCTATCTGGTTCAGGTTCGTTATAGTCAGGGATAATAATTGGTTCTTGTCCTCGTAGTGTTCCCCGTTCTCCAACAAGCTTGAATAACTCTCGAAATAAACGCGTGCTGCAAACAGAATGTGGTTTACCTTTCGATACCATTGGGATAATTTCTCCGTTGATGAGCTCAACTCGGTCATTTTCACTGAAAAATCCAAGTTCTCCTAAACGGTCGTATTCAGAAATGGTAAAGCGTTTAGCGGTGGTTGTAGTCATAGCATTTTAGGAAGTGCAGGGCTATTTGAATCTTAATATTTGATGACAAAAAGTGTGGCAGGCGTCTTGCCTACCGAAAATTTTGGGGTTAGAGCCCCGTCCTTGTAGGACGGCTTTATTGATTTTAAGCGTGATACATGAGATTATGATGCTGGCAACGCGATAATACGCCTAGATAGCCAACGTTGGTATCTCGC
>JAAUSC010000166.1 GCA_012031965.1 Scytonema sp. RU_4_4
CTTCAGTTGGTCTGCCATCAAATGAATTTTAGAGACCTAAAAAAAGGAAGTTCCTCTTCCTCTTCTACATCAATGGAGGTATTGAGTTTTCCTAGACCTAGTTTTTTTAACCCAGTAGTAGTATTTATGATTGGACGCATGCACCATTGAGCTAAAAAAGTGCGATCGCAACTAGCAAAAATCCTATCAGTCCAATCTGAAATACCAATCTTGGGAGAAAGTCTTGTGGGTTGGCAGATTCAGCGACTTTATTTACGACAAGCACAACCTCCCTGTTTAAGTTTGGCAAACTTTTTGGTGTTTTCCAAAGCACGTAGGTCATCAGCCGGTACGCATTGTCGATTTTTACAACAATGTTGTCAAACTCCTGGAGAACTTCTATGTAGCGGTTTAGTACTGCTTGCTTTTGTTCAAGAGTATTAACCTGACGTACCTGAGAATTGACCAGAATCGGTAAATGAGCTGCTGGTATGACTCGGTGTACCTCGTCTACCAGAGCAGAAGTCCTCGTTTGTTGAACTTGAGTCATTATTGCCTTACTAACTGATTGGTTAGCAAGGTTATCAGCCACTGTCTTAACCGCCATGAACGGAAGTGTGCCAATAGTCATAGCTAAAGCTGTCACTTTTAAGACAATGGGCACTCTCAGCACTTTAACAATACGAGAATTGTCAAGCTTCCATGAAGGAGCTGGACCTTGCTCACTATATCGACGATGATCTGACATTGCTTTACCTGCAAAATATGTAAAAATACGGAGTTTCTTTCTTTAAATAGCTCGCATCTTATCACTCGCAATCAATAAAATAGAGTGATTTTAGTCACTAAAAATAGTGACATAAATACTTAATTTATTCAGATCAATCTGCTAATTCTTAAGTTGGTGCATATCGGGTTTACTTTTCCTGTTAGCGTTGTAAGTTTACATCAGGTTATATGGGTGTCAAAAGCATATTTGTTGCTTATTTTACTAAAAATTGTCAAAGAATCCCGATATCTGCTCTAATTGAACTTTGGTAATTTATTACCATTACCAGCGAGATACCTAAGAAATTTCCATGAAAAGAACTAGTAGGATTCCTGTTCAATGGGTTTGGGCAGTCGTTGTCATCTGTATGCTGCCTAGCTTCCTAAATCTATTAGGAGTAGATTTTGGCTCGCCCTCACAGACTTTGGATATCTCACTGCCAAATATGACTAAAGGTAAAGTCATCGATGTTATGCACTACACTTTATCTGGCAGCTTTACGCACACCATTTTAGAATGGAGTGCCTTCTGTACAGCCATCTTCGCTGTTATTTTGTCTTTGATACACTTCTACCTGAAGGCTGATATCGTCACTCCCATCATTGGCGTGGCACTTTTTAGCTCTGGATGCATGGATGCATTTCACACTCTGGCGGCTGATAGATTAATTCAGGGTGTAGCAGATAACCAGAATCTCATCCCTTTCACTTGGGCAATCTGCCGACTTTTCAATGTTCTTATTATGCTTGGTGGGACAGGCTTTTTTTTGATCACTCAGCCAGGAAAGTGGAAGAGGGGTATCAGTTTAGTGGTGCTTGCAAGTCTAGTTTGTGGTGTGATTGCTTTTTGGATTGTATCTGTCTGCGCCCACAGCGCGACTCTGCCCAAAACCATATTTCCTAACTCTATAGTGACTCGTCCGTGGGACGTTGCTCCACTCCTACTATTTATCTTTGCAGGTCTTGTTGTTTTCCCTCGCTTTTACTACAAATATCCAAGTTTGTTCTCTCACGCCCTGGTTATTAGCGTTATTCCCCAAGTCGCCACTCAGCTGCATATGGCTTTTGGCTCAAAAATGCTTTTTGACAATAGTTTCAATGTTGCCCATTTTCTTAAGATTATTGCTTACCTAGTACCATTTCTCGGATTGACTTTGGACTATGTACGAACCTATCGAGAAGAAGCAGATACAGCTAAGGAGTTAAAACAAGCTATGGGAGTATTTAGTTCTGTTTTGAGTGAGTCCCGTTGACCAGCAGAGGATGTGCAGGTTGGACAACAGAACGCGCTACGCGGTAGGAGTTGCACAAAGCGATCGCCTACTTGAGTGAAGTTTCATGCTCAGGTAGGGTTGACGGCTGTTTAGGATTGGGGTGAGGAAGAAACAATACTCTTTACCTGAACCTCATTCCCTAAGCTTCTCTATTTAAAACCGTTTAAAGCTACACTGGTTACCATTTTTCACGACACGAAATAATTGAATATCGTCACTGTTATTAGGCTGCATTCGGTCTCCTTTGCCGTCAAACTGAATTTGCCCTGTAGCACTTGTAATGTCTAGATTGTGTAATAAGTCCCTGATTTTACTGCTGTTTGATGTTTGTTTATATTACAAAACTCTCGGTAAAGCTGACATTGTTCCACGTCACTTTGACTCGAAAATGAGTTGCTGATGAACAACTAAAAACTAGTTGAATACTCTCGTCTTTACCTTGCCCAAGAGCGTTTTTTCTGGCTTCAACTTCCCGAATCATTTCGTCTGATTCAGAAAGCAAACCGAGTTTCATACCTGGTGGTAGAAGTGTTTCAACTTTAGTTGGCTGGACTTGCAGAAAAACATTCACTTTTCCATCAGTTCTTGGCATGACAGTCACAATCAGGGCGACTGGATAACCCCCTAATTGTATCCCTAAGTCAATCAATTTAGCTCTCTGACGACCAGCTTCTGGATGATTTGGGTTTACTTTTCCCAAACTAATCGCCGCTTGCCAACGAGTTTTCTCATCTCTTGCTGTGTGCAATAATTCGGTAAGAGCAATGCTGACATCATGACTTCCTACACCAATCTTTCCTAAGACTCCTGCAGCTTGGCAACGAAGCAATTCCTCATGATGAGGGTTTAATAAGGGAATAATGCTGGCGATCGCCTTAAGTTTACTTTCTCTATCAGGCTCTGGATTTCTTGACGACAAAACTGGAATGAGTTCTGTTGGAGCAAAGATATCTTCAACAGTCTGCCAACATTCTTCAAAGACATTGCTAAACCATTGACTCAAGTTTACCAATACAGGTTGTGGTGGTACAGCTTGAGCTATCCTTCTTTCGTACAGATGCTGTCGCCAATTTTCATTTTCCATGAATGCTCCCCACTGTTCAAAATCCACTTTCAACCGTGGAGAGTAACAAGAGCGTTGACTTAGTTGTGCTAACAGGTTTTCTGCTTGTGCTTGTGATAAACTTGGCAAAGGCTTAATTGCTGCTTTGCGATCGCAACCGAAGGAGCGCGCCACCCACATGACATTTAAATCTTCAATTAATTCTTCTTGCTCTAAAGAGTAAGTGCGGTTGATTGTATCATATCGCCCCGCTTGTTTCAACTTTTTATGAGTTGTGTATCCACATATTCGCAACCAGCAGTCTTCGGGACTGACTTGCACTGCCAAGTAGTAGTCAGCAGCCCAACTGGGAATATCTACCCATTCAGCGGGCACACAAAATTCATTGATGTCAATCTCCTGGCTTGGTATCAGGACAACTCTGGTTTCTCCCAGTTGAATTGCTGTACCATTAACGATTTCCCATATACTGGGTAAAGCATCAAGACTTGGCCACACCTTTAACTGCTCGTCTATTCCTGATTCTGCATTGAACCAATCAACAAAAGCATTCAGAATCAAGCGGTTGGTGAAAGCAGTTGAGCGAGCGACATCATAAGAATATTCCTGCTGTGATGGCATTGTTTCCTCAAGCTGTTCTGGTGAGACTTCTAACCATGTCTGTTCTGGGTTAATGGTTGTAAATGCTTCTAAAATAGTTGACATTTTTACTCTTCCGTGTAATCTAAAATTCATGTTCAGGATAATTTGCAATCAATGTTTGTACAAAGATTGCAATTTTGTCAGCAAGTGGATTAAGGAAATCGGGGGGAGGTGTTAGACGATTGAGAATCCATTGACAAACAGCAGCTGTTAACTGTTGAGTGCTCGTGATTAGTCCGTTTGTGACTTCCAATTCAGAGAGTTGCAAGTTGTGGGCAATAGCTGCTTCATCTATTCGCCTAAAATAGCGTAGGTACAGTATATGTCGGCATTCTGAGTCAAGCTGCTGCCATGCTTCCTGAAACACAGACTGAAAAATGAAACTTTGATAATACTGATTCAGACACTGCTTTAGCACAGTATTTATTTCCTTAAGATTTTCTGAATCAGGCGTAATATGTAGCTCTTCTTGCGCCCATTGGGTTAGTTGTCTAAGTAATTCCTGCGTCGTTTTATTGCAGCGGCGACTAATTGTTGTAGAATCAACGAAGAAAAAAGGAGCAATTGAACGGTTGTCTAAGTTAAAACCGTACCTCAGTAGCAGGTGGTTGTTAGTATATCTGTCTAATTGTGTCAGAAGTTCTGACAAAGTAGCCATGAGCTGCGGAGTCAATTCTTGCACAATGATCTTCTCCCACTGAGACTCAGAGACAGGATTGGGAGTTATCTCGGACAAGGGAGCAGAATGTTCGTCCTCACTCTTAGGCGCATCAAGGGAGATAATGTGTGTGGATCGAAAGTTTCTTAACGCCTGAATGCATTCTAACAACCATTGTCTCATATTCTCTTGATGAACTGTGTCAAGAGTGTCTGGTACCGACTGCTGCACGAGGTGGTTGTATTGGTTTGTTATTTCTTGGAATTGTGTATCCGTAGGTGGTTGCAGAGAACGGTTGCTTGTTGGTTTTTGAGGAGCGTAAATTTCCTTAAAACAGTTGTAAGCTAACAGATAGCAGCCAAACTGCGGCTGAGTGTAACCTTGAGATTGCAGCGCTTGTTGTAGAGATTTTCGAGTACAGTGCTTTAATAACCCCCAGTCCGAAAACTGCCTTTGCCCCATCTGTATGCGAAAAATCTCTTCCTTAATTTTGCACTCCATTGTTCTACAGGCATAGTTTTCCAATGGATACTGAGGGTTAAAGTTTTTAAAAAATTTATCTGGAGTGCTAGCGAACAACCAAGCCATCTGCAAGATATCACGTTTCTCGTATAGCAGTTGATTGTATTGCTGGAACCTACTTAACTGTCTGTGAACTCTATTAGCAGCATCGTAGCCGAACTTTTCTAAGTAAGCCGACATATGCTTGAGCGCTAGTGGTGAAGAGTGAAGATTGTTATAAAAGTGCTGCGCCAAAAATCTTTCGTTGACGTTGGGATCTGACTGAAGCAAAGTCATGATGTTGTTTTCTAATTCGCGATACGCGTAGCGTCAAGCCTCCGGCTTATCGCACTTCCAAGTAATTGAAAGCCCGTTACTATCGTTAATTTTGGCGTGGGTGGAAAACTTCCAGATAATCGTCATGCGCCTCCTTCCTTAAAAATTCCCAGGCTGCGGTAAACCGTTAAGTCATGCTCCTTTTTTATTTATCAGTTCAATTTTGATATTTGTTGCAACCTTAGAGGAATTTGGAATTTGGAATTTGGAATTCGGAATTTGGAATTTGGAATTCGGAATTTGGCAAGGGTTTGGTGACATTTTCAATGGGTGGTTTACTTCTGCCGATCTGTACTAGTCAAGTTAGTAAAGATTTGTAACAAGAACGCACAAGTTTCTCTAAACAAACTGAAACCAAATAGAAATCAAATTTTTGCATAAGTTCTCAATTACAGGAGATATGAGAAGAACGGAGAGTAGCATCTTCTGTGCTGATTAGTTATGCGTTGGCAAAAGAATCTGCAAATGAGTGAATCCTTTTCATGGAGGAAGAGCATGAGTGGAAACAAGACAATGACTGTTACAGCAGGTGTTTTACCTGTAGCAGAGTTAGGAGATTTAATTGGCGCGCCACTGCAAGCATACCAGGAACGACAACGCCGCGAACGCGCAGCAGCTATGCAACGTGAGGTAGCCATTCAACAGAGGATTTCTCAAATCCGAGCGAGCATTGGTTCGCGTGTCAGTGAAAGTAAGGCTGTTGTGCAGCTGCAAAAGATAAAAGCATCAATCCAAAATGTAGTTGCAAAAGATATTCAAAATCAACTAGAAGATCTAAAATCTCGTTTGCCCAAAATCAAAGCTGAGTATTTAGCACTGACTGACAAGCAAGTGATGGACGCTCAAACTGTCAGACAAGCAATTGAGAGAGTTGAGCAAGCGTTGAGTACTCATGACTTAGCAACAGCAGAGACTTATTTGCAAGCGTTGGATGATGAGCGTATTCAACAGATGCAGCAGTTACAAGCCCAGTGGACGGCTCAGATTGAATACTTGCAAGAACGGCTGGATGGTTTGCGTGCTCAACTACCGCAAGCGCTCATCCAAGACTTGCGATCGCGTATTAACCATGCTCATGCTAATTGGCTGCAACTAGCAGAGACAGATTTACAGCAGATACACTCTGAACTGAGCGACTTAGAGACGCAAGCTGAGCAAATTCAGGAAGCTGCTCTTAACTTGGTTAATTCCTGGATGGAAGTTGGTTATGATGCCCGTATTTTAGGTGTTGACAATGGTGATGTTGTCATTTAAGTCGCAACTCACGAAAGTGTAAACACGCAAATTCGTCTGAACTTTAGCGGAGAACAAATAGATTTGTTTGGTCCACCGGAAGAGACAGAATCCTGTGCTGAACGCACTGTAGAAGCATTGCAAATCTTTCAAGAACAAGGGTATCAGTTGGAGTGGACTGGTTGGGATGGTGAGGAAGTTCCAGAGGAATGGCGACATTTGTATTCTGCTCCTCCTCAAAAGCAATCTTCTCAATCTCGGTCATCTCAACGCCATCTAGAAAAACAGGGGTATTAGATATGACGACATCACCACTATTAAATGTAGCATCATGGCTACCCCGTTCTCGCGCTAACGGACCTGGAGCTAGATTGGTTTTGTGGTTGCAAGGCTGTCCCTTTCGTTGTCCGGGGTGTCAAAATTCCGAATACTTGGAATTTAAGGTAAATCGAATTGTGACTGTAGACCAAGTATGGCAAGTTTTTGAACAAATGCCGGATTTGGCGGGAGTTTCGTTCTCGGGTGGAGAACCTTTCGCCCAAGCGGTAGCGCTGGCGGACTTAGCAAAACGTGTGCAAGCAGCGCTTAAGACAGTGGTGTGCTGGACTGGATATTATTTAGAACATTTAAAAGTCGCAAATATACCAGGCACATTTGAGTTGCTTGAACATGTCGATTTGCTCATCGACGGACCATATGTGGAAGCACAGGCAGAGAATTTGGTGCTGCGCGGTTCCAAAAATCAAAAATTACATTTTTTGTCAGGAAAAATGACGGCTGGGGATTTGGTCAATATACCCCGTCAAGAGTGGACGGTGAGTTCAGAACAAATAGTTTATACAGGATTTCCCATACAAGGGTAGGTGGTTAATGAGTGTAGTGGTAATAGGCGATCGCAGCGTGGGTAAGACTAGCTTCACCGTAGCCTTAGCTAATTCAGGAACAAATCACGTTAAGGTTGTTAGCAATGCCGAAAGTTTAGTAGCAAAACGCTTCAACGCAGATAAAAAGATAGCAGGTACATCCCAGATGACTCTAGAAAGCTTGCTAATTAATGTCAGCTTACCATCTGGTGAAAGGCAGATTCAGGTTTTATGGATTGACACACCTGGTGAAGCATTTTCCAACAGAGATTGGAAAGTAAACCATATTCACGCTTAGCAAGACATCCAGCTACAAATAAATGAAAGTCAAGGGGTCATTTTACTGCTACCTCCTCATCGTGACATAGTGCAAACACAGTACTTAGATGAGCGGACTGTGATTGATGAATTGCCAACAACAAATGCTTGGCTCAATAGATTCAAAACATGGCTAGAATTCTTGAAACAAAATTGCTCCCAAGTAGAACATATTCTTATCTGTATCCATCGAGCAGACACATTTTGCGAGATTCAAGTAGAAGGGAAAAAATGGCACTATCACAAATTAAAGACATCGTTATTTTATGAATATAGTACCTATATTCGTAAAACATATTTTCTAGCGGCTGAGAAGTTAATTCGTGATTATAACGCTTCCAACAGAGCCACATTGCAATTTTTTATTACGACAACAGATAATCAGTCTTTGTTAGAACTTCCCTGGATCTATTTGGGAGCTTTTTTAGCGAATTCGTAATATCTCTTCAAGAAATATTAGTAACAGATTGTGAACTTAACCCGCTACATTTCAAAACCATTTGAACATGGCTCCTCATATCAAAACAACAGCAATCACTCTACTCGGTCCTCGTGCTTCAGGGAAGACCACTTATCTGTCCACTCTTTTCTATTTTCCGCACAAAAAAGACATCAAAGATAAATTCGGATTAGTAGATGTGAGTTATAACAAAGCTTCTTCTACAGAAAAATTAACACACTTGGCAGAAGATATTCTCAAAAAAGGTGCCAAACTGGCTGGTACCAAAAAAGGAGACGTGATTGATTTGCCTTATTACCCTTTGCGCATTGAATTACCAAAAGTGAGGGAATTATGTCCCACATTAGAAATCATCTTTAAAGATTTTGCCGGGGAAATATTTGAAGACCTTAGCTTTGAGCATAGATGGACTCAAGCACAAGTCTACATCAACGAGTTATTTACTAATCTAAGCTGGATGATTATGTTGACTGATTGGCAAGCTAGTCACGATAAGCTCCTTTACAAACCAGCTTTTGAAAAGCTGTATAGGGAAATTTCTGAGAGAGAGCAGGTAAACAAAGAAATTAAAAAATTAAGGCTTGCCGTTGTCCTGTCAAAATGTGAACGTGGTGAGATTTGGCCCTGTCGCTTAGAACCAGAGGAAGATTTATTCAAAGTGAGATTACCTGAAACTTACGATTTTCTCAGAAGTAAATTTCCACCTCATACCAATAAATTAAAATTTTTCGCTTGTTCATCCTTTGGGGTTCTTAACGCTCAGCATAATGATTTTGATCCAAGACCGAATCGCTATATTTCAGATGATGGAAGTTCAGCAGATTCTACCGCCTTTCTAAGAGATCCTGAAAAATGGCAGCCTTTCGGTCTAATTTCTCCAATTTATTGGCTAGCAACAGGTAAGGTGTTAAATGACCCACGTCTTTAGTAGATTACCGCGAGATTTACCAGGCGCTGATATCAGGATTATTGGTCCTAGGAGTGCGGGCAAAACGGCATTCTTAGCATCTTTAGCTCGTTGGTCAAATGCCAGATTTGACACTCCGATTCAATCAGTTCATCCTTTTGATGAAAATGCAGGCAAGTTAGTTGCTATAGCCAATGACATCTTAGAAAATGGCTTGGCTATGGCTCCTACCCGTGCTGATGAAGATGGAAATACTCTGCCGAGATACACTTTATTAATTGAACGAAAACCTGCTTTATTTCAAAAAAGAAACATTAGGCTTCAAGTCTCATTTCGGGAATACGCAGGTGAAATTATTAGAGATTTATGTGGCGGCTCTTCGGGAATTAATATGAGAAATTATTTGGATGACTGTGCGATTTCTTCTGGATTACTGCTCCTCATAGATGGTACATCTAGAGAAGATAGTTTGTATGCTCAAGCCTTTGCTCGGTTACAATTAGAATTAAATGAACGTTTTGTCAGTAGAAACAAAAGTCTCAAAAGCTATCGAATTGCAACTGTCTTCTCTAAAGCCGAACAAGCTCAGGTTTGGATTCATCGCCATGACATGAAAAAGTTTGTTAATCTCAGATTTCCTCAAACCAAGGAAACGCTAAAAATTTGGTCTAAAACTTGGGGATGCTCTGTTAATTACTTTTTTTGTTCAAGCTTTGGAATGAAAGGAAATCCTCCTAGTCCTAACGTTAAAGTGCAAGCTAGAGATAGTGGCGGGACTTATGGTGTCATTGCTAACCCTTCCGTTTGGCGACCTTTTGGTCTATTTGCACCTATATTTTGGCTTCATACAGGTAAAGATGACCGACGACTGCGAGAAATAGAGGAGTAAATCAGCAATGTCTTTACAAATTTATGAGTTTTCTAGAGAGCTTATCGATATTTCTCAAAAGAATGGTAAGTATGTTTCAGGGGGTTTTGGCTCCGAGGTGGGACGATTTCATCACCCAGTTCCAGAAAAAATAAAAGATGCCGTAAATCGTGGTGACTTTCGTATTAACGATAATTATCCTCCTCATACCAAGTTGCAGGCAAACATGGTATTCCGTCATTGCGACTGGAACGAAGTGGAAGGAAGCAATCTCATCAACCGTGAACTACTACAACAGCAAGAATATGCACTGGTAGCTAGAGAGATAGATGAATATTCTGTCTTAGCAGTAGCAAGTGGTGCAATAGATGATAAAAATCGTCCGCTTGTTGTTTATCGATACTTCTGGCTGAGTAAACCTGAAGAAAATATTGATGGTATTGGTGTTTTACTCAAGTGGTGGTTGAACGCTGGGAAACCAAAATTTGAGTTTTTAGAAACTCATAATTCTAACGAACTCAGTTATTCAGTCAGAGAATTAAGTGGTAATTTTGACAGCAAAAACTGTGAGCCATTAAATCCACAATTAGTAGAAAAGTTAGCTGAGATAAAACTCTATCCTTTCCCGTTTAGAGCTAACCAATCTACCGAGTTTACCTGTGGTCAATTGCATTCCTTAGCACTGCATCTACAAAAGCAATATAATATCCCCCTCGCATGGGCTTGGAATGTAAGGCGTCTAGAGTATCCAGAAAGATTTGACCTCATTTACTGCGTTGATGAAATCTACCCTTGTATCGTCAATAATATTCATCAACGTGAAAAGTCATTAAAAGCTACACCTAATGATAAACCATCTGTACAGTCTGTTCCTCAAAAGGTGCAGCCTGATGAGAAAACTTATGGTGAAATCAAAAAGTGCTTATTGAATATTGCCAAGACTGATAGTATTCAGCGTGAACAATACTTAAAGCAATTAACTCAATACATTAAAAAATATCCGATTAATCAGTGGAATTGGAAAAGTCTTATAGAAGAGGAAATGACGGAGGAACCTTCTAGTCTAGCTAAGGCTAGATACATAGCATTACTTGTGATTTTTGGTCAAAGACGAATACATGAATGGTTATACTGGTTACGAAAGCAGAGAAATGTTTCTTTTCAATTTTCTTCTTTATATTTACAAAAAAAAATAGAAAGTATCTCTGCAATTAATGACACAATTGAAGTTAGCATCAAAGCAGGGATTATTAACTTGCTACTGCAATGTAAATCTGATTCTCTAAGACTAGAACAATACCAAGATATTGAATGGCTGTTAATACAGTCAGATAGTATCTGGAATGTCTATTTTAAGTATTATGCTAGAGAACTTCTGAAGCAGCTAATTCGTAGAGAGACTAAAGGAAATGATGAGTTTTGTCAGAAAGTTATTGAAAACTTGAAAGCTAAAGAATTTCAGCAACAATATAATCAATTTGAGCATCATTTTTCAGAATATACTCTGCTTGCTCGACTTTTTGAAAACAAGCACAACTACCCATTGTCCGCATTGTTTTATCAATTGAGCCAGGGAAAAGTACCAAACGAGATTTTTGAACGAGACTATGTGCAAATTATTCCAACCATTCAAGAAGAAGAAACTGATATCAAAAATGAAATAAGGCAGGATGTACAACGACATAGATTTTCTGTTTTAATTTTTATTAAATCACATCTAGAAATCATTTTTTTCTTGACTGTCATGATACTAGGTATGTCAGCGATAACGTATATATCGGTGCAAGAACACTTTCTACAACCTCTAGAACAGAAGAGTAAGTAAAAAATAATAAAATTGATATCATGGTGCCAAAATGAGATTTTATTTCTACGCCATATCTGGCATGGTTTCTGCTCTCATTGCTTGGAGCTTCAGTCAAATATTTTTGATTGATTTGAGAGAATTTTTTAGTAGTAAATCCCTGCCTTTTAATCCAGACTTAATTTTACTGCCGATTGTAGCAGCTAGCTTAGTTGTGGCAATGGTAGTCACAGAAATCTTTTTGAGTAACCCTACTCGCTACAAAGCTAATAGACGTGTACTCCCACCTTACTTGTGGGCTGCACTGGGGATGGGTGCTGTTGCTGGTTTAGTGGCTTCTGCTTTGACTGGAGTACTTTATCAGACTGGGGTACCTGCTTGGAGTGTGAGGATTATTTCTTGGAGTCTCATAGGTTTTTTCACAGGTTTGGGTGAGGGAGTCAGTTGGCGGCTTAGAAGTGTAGAAGGAAAAACCCGTAAAGCAATGCAACGCCTGAGAAAAGGGGCTTTGTATGGACTGGAAGCAGGCTTTTTAGCAGCAGTAGGGGTGGAAATTCTTCGCGGTGTTTTGGAACTCGGAGGATATGAAGATCCGTTGGGATTTTTAATTTTGGGACTTGCGCTTGGTCTGTCTCTCGGTTTTGCAACTTCTCCAACTTATCAGGTGGCTTTGCGTGCGGGTGAGGGCTTTGAGGCGATTGACCCCAGCTATGACGATACAGAACGCATTCGCCCTTACCTCAAGAATCCTGATCTTCGCTTCGTGACTCTTGATGACTACAAGTTCATAGAAGAAGGTTTATCTATTCAATTACCTGCAATCACGAAAAGACAAATTAAAAAACAAATTCTTGTTGGCTCCTCTCTTGATGCAGATATAGTGATTCCTGACCTTCCTTTGGAAGCTGCATCTTTAGAAGTTAATGAGCGCAATGTGACTCTTTCTTGTCTTACTGAAGGAGCCGTACAACTTCAATCCAAGCGTTTAGCTGTTGGTGGTAAATTAGTAACTTTGCGCCACAACCAAATTTTGACACTTTTTCATGCTCTTGATGAAGACAAATATTATCGCTTTGTGTTTTATGATAGATTCCTTGATCCAGAAGCTTAGGTTGACTGCACTAGTTACTTTACTAGGCTTGTTACCATTCCCGACAATGGCAAGCACTGTCGATATTTATCGCTATAGTGTTAAAAATAATCTCGTGAATCTAAAAGTCAGAGTAATCGACAATGATAATGTCCCAATTCAAGGTTTGACACGACAGAATTTTCATATTCAAACAACAGATAAGCATGGTAAGTCTATAAAGCCTGCGACTATTAAGTTCGACTTATTACCACCAGAAAGGCAATCTCAACCTGACACTGCTTATGTCGCCATACTACTAGATATGAGTGGCAGTATGCGGCGTCCAGATTCAAATAAAAATCAGAAACTCAGTGGAGCAATTTCAGCCATAGAAACATTTATCGACACAGCTAAAAAGCAAAACATTCCTATCAAAATATCTCTTGTTCCTTTTGGATATCGGGGTGGTCACAACTGCAATCATCTATATGAAGTAGGTCAGGAAACAATTGCTAATGACTCTCCGTTTTTAAAAACCAAAGATGAGACATTAAAAAATAAACTCAAAGAATTGTCCGGTGTGTCAGTTTGTGCATCAACTAATCTTTCTCAACCACTGGTAGCTGCTACAAGTTATTTGCGAAATCAATTTTCACAAGTCGTTAGTCATGTAAATCCAGAAAATACACCGCAGCCACGACTTGCAGTTATTTTACTATCAGATGGCTACGATGCAACGAGCGAGCCGCAGTTTCAAAATCTACAAGGCTTTCTCAAACAATCTCCCCAAGTCACAGTTCATACATTAGGATATGGTGAATCCTTGCGCCAACTAAGCGATCGCGCCAACTGTTCTGAGTTTATTCCCAACGATCAGCTGACACCAAATAGTGTGAGTCAGCATTGTCGCTTACCCAATGAAGATATTCGTGAATTTCTCATTGATGAGCCTCATCTCAAAGACATTGCTACAGCTACAGGAGGTATTTACAAACTCTCCGCTAATGCTGATGAAGTCGCCAAAAGTTTGACTGACTTTCTCACAACTCTACGGGAGTATGAAATAATATACCGCCAGCCAGGAGCAGATAGAGCCACACGTCATCAAACAACTGTGCGAGTGACTTCCTCTTTTCCCGGACTGAATAATGTGACTTCTAAACCGATAGATATTCGCATGAGCAATTTTGTCTATAATTCTCTGTCTGGACAGGAACGCCTACGCATACTAACATTGACAACTTTACTTGGGCTGGTGGGAGTATTTTCTTTTATGTTGTGGAGTCGGCGATTAAAACAGCAAGCCCAAAGCTATTTATAAACAATGAAAATATGGCTGAGTATACTATTGTAGTCATCGTACTAAATTATGGAAATAAAGAAATCTCTTATTCAGTTCAACTTATCGGTGCTTTTGAGGATTATCCAGAAGACTATTTTGGATTAGAAGAAAATCGGTCTAACTTGCAAACCAGCTTACAGTTAAAAACGGCTCGAAAAATAAGTGAAGCACAATTAAATCAGGTCATTCATGAGTGGATACGAGACATTAAAGAGGGACTGCATCGCACAACTCTTCGCTTGGAACTTTCATCAGAAGTTATTCCTATTCATCAAGAGACTGGTGTCACGGAAATAGATAACCCAGAAAGCACTATCCCTAGTAAATTTCCTCGACGAAAAAATCCTGTAAAAAAGACACAAGAACCAAAAGAAGAAAAAGAAAATATATCAACAAAGAACACAGGCGATTTTTAACACCTAGGTGATGATATGGAACTTCCATACGATAAATGTCTATGGGAACTGCAAGAGTTGTTGCAAGCGCAATATCCCTTAATATTTCTGCGTTCAGCGGAAGAGAGTCGAGCAATAAATTGTGCGATCGCAGCTCATCAAGCGCTCATTTCAAAATTAAACCTCAAAGATGGCGAACTCGCACGTTGGAGTAGTATTGATGGCTTCCGAAGGCTAGTATCAGAAGACTCCTGGGAAAGTACAGGTTCTGCTCCTGAACCCAATGCTGAGCCTATTGTTGAAGCTCTCAATTTCCTACAGAGGCGATTAAAAGACCAAGGTGGCAAAAATACAGATAATCAATACACTTATATTCTGCCAGACTGGTCAACTCTGATAGAGCCTAATTGCCATCTCACAGCCCGCAAACTCAAAGAATTAATCATTGCTATAGAGCAAAAACGACCCCGCCCACGTATGACTTTGATTGTTGTGGGTTCAGATTGGGCAATTCCAGCGATTCTTCGTAATAGCCTTCATCTTCTAGATTTACCTTTACCTATTGGTGCAGAACTACATCAAGATATATTTAGCGTTGCTGTTAGTAAATATAGTCTGAATGAATTTGATGCTATACGTTTATCAGAACAAGCTCAGGGTATGCCATTACAAGCAGTACTGCAAACAGCTAAGTTAATTACTGCTAGAAACCTCTGGTTAAAACCGGAGGAAGCTGGGCAATTGCTGCTAGAAGTGAAGAAACAAGAAATTCGCAAAACAGGCGTTTTAGAATATTTTGCACCACAAGGTCAAGGATTGATGGAAGTTGGCGGACTCCAAGGCGTTAAAACTTGGATTGAAAGCCGTCAGCATTGGTTTGAGCAAGATACAAACCCAGAAATGCGTCCGCGTGCCATTTTATTAGAAGGCTTTCCTGGATGCGGAAAAACTTTTATTGCTAGGGCGATCGCTCAAGAATGGCGAGTACCACAAATTAATTTTGAAATATCACGCTTGCAATCAAAATGGATCGGTGAATCAGAGAGTAATACATTTCAAGCATTACGCGCAATTGAAGCTTCCGCCCCAAATATCTTATTTATGGATGAGATTGAAAAAGCTTTTGCTGGTGTTGGTGGTGATAGTTCTGGAGTCAGTACGCGGCAATTTGGTACGTTTCTCTCGTGGTTAAATGACCATAAATATCCTATTTTTTTCATTGCCACTTCTAATGATAGAACTGCATTGCCATCAGAACTATTTCGTGCAGGCAGATTTGATGATATTTTCATTGTCATGCCACCTAACACCTTGGAGCGTTACGAAAATTATTAAAAAACGCGCCGATGCCTATAAACTCCCACCTATTTCTGACTCTATCTTGGCATTCTTGGTGGAACATACTC
>JAAUSC010000387.1 GCA_012031965.1 Scytonema sp. RU_4_4
TCCCCTAATCCCCTTGTCCCCTTGTCCCCTTGTCCCCTTGTCCCCTAGTCCCCTAGTCCCCTTGTTAACCTCATCAAACACCTGATCTTTACTGGCGACAATATAGGAGGTATCGTAGTCTTTTTGCAGATTAATGGGTTCAGGCAAGGAGTATCCTTGAGTATGCATCCACCTTCTAATCAAGGGAGATATGTTGGGGCTACCTGTCGTGATGAATTGTGAATGATCGGGAATCACTAATTTGACAAACGATGCATCTTGAGGTAGCGCATCGTCTTTGGCTAATTGCGCTGCATCTTCATGAAAAGATTCATTCTGAAATTGTGTTTCTTCTACAACTGATTGAGCAGCATCCTCATTCTGAATTTCAGTTGTATGCTCTTGGCACTCAACAGGCTCATAATCGGGCGTGATATCTTCTGTTTCATCCTGGGATGCTTTTAGTCGTCTCAAGTGGGGAAAAGTCGTATTGCTGATGACTTGACTAACAGCACTAACAGTGAATTCATCCCTGTCTGAGTCCAACTCAGAAGAAGGTTCCCAAACAGCAGCAGGACTTATCATCCGATTTTGGGACTGAACAAACCTTGGTAATTGAGGTGAAATCGCTGCTGACTTACGACGCGATCGCGGATTCATTTTCGGCGGTAGAGATTTATTGGAAGATGCTTGCAGCAGAAGAAGAGATTGAGCTTTTTTTGGGGTTTTGACTAAATTAAAAAGTTTCAAATCTAGAGGTGTGGATAGTTTTTTGGCTTCTGAAGAAAACAGTGGTGCAGAGGATACTGGCTGGTTTTCTAGCGTATCTGATTCATTTTTTTTAGCGACAGCGCTGATTATTGCCAGTAATTCTGTGACATCTGCTGTAATTGTGAAAAACTGGTTAGTTAATAGTGTGGTGTTACCATCAATCGTAAGGACGCCATGTAAACTAATTTCTCCCAAAATGAGCTTGGATTCACAATCTGCTGGAACCTGTATAGAACATCTGAGATGAAATGGGATTAACTTTTCTGGCAAAGATTGCCGCACTCGTCTAATAATTTTAGAATCTTGGGGTGAGCGCAGTTCTATTCTGATTTCTCCTCCGTAGATTCTTTCATAATTTGATATCAGGCTGAGATCTAAATCCGTCGTTTCTTTTTGCTCCACACGCCCATTAATCGTGAGAGTTTCCCCCCAACAAGCAGTGTAAATTTTTTCTTGAAGTTTCAACACTAGCAGTGGTTCTGGCGTCTGAACCTGAAAATCCTCAATCGGTTTGTTATCTTTGATCGGTAATTCAGAATCAGGTAAAGCAATTTCTATTAAGTTTTGTAAAATCTGCTCTGCTTTCTCAGCTTTAAGCCAAACTGGGCAAATCGGCTGCTCAATAATATCTTCTTCTTTAAGCAACTCATCTGTAAAGACAGGAAATTCTTCCTCTCGTCTCGCCTCTATAGCGACTTTAGGTAAGACTTCCAACTCAACACAATGTTGCCAAGGTTGACTGACAAAGTGGGACATCAAGTCACTGGAACAACATAACTCCCAAACTCCTGGCTTCAGATAAGTAAAAGGAAGAACGACTAGTAAGCCTTCAGAATTTGTACGACGCGATCGCCTTTGAATTCGCCGCTGCGATGGAAGCTCAATAGTTGAACTGTGGGTGATCCGCACTTCCAAATCTGTATTAGTAAGGTCAGAGCGAGCTAAAACTCTATACCGACCTTCTACAATTTCTATATTTGGCGATTCTATAGGAATCCAAGAGCGATCGCCCTGTTTCTGTATCAGAAATTGCCAGTGTTCCATGTTGAGTGATGTCCAGACTGTGGAGCCGCTCTCGTTAGACTTAGGTGGATTATCTTGCTTGCCAGTTTAACTCAGTATTGTGAAAATTCATCACCTGATTATGTTGTTGTCATTCAAACACTGACATTATTGGCATTACGTGTAGCAAGCTGCTGGCGGAGCGCATCTCAACAAAAAAATCGAATTGTTGGGTGAAGAAACCTCAACCCAAAAATTCTTAAATATAAGCATATTTACTAAATTTTCTTGTGACAATTTGTCAAGCAACGTAGCAACTGCGATAGTAAGTCAAAATTTGCTGTACCCGTTGCTGACTTTGTGCGCCACAGTTAGGGGCGTACTCAATCCATAAACCAGCAATTTGGCTCTGATTGTAATCAAATTGTTGAGAGGTTTGGGGAATGAAACTCACTTCTACCCCTTCTACTTGACGCAAATGAGCTGCTATCTCTCGATAGACTGCTAAAGGTAAACCAGCAAATTCAATTCTTTCTTTTGTCTCCATTTTTAAGTATCTCCATCTGGAACAGAATTTTGGGGTGGTGCTGTTAAAGAAACAGGATTTTCCCCAGAAGCAGTTGGTGGCGTTTGGGTAACAGGTTCTTTTTCTTGCCCCACCATTTTGGTAACTTCAATACCATATTGTTCCAGAATGACGACAGGTTCGGAGCCTTCATTCATTTCAATACGTTTAACCAGCACTCCATTTACTAGCTGTTGTCCTGCGTGTACATACTGACTTGTTGGTTCTAATGGTACTTTGATAATTGCTTGGGGTTCTTTACCAATAAGAACAACACCAGACACAAAAATTGCTTTGGCTAACTCTGCTTGTGGTGGTGTTACAGATGTTAAGGCAGGGTTAGGGATAGCTTGCGGTAAGACTTTTGGCAACACACGAGTCAAGGTACGGTTGGGTTTGACTTTTGTTGATGCGCTTGTCACTTGCGGCGCTGAACCTTGCCCAATAACCCTTTGGGGCGCTGTGCTCCACGCAATCGCTTTTTTGTTAATTCTGTATTTTTGTTGATTTAGCTTTTGTTCGTTGAAAGGTTTTCTACTTATAGTAATTATCACACTGTGCCGTTTACTCTTAGCTGCGCCCAGAGGAGCTAACTTAGAAACAGGTTTTGCCTGTGTAGCTGGCTTCGTGACTTTTATAGAATAAGGAACCACAATTTTTGCAAACGGGTCATTCCGACCTTTTGATACCAGACCTATCCGTTTTGTAGAATCTGTTGGTTGAATCAAGTTAGCAGTTGTTTGGCTCACTATTGGTGGAGTCTGCTTGGTCAGCACCGCTGGGTTATGAAAGGGTTGATTCATGACTTGTTTGTGAACAGAGAGCACTGGGTTCTTGAAGGGCTGGCTTGCGACTTGTATATCGTTAGGGGTAGGATGACTAGATTGTTCACCTTCAGAGGAACAAGAGGCGATCGCCAAAGCCAGAATACCTACTATTACAATTTTTGAATTTCTGCTGGAATTTCTGCCCATGAGTTGTTCTCAAAAAAATCTGTTAGACGTAGCGGGGCGTAGCGGGGCGTAGCCCGTTCTGTGTTCTTCTTAGTCAGTTTTGCTGTTAATCTTCTGG